>CAYNGH010000308.1:0-1510 GCA_964396845.1 uncultured bacterium | reverse complement strand
CAAACCATCGAAACCTTTTCCGGCCCAAGATACCCCAGGATAATTTCAACAGATCCCGATGATTTTATTGTCAGGGTCAATATGGGAGAACCAGTGCTTTCCCCGGATAAAATTCCTGTCAACCTCCAGGGGCCGGGGCCGGTAATCAAGGCACAAATAAACATCTCCGGAGAAACTCTGGAATTTACTCCTGTGGGAATGGGCAACCCTCATGGGGTGTTTTTTGTGGATGCCCTCACCGATGAGCTGGTAACCGGCAAAGGGCCTCTTATCGAAAATCATCCCATGTTTCCCGACAAGGTCAATGTAGAATTTGTCCGGGTCTTATCCCCCGGGGAGATGGATTTTGCCGTGTGGGAAAGAGGCGCGGGACAGACTCTGGCCTGTGGCACCGGGGCTTGTGCTGCAGTGGTGGCAGGCAGACTCAGGGGCATCCTGAACCCAGTGGTTGATGTTCACCTGCCGGGAGGCGACTTGCAGGTGGAATGGGCCGGTGAAGGCCCTGTTTATATGACAGGTACCGCCTGTGAGGCATACCAGGGAGAAATAGACGCTCCATAACCATTAAAGAGCCTTAAGATGAGGGGAGTTCTTTTGAACAGTTCAATTATCAATAATCGCATGGAAAAGCTCCGGGAATCCTTGGAAGCATCGGCCATCGATGCCCTTCTTGTGACGGGCAGGGAAAACTGCCGATATTACAGCGGTTTTACCGGGTCCAATGGCTGGCTTCTCATAACGGCAAAGAAACAGTTTCTTATAACTGACAGCCGGTATTTTACCCAGGGTGAAAAGGAATCTCCCTGGTTTGAACAGGCCCGATGCAACCCCGGTGAAGGCAAGTCCTTGTTTGCGCCCCTTTTGAGAACCGCCGGAAGTCTGGGAATCCATCACCTGGGCATCGAAGAGGATATTCTGCCGATTCAGTCCTGCCGGAAAATTACTTCAGATCCCTGCAACATCGAAATCGCCGATGCCAGCGAAATCATCACTTCGCCCCGGCTCATAAAAGACTCCTTCGAACTAGAAAAAATCCGCAAAGCAGTGACCCTGGCCCAGGAAGCCTTTGAAAAAATCCTACCGAAAGTGACAGAAGGCAAAACCGAATCTTCCATTGGTGCTCTGTTAGAGTATAACATGAAAATAGCAGGAGCAGAAAAAGCCCTTGACAGCATAGTAGCCAGCGGAAACAACAGTTCCCTGCCCCATGCCGGGGTATCCGACAGAAGGATCCAAAAAGGAGATATGATAACCATCGACTGGGGAGCTCGATTTGAAGGGTACCATTCTGATATGACCAGAACCCTGCGGGTGGGGTAACCCTGTGATGAGCTGAAGAAGATTTATTCTATTGTAAGACAGGCCCAGGATGCTGCCCTGAAAGGGATCGGGCCGGGTATGACCTGCCACGAAGCCGATGAGCTGGCCCGGGATGTAATCGAAAAAGCAGGATACGGCGAATACTTCGGCCATGGACTGGGCCATGGTGTTGGCCTGGCAGTTCACGAGG
>CAYNGH010000307.1:0-1521 GCA_964396845.1 uncultured bacterium | reverse complement strand
AGACCCGCCGTTCTTAATATATGTAATAAAACAAAAACACCATGGAGGAATAACATATGAGTGATAAAAATGTGGCTGTATTGACAGAAACCGACATCCACAAAAGCGCCCGGATAGCCCTGCGGGACTGCCTGGGGCTTAAGGCTGGAGAAAAGTTCCTGGTAATCACCGATACCCAGCTGGAGCCTATCGGCGAGGCCTTCTTTGAAATCGGCAGATCCATGGGAGCAGAAGCGATGATAATGAAGATGCTTCCCCGGGAGATCAATGGTCAGGAGCCTCCCGATGCCGTGGCAGAAGCCTGGAAACATGTGGATGTGTTCGTTGCCCCGGCGTCAAAGAGCCTGACCCATACCAGGGCCAGGGAAAACGCCGTGCGCACCGGCGCCCGCGGTGCAACCCTGCCGGGAGTAACCGAGGAAATAATGAAACGGTGCATTTCCGTTGACTATGAAAAGATGCAACAGCGATGCGACAAGCTGGTCAAGATCCTCACCGACGGAAAGACTGCCCGGATCACCACCAAGCTGGGGACGGATCTCACCTTCTCTATGGAAGGCAGAGCCGGGGCTCCGGATACGGGTATTTACAACCAGCCGGGGATGTTCGGCAACCTGCCTGCAGGGGAAGCATACATTGCACCCCTGGAAGGGACCGCCAACGGCGTTCTCTATGTGGACGGGGCAATGTTAGGAGTCTGCCGGGAGCCTATCAAGCTGGTGTTTAAAGATGGTTATGCCTTGGAAATCACCGGGGATGAACAGGCGGTGAAACTGTCGGAAATGGCGGACAAGGTTGGGCCTGATGCCCGCAACTGCGCGGAATTCGGCATCGGCATCAATGAAGCGGCCATTGTGACGGGCAATGTCCTGGAGGATGAAAAAATATTCGGCACAATCCATATCGCCATCGGCAACAATGCCCACTTTGGCGGCGTGGTGGATGTGCCATTCCACATGGACGGCATAGTTTCAAAGCCCACTGTTGAAATAGACGGCAGAGTCATCATCCAGGACGGCAAGCACATCTATTAAAAACTGCATCCAGGGCCAGGAATATACTTCCCGGCCCTGGCTTATCTGTTATATCGGGAGAATGAATTGGACAAAAATTCAATCATCGCCATCAGTTTGTTTGTTGTATTCTGTATTATTGCCGGGGGCGCTTTTTATATCTACACCAGAGATGAACTCCCCCCCAGCCCGGTTAAGCCCATCGGGACCGGGGGTTCTGAACCGGGACAACTGCTGGATCCTCAGGGAGTCTTTGTGGACTCTGACGGGTATATTTTTGTAGCTGACACAGGTAACCACCGGATTCAGAAATTCGATGACCAGGGGAACCCGGTTACCCAGTGGGGGCAGAAAGGCTTCAAGGAAGGAGAATTCAACCAGCCGGTGCGGGTTGTCATCGACAACAGCGGTGATGTTTATGTGGCAGATCATCTCAACCACCGGATTCAGAAGTTTTCTTCCGTGGGCATGTTCATCAGTGAGATGGGAGGTTTTGGCGACGCCGAAG
>CAYNGH010000306.1:0-1527 GCA_964396845.1 uncultured bacterium | reverse complement strand
AATGGTGCCGATCCGGTCCCATCGAAGGGAGCCCTGCTCCTTGTTCCAGGACCAGTATATGAAAAAGGCTCTTCCGTACAAGTCGTCGAGATTCACAAAACCCCAGAACCGGCTGTCATAGCTTTCGTCGCGGTTGTCTCCCAGGGTAAAGACATGTCCCTCGGGAACGCGAATGGGTCCGAAGTTGTCCCGAGGCTGTACCGAGCGGGGATAGATGGTTTCGTCCCGGTAGATGCCATACTCATCGGTATGAAGAATGCCGTTGACATATATGCTTTTGTCCCTGATTTCGACCAGATCCCCCTCAAGGGCAATGACACGCTTGATGAAATCCTTGCTTCGATCCTCGGGGTAAATAAATACGGCGATATCTCCCCGTTTCGGCTTCCCAACGGGAACAAGCGTTTTGCGTATCAGCGGAATCTTTACACCGTAACTGAACTTGGTAACCAGGATCTGATCCCCCACCAGCAGGGTATCCTTCATTGAACCGGAGGGAATTTTGAAGGCCTGCACAACAAAAGTTCTCACAAAAAGAGCTATCAGAATTGCGATAATGAAGGTCTTTGCGTATTCCCAGAAAACCTGTTTTTTCTTGCTGTTTCCCATTGTCTGATCCATTCAGGAATAAACCCGCACCAGAACAAAGGCCATTATAGCCATGGCAACCAGGCCCTTGCCGCAAACGGAGACGCTTCTCATCAGGGTCGCCCGGATCGGCTCCCTGAAGGCAGATTTCAGTTTTTTCTGTTCCACTTTCTGCATCACCAGAAGCCCTGCGAAACCTCCCAGGAATAGCCCCAGAAACGTTCCGGCACCCAGAAGAACCGGCGTCAGAATGACTGCCCCGGCGATGGATCCCGCAAAGGCCGCGACCACGACCGCCGGTGAATAGCGCGGCTTCCTGGGATTTGAAACATCGACCAGCGCTCCCGCTGCTTCAGCAATGACCGAGACCAGCGCAATGACAGCGATATGTTTCGGTTCAATGCGGGTGAACCCCGTGGCGCCTGAAAAAATCAGGATCGCAAACAGGATGACAAGGGTTCCCGGAAAACCGAACACGATGGAATACATCCCCAGGAAGAGAACCAGAATGAACACCATCAATGCCAGAGACTCCGGAGACGGCACTTAGCGAACCTTTTGCTTTTTGTCCGGGGAAGGCCACAACCGTTCCCAGAGGAGAACCAGGGGGCTTGCGATAAAAATGGACGAATAGGTTCCCACAATGACGCCCACCATCAGGGCGAAGGCAAAATCGTGTATAACGGCACCGCCCAGGAACAGAAGGGCTCCCACCACCAGGAGCGTCGTGAAAGCGGTCAGGATGGTTCTGCTGAGGGTCTGATTGATGCTCATATTAATGGTATCCCTGATGGTTTTCTTTCCGCCATCCTTTACATTCTCGCGGATGCGGTCATAGACGACGATGGTGTCATTCAGGGAGTAGCCGATAATTGCCAGCAAGGCAGCTATGACAGGCAGGGTGAATTCCTTCCCAAGCAGGGAAAAAACGCCCACGGT
>CAYNGH010000305.1:0-1556 GCA_964396845.1 uncultured bacterium | reverse complement strand
CATTGGTGTTCGGTTAAGTAATATAACCTTGTAGCTGTGCCGTCTGGATGGGGTTTCTCCCGCTGTCTTTCTCCTGCTTCAGGGAGGTTTGCTCCATGTCGCCTCACAGATTCCTTTCCCTCCGGGATACGCCGTCCCTGGCGCGCCCGGAGCATCGGACATCGTGTCCGATGAAGGAATCCTGTGGACTCCCTGTCGCACTCCCTGGGCAGGAGAATAATGCGTTTCAAAACCCCAACCCTGACTGTCTGGACATTGATGGAGCAATGATTGCAATCTTAACCGAACACGGATGCAGAACCCCAGTGTCATTCTAAAATGACTTTTCGCAGGCTTGATATATTGAACCTCCAGGTGGCTGTGGCAGAATTCTCATCAGCATCTGCCGTTATGTATGAATTTGCCAAACATACTGAAACCCCCTCTGATAATCAGCCTCTGGGCACTCCTGTATCTATCCCAGGCTTATCAGCATTCGTTCCATTTTACTGAGCCGGTCCGACAGGGCTTCAAAGAAGTTAATCCCCAGCCGGGGGCTTTTTTGCATCGCTTCGCCGAGAACGCCTCCTCTCAGCTCCAATGTCCTTACTTCACCCATTAGGGCTTGGGCCGATACTGGAGATGATGTGGGTGCGGGGATGTTTTCGTGTCCTAAAAATGCCCCTGGCCCCATAACTCCAATGGTGCCGATCCATCCGGCCTGGGAATGGCTGAAAACCTCTACATTTCCTGATTGAATAATGTAGAACCGGTCCCTGGCTTCCCCTTCCCACAGCAAGTCCTCCTCGTCCCGGAAAAGCCTCATCCGTGCTTTCCGGGCCAGGGGAAGAACCTCGTCCTCATTCATTCCGGAAAACAGCGGAAGACTCTGCAGGTATGCAAGCCTTGGGGAGAGGGCTTTTCTCACCATTCTGTTTAATATGGATGGAGCCAGAACCGGCCATGAGAAACTCAGGTGCCTCAGAATCTTTTCTGTCCGTTCCGCCAGCAGGATCATTTTTGTGGTGTTTGATTCCGCATTTCCCTGCCGGGCCCCAAGAAGCCCCAGCCATCCCCGGTGAAGCATGATGCTTTCAATGTGGGCATCAAAGCCTTCGGTTTCGTAATGTTCATAAAGGAAATCAACGAACTCGGAGAAATCCAGCTTTTCCACCGAAAGTCCCAGGTCAGGTGAAGTAAGGATATCCGATATCTTCACCTGGTTGGAATTCATCAGGTGATAGGTTTCATTTTCCAGTTCTTCCCTGTCAAAAGTGAGGACAATTGATCGGCTGAGGTAATCCACAAAGGAAAACTCCGCTTCGTCTTCCCGATTCGGCACGACTCCAAGGTTGACAAAGGCCATGAACTGAATGAAGAAGGCGTTTTCGTCGATATTATCCTGCAACAGGCCGTTGGAAGAATTGATGCTGATGTTTCCGACGCGGTAGATTATTGTGGAAATACCCTCTTCCCGGGCCTTCAGGACGTGTCCTTCCGCCAGGAATTTGGTGTTTACATAATGGTTGTCGCTTCTCTGGTTCAGGTCATAATCGGACTCGGTATAAACCATGGCT
>CAYNGH010000304.1:0-1583 GCA_964396845.1 uncultured bacterium | reverse complement strand
AATATACTCCCTCTGGCACAGGCCCGGCACTGCTGAATAACAGCTTCCTGGCCTTGATGCTGTCGGCTGTTCTCATCACTGCGGAATCTTCCTGGTTTAATACCGCGTAATTATTCTCTTTCTGCTGGGCAAATATTCTGGCCTTGGCCTGGAGATATTCATCAAAACTGCCATGGCGATCCATGTGATCCACTGTTACGTTTAAAAGAACCGCAACCTGAGGCTGGAATAATTCCACCGCCTCCAGCTGAAATGAGCTGATCTCCGCCACAATGAAGCCACAGGGAGGAATATCCTCGACACATCCCACCAGGGGAAGGCCGATGTTTCCCGCCAGATGTGAATGTCTGCCGTCGGCCTGAAGAATGTGATGAATCAGGGTGGCAGTGGTGGATTTGCCGTTGGTGCCCGTAACCGCTATGAAAGGAGCCTGAGCCAGGCGGTATGCCATCTCCACCTCACCGATGACAGGGACCCCTGCTGTTTTTGCCTCCTGTAATATGGGGTGATGAATCGACACCCCCGGCGAGATTATAACCATATCCCGACTCCGGTAAATCTCAGGGGTGTGACCGCCGGTTTCCCATTCCACCGGCAGGTCGGATAACGCTTCCCGGGCCTGAAGCAACTGATCCTTACTCCTATAGTCGCTGATTAGAACCGATGCGCCCCGGCGACAAAGCAACCGGGCCAGGGCCACCCCGGATCGGGCAGCTCCCATAACCGATATGGATTTTCCCTGTAAATCTGTCATAATAAAAAGTTACCTGTCATGGCTGATTATGCCGATGTGAGAAATTCCCTGAAATATACCAGAAGACCCAGCACCGCAAAAACAAGGCTGATGATCCAGAATCTTATGGTAACCTCCACCTCGTGCCAGCCGATTTTCTCAAAGTGATGGTGTAGAGGACTCATCCGGAAAATGCGTTTTCCGCCGGTGAGCTTGAAATATGATACCTGCAGAAGTACCGATGCTGCGTTGGCCACAAATATGCCCCCGATGAGAATCAGGAGAAATTCCGTCCGGGTGAAAATAGCCAGGGTGGCCAGGGCAGATCCCAGGGCCAGGGAGCCAGTATCCCCCATGAATATCTTGGCAGGATATGCGTTGAACCACAGGAAGCCGACACATGAACAGCACAGGGCAAAGGAAGCGATGGCCAGGTCAAACTGGTTGTTCTTGTAGCATATCACCACATATGCCAGGAATGCCACAGCACTTGTTCCCGATGCCAGTCCGTCAAGGCCGTCGGTGAGGTTGACCGCATTGGTGGTAGCCGTCACCACAAGGATGGAGAAAAAAATAAAAAACAGGCGGGAATCGATGAAGCCGATCAGGGGAACCCGCATTGTCAGAGGGATGCCCGAGTATTGAATAATGTAGAAGGCAAGGCCGAACCCCATAAGGATCTGGATGAACAGTTTCTCCCGGGCTTTGAGTCCCAGGGACTGCTTTTTGGCAACCTTGGAATAGTCGTCCAGAAATCCTAAAAGCATGGCTCCAAGAGTCATGGCCAGGAATATATAAAAATTCAGAGTCAGGTGGGCCCCCATGAATATCAGGGAACTGATTACCCCTG
>CAYNGH010000303.1:925-1682 GCA_964396845.1 uncultured bacterium | reverse complement strand
GTATCCCAGAGATTCATACCAGTACCAGCCGGATTCTATTCCTTCCGCCCACCGGAGCAGTTCCTGCCTCTTTTTTCCATCCATGTTCTCCCGATTTCTCCCTGGTAATAACCCAGGCCGAGGTCATCCCTTAAGACGGGGTTTTTTCTTGGCAATGACAATAGCCTTGTCACCTTCACCGATGATATTGTTGGTATCAGGATTAATCGAAACATGGCCGTCGGCCCGGAGTATCCCCACCAGCAAAGCTCCGTAATCCCTTTTCCATCCGCCAATAACATCCTCAAACTTCTGACCCCTCTGGGAGCCGGGAAAGGGAACCTCGTATATCTGATTCCCCTGGCTGGGCCGGAGAAGCTCGGTGTAAAATGGCACCACCGATGCCTTCATAGCGGCCTGAGTCATCATATATGCCGATATGTTTGAAGAAAGAACAATCGACTCCACACCGCTCATGGCAAGATGAAACTCGTTTTCAGGGTGAATCAGTTCTGCACAGGAGTATATCTCAGGGTTCAGCTTTTCGATGGTCAGGGCCGCCAGCACCGTGCGGGCATCGGCATCGTGATCTGAGCGATTTTTGTTAATATCCGCCAGGATGATAGCCACCGAGGCAGCCTCAATATTTGCGAAACTGAGAGTCTGGGCAGAGATAAAATCCTTCTTCACCAGGTAAACAGAAGTCATGTCCACCCCATAATCGCTCAGGTCCGGCAGTTCGTCAATCTCGGCAATTATAACAAAATTCCGGCCACGG
>CAYNGH010000303.1:0-915 GCA_964396845.1 uncultured bacterium | reverse complement strand
CATCTCCCTGAAACTCGCATATAATCTTGGGAACATGATCATTCCAACCGCAAATAATGATATGTTCTTCCATGTCCTTAAAATTCAGCTTGCCCAAGATGGCGCCCTCCTTCAGTCGTTCTATCATTATGGCAGAAACAGTACCTGTGAGGAATGCAAACATCCCCAGGCCACAGAACTTCACCACCAGCATTATTATTTTGCCCGGAGTGGTTGCCGGGAGTTCGTCCACATATTCCCCGGCAAACAGGGAATAGATGGTAGTCCAGAACTGATGCATCAGGTTCTTTGCGCCTTCAGGCCCGCCTATTACGCCTCCGCCTTCGTAATATGCAAGAGATATAGTGGCAAAGGCCACCACGAAGCCGATGAGGGTGAATATCATAAGATACTCCACCATTCGCTTCTTGAAAAAATAAATAAAAGCCCGCAGGTGCCTGCGCATGAACAAAAGCAGTGAAACCATGCGGAACAACCTTAGCAGGCGGAAAATCCGCAGAAAACGAAGGAAAGGCATAAAAGGCAGAATGGCCAAGACATCAATCCAGTATTCCCGAATAAAATCTCTGAATTTACCCACGGCAATCCAGCGGATGGTCAGCTCAACCACAAAGATTAAAACAACCAGGTCATTGAATCGATGAACCCAGGTGTAACTGTCTTCCGGCAGAAAGGCCAGCTCAACAAAGATCATCCCAACAGACAGAAGAATCAGGACAAATACTCCTATCCCAAAAAACTTGTTGTTGGAGATGGATCGGCAATAGCTTTTAATTTTGTCGTTCATGCATAAACTCAAGCCGGAAAATCCCGGCAGTTAAAAAGATCAACCCCCAGGGAATGCCACAGCATCAGCCCGGAGCTGACAAATAGACAAATTTTCAGGGAGTGGCTTTCTTAATCTTGGTTTTCCCC
>CAYNGH010000302.1:0-1702 GCA_964396845.1 uncultured bacterium | reverse complement strand
AATTCATGTCCGCCAGATTGATGTGCGTTCTTCCCAATACCCGGTTATACTGCCGGTGGAAACCGACAGTACCAACAGTGACAAGGAAAAGAGTGACGATTGAAATTGGAAGAGAAAAATCTTGAAAGCCTGGAAATTGAAGTTGACACCGACTGGTTTAAAAGCAGGAAAAATCGCAGGAAGAATCTTCAGCTGAATAAAGATGGGAATTCCTCGGGGGGTTCTTCGGCGTGGCTTGTGTCCATGGTGGTGGCCTGCATTATTCTGGGGCTGATGGTTTCTCTTCTTTTCAAGACATACAAAAAGGAAGGGACCACCAACACCCTGTATGGCTCCCGCAAGGACATGGCGGAGATGGTCAAGTACCTTCAAACTGAACGTTTGAAACTCCAGACGGATCTGGCCAATGTCCGGGAAACCCTGGAGGAATATGAAGAAACTGCGTCCAGGGGCAAGGATGAAACCTCTGCCATCATAAGACGGCTTGGGAGAGCCAGGCAGGAGGCCGGCCTCACGGGACTGCAGGGGCCGGGGATTATCGTCCAGCTCAATGATTCACCCCTAAAGCCGAAACCTGGCGATGACCCCAATTATTATATTGTCCATGATATAGACCTTCTGGCCCTGGTGAACGAGCTTTGGGCCAGCGGCGCCGAGGCCATATCCATCAACGGTGAGAGGATTGTCATGACCACTGCCATCCGTTGTGTGGGGCCTACCATCACCATAAATGCTGTCAGACTCTCTCCTCCTTATATCATCAAGGCCATAGGCCCGCCACAGAATCTTGACACGGGCCTTCGCTATACCGGCGGGTTCATGGACAGTATGACTCCCAACCTTCAGCGGGGGGTTGACATCAGGATAACCCGGGAGAATGACATCAAGATTCCTCCATTCCGGGGAAGTCTTGCCAATCGTCTTGCCACGGTTTATAATCCCGACAAAGAGGAAGAAAAGGACAAATGATTTTTGCCCTTATTGTGATAGCCATCGCCATAGGCATTGGACTGGGGTTTTTCCTGCCGGTGAGCATACCTCTGGCCTATGCCAAATATGTATCGGTTTCTCTTCTGGCGGGGCTCGATTCAGTTCTGGGGGCCTTTCGGGCTGGTCGAAAAAACAAATTTGATTTTGTTATTTTTTCCACGGGATTTGTGACCAACGCACTCCTGGCGGCATTTCTCACTCTTCTGGGAGATCGCCTGGGAGTCGATCTGTACATTGCTGCTATCGTGGTTTTTGGAGGACGGATTTTCAACAACCTTGCCTTTATCCGACGGGATATTCTCATGTCTATTGTTCAGGCCAGGAATCCCGCGGCAGATGCTAAAAAGACCCGGGAGGAAGATTCGTCACCTGGGGAAGCCGATGACATCAGTAAGCCTGCAGAGTCAGGCGAAAAAGACAGCGGGAGGTGAGGTGCAGTTGAAAAAATACTGCTGGGAAATCGATTCCTATCAAAATTCTCAGGAAAGCTGGATTCCCAGGGTTGTTGTGTCGATTCATGAAGGGGATGCCACGCAGACTATTCCCATAACCGACGAGAATAATCCCTGCGCTTCCAGAAAGGAGGCGGATGATTGGGCTTCGAAACTGGCCCGGGATTACATGTTGAACAACACTTGATTTTTTTGTGGAACAGTGTTGACAAATGAGATGAAATATTGTAATATGCTTTTTGCGTGGGCCGTTAGCTCAG
>CAYNGH010000301.1:0-1708 GCA_964396845.1 uncultured bacterium | reverse complement strand
GGCCAGCTCGATACCCTTCCGCAGGTGTTCGATGTCGCCGTCATCCAGGAAAAGTTTCATTTCTGCTATGCCGTCGAGATATTCTCCTCCGCCTTCCCTGGTCAGGTCGAGAATGTCTTTGCCCAGCTGAAGCTGGTCTGAAATAGCTTCCCGGACTTCCTCGGGATAGTCTTCCAGCTCCAGAGAAATGGGCTGGTTGTCCAGATCGTCAAGAAGGTGATTCAGGTCTTCTTCCTGCTGGTTTGCCTCGGCAAGGAACTCATCGGGGGTTATTTTCTCATCCCGGATGTCGGCACAAGCCTGAATCAGCCGGGAAAGGGTTTCGGTCATCACAAGGCCACCCTGACCGCCGAAGCCCACTTCTCCGGATTCTCCCATGGCAAAAGTAGATGAAATCTCTTCTGTCCCGGTTTTGGGAAGGACTGCGCCACATTTTCCGCATACATTGTTGGTGGGGACGTTCATCTCACCGCAACGGATGCACGGAGTCTTGCCTTCGTTGTCAACGATGGACTCGAAGCCTTCCTGGGCTTCCTTGAGCATCTCCGTTGATAAGATGAGTTTTTCAATGGCAGGATCCAGATGAGCATGGTTGTCGTTTTCAAGGTACTGGCGCACCAGTTCAAGGCCTTCGTCAGAGATTTCAAGAGCTTCCATGGTCTTGTTGATCTGTTCGTTGATATCGCTCTTGATATCAACATTGGCTGCTCCTTCAATCTCCTTGCGCAACTCGTCCATGTGTTCCTGATATAACTCCACATTGTTGGACAGGAGCTCCTTGGGATAATTACCCTTGCGAACTCCGTTGATGGTGGAGATGAGCTGATTGGTGTAGGGCGATACTGTGGGACTGCCCAGGAACATCTCCTGGTTGAATGCCTCGTAACCCGATCTGATTATCTCCTGGGATGTGTGAATAATCTCAAGAGCGTCATCCAGCAGAAGTTCGTTGTTGTTCTCTGCTCCCTCGTCAAGCTTTTCCAGGCCCTCGATGAATTTCTTGTATCCCTCAACCAGAGTCTGCACCGGTTGCCTGGCTTCCTCTCCCTTGTAATTTTCTCCCTCTTCTATCATTTTTTCAAAGAATTGTCCGGCATTGAAAATGTAAGCCCTGAACTCATCCCCCGGCAAATCCCCCCGCTTGAAGGCATCGGTCATGAGAATCAGCATGTTGAGAATAGGGAAACTGGTAGGCCCCAACTGCAGGGATTTTGCCTCGTAAACCGTCAGACAGTCAAGAATCGACTGGGTGGAACGGATAATCATCTCCATTCCTTCCTGAATGGTTTCAAATCTGTTGTCAGAAAAGAAACTGCTGATTTTTTCCAGGCCGTCATAATAATCGTCAAAAGCAGCCATAACCATCTCAGTTTCTAACTGCATCTTGGAGGCATATTCTTCGCCCTGCTTTTCCACCTGGGCTTCAAAATCCCCCCGGGCCTTTTCGAGACTTTCATACATCTCTTCCAACAGCACTGAGAGTTCCTGGGGGTCCTTCTGCTGGTCAATGACTCCCTGGCACATCTCCAGCAAACGGTTGGATTGAGGGGAGAGAGTAGGCTTGTCCATCTTGTTTCCTCCTTAATTCTATTTCTTTTAAAGTACTATTTTACCCCAGAGAGAAAATTCCTTTAATAACAGGGAACAGAGAAACAAAAAAGCGACGGTGTAAACCGCCGCTTTATATAGCTTTGTGCTTTCAATGAGC
>CAYNGH010000300.1:0-1764 GCA_964396845.1 uncultured bacterium | reverse complement strand
CTCAACCCCACCATTGAAATTATCCATCAGCGTAAAAGTGTCCGGCAATATACCGACAGGAAGGTATCCCGGGAGGATCTTGAAACCCTGGTGAGGGCGGCAATGGCGGCCCCTACTGCAGGCAACCGTCAGCCCTGGGCCTTTGTGGTGGTAACAAGGCGGGAAACCCTGGATCAGCTGGCGGAAAACCTGCCCCACGGCAAGATGCTAAAATCAGCCACTGCAGCCATATCAGTGGTGGGGCTTCCTCAGCTGAGCTTTGACGGCACCCTCCAGGAATACTGGATTCAGGACTGCTCCGCAGCCACCCAGAACCTGCTTCTGGCGGTGGAATCCATGGGCCTTGGCGCGGTGTGGATCGGGGTTCATCCTTCAAAAGAGAGAATTGACGCCATCAGGAGAATTTTGAATATTCCCGGCGATGGAGTTCCCCTGAACGTGATTTCCATCGGCTATCCCACCGGGGCCGAGAAGCCCAAGGACAAGTATAAACCGGAACGAATACACTGGGAGCAGTGGGAAGAACAGGATCAGTGAGGATAAAATATTGAAAAAATTTAACGTGGGCATTATCGGTTATGGTCACTGGGGGAAGATTCTTTACCGGTATTTTTCCCAGGATCCCGGTTTTGCTGTAACCCATATCGCAACCCGGCATCCTGAGAATATCCGGGGTGATTTCGGGGATGCCACAAAGCTGACTTCCCCTTACCCATTGATTCTTGATGATTTAGTGGACGTGGTGGTGGTGGCGACCCCCATCGGCACTCATTATGAATACATCATGGAAGCCCTCAAGGCAGGCCGGCATGTTTTCTCGGAAAAGCCCCTCACTGCCAGGGCTTCCTGGGCGCAACAGGTCAGGGATGAAGGAACCCGCCGGGACCGGGTGGTTTTTACCGATTATATCCTCACCTTTTCTCCCGCAGTGGCAAAGATGGTATCTCTGGCCCGGGAAGGAGCCATCGGCACAATAACCGGGTGCAGTTTCCATGTGCGCCAGCTGGGGCATTTTTCCCACAGTGTATATTGGGACCTTGGCAGTCACATCCTGAGTATTCTGGATATGATTCATCCCGTTGACCAGCTGACTATCCAACGGCAGGATCATCATACCCGGGATGGGGTGATAGAATCGGGACTCCTGAGCTTTACCCTGCCCGGTGGAGGTTTTTCCGGCTTTGCGGGGCTCTCCTTCAATCATCCCGTCAAGTCCCGGAATCTGACCCTGTATGGGACCCTTGGAACCCTTTATTATGACATGATGGCCCAGCCTCCCCTGACCTTGTGCCGATACCGGGTTGACCGGTCCACCGGCAGGGACCCCCTGGATCGCCAAGAAATCAGGCTTGACTTTGACGAGTTCAATACTGTCCGGGAAGTGGTGGGGGGATTTTACCGGGTGCTGACGGGACAGAGGCCTAATAACCTTGATATGGCGGTCCGGGTCAGCGAAGTGCTGGAAAAGCTGGAAAAATTTCACAGGACTGCAGTCCATTAATACACTCTGTTTCAAGTGTTTCAAAGACTGAAGCTGGAATCAGGTGACATGGAGGATTGTATCTCCCGCAACGATGGCCTTTTCAAGGGTTGTGCCCGGTGGAATGACCGCGCCGGGCCATATCACGCAGTCCCGAAGACGGCAGTTGTCGCCGATGACTGCCCCGGTCCCGGCAGAGATGAACCCTTTCAGGGATACTCCCCTGCCGATGGTGACTCCCCGGGCCAGCAGTTGATGATCGGGCCGGGCCGACAGAATCCTCC
>CAYNGH010000299.1:0-1772 GCA_964396845.1 uncultured bacterium | reverse complement strand
TTTTAACTTGGCTTTTTCAGGGGCCATGCCCTTTACAGCTCATCCGGAAGGAATTGGTCATCAAGTTCTGTGAGAAAGTCATTATGGCTTTAGACGATGCCCCTGCAAATGGAAGTATCTCACGGTTAAAATCTCAGCAATCAGTTCTCATCTATATCTGGGGTTACTTCACTATCCAGGGAAGGATTATTTGAAATGATTTTTCGGGCTATAGAGAAGAGCCGGTTAACTGCTTCTGCTGCAGTCTTCCGGGCAGTCCGGCCAATGACCTTTCTAACAATAGGGCCGGAAATATCTCGATATTCATCAGAATCTTCAATAGTTTCAATCATCCCCCGGCAAAAGCAACCTTGCTCCTGAAGCAACTTTATTATCATTGCGGGAGAGAGGCTATCGCCATGAAACTTAATCACCAGGCTTCCTGTCAGGGGACGGGCATGGACGTGCCGGACAGTTTCCAGATTCTTAAGAATTTTTTCTATTTGCCGTCCCAGAGGCTTGTTGCCTTTGAGTTCAGGTACTTTCAGCCTCATTCTGCCGGGAGTGACATGAACCTTCACCGGTTGAGGTATGATGCTACCGTCACTCAGGCCAAAGGCAGTGCCCGGGCCATAAAGATTTGAAGCAATTTGAAAGGATGCCCTTTTTATCGCAACACCCATTTCTCCCCGGAGGGTCAGGGATTGGACTGTCGGGGGATCCGTGGAATCGGCTTCCCTGGGAAGGCTTTGCCATTGAATATCCTTGAGATCATCCATCTGCCGGACTGCATTTAGAATTGTTTCCAAATCTGTTCCTTGAGAATCCTGATGGATGAGAACACTCCCGGAAAAGGGATTGATCCTGACCCGTTCAACCCCCTTCATGGCCCCCAGTGCTTTTCGTATGGAGTTGGCCACTTCCCGGCCTTTTTCTGCTGGAACATAACGGAGCCTCAACTGCCCCGGTTCTGTGTCGGGATTGGTCTTATTATCTCTATTCTTTTCCAAGGGCCGACCCTCCATGAATTAATTCTGGGATAATTTTAATATACTTCTTCAGATGTGGACGATTAACATTTTGTTTCAAGGATTTTTTTCTTGGGAGGTTTTTTATCTTGTTCTTTGGTCATAAACAACCATTGACTGTATGGAGGGGAATGATTCTCTGCGTCAAAAGAAATTGTCTGCAATCCTGAAATCCGCAGTATGCACATTGTTCAGGGAGTTGTCAATGGACATTTTTTTCATGTGACAATCCGCCATCTTTCATACCCCATTCCCTGCCCTGGGCCTGACTGATGGCGGATGAAAGCCGGCAAAAGCTTTTTGATGAACATATCGATGATTATATACCCATTCTTTTCCGGTTCGCCGGATTTATATCCCCCTGAAAAAATCGGCAGAATACAAGGAGGCATCTTTGAATCAACAGCAGATAAAAATCGGAGAAACCCCGGTTATTCTGGTGAGCCGGGAAACGCCCCGGCAGGATAGTATCCGCGGGACAATACTTTTTTACCATGGTCTGGGAGCCACCAAGGAAACCAACATGAAAGAATATGAGAGCCTTGCACTGAAGGGCTTTCTGGTGGCGGGAGTTGACAATATTGGCCATGGCCAGAGAGCTTTTGATGATCTGAATGACCGGATGTCCCGGCCTGACTTTGAGGATTTTTTTATCGGTATGGTTCGGGACACCGCCAGGGAAATTCCCCGCCTGGTGGATGGTCTTATAGATAAGGGGCTGGCCCGGGAGAATCGCCTGGGCATATGCGGCATATCCATGGGAGG
>CAYNGH010000298.1:0-1813 GCA_964396845.1 uncultured bacterium | reverse complement strand
AGATGCTCCACGAACTGATCCATTTCTGAATCGCTGATAATTGCTCCATGGGGCATATGCTCCGGGTCGAAACGGACAAATTCAGGCCGGTACCCGTCAAACTCCATCCCCACAGGAATAACCCTCAGGATCTGTTCCCGCCGGGCCTTTTCGATTAATTCTTCCAGACGCAGACTTTTTTCACTGCCAATATTGCGAAATTCACTGTGGGCAGGGGGAATATCGTCGCCGTCGGAAACAAAAACCACATATTGGATTCTTATGGGTTCTCCCCTGACTCTGCGGGCTTCGTTGAGCTGGTGGAGGGTTTCCAGGGCAATGTAATAAGCCGATTGAATGTCGGTGCCGAATCTTTGGGTGGTAGCGGTCTTGCGGATCCATCCCTTGAACATCTCCATATCCCGGATGTCTTCCACCGGCTGAATCAAGGGCCTCCGGGGAGAATCGTCAAAACGGATGAAAACCAGGGTGTCGCCGGGTACTGCAAAATCCACCACCTTCATAGCCCGGGCCTTGAGCTTCTCGATGATGCCAGTCATACTCCCGGATATGTCCAGGACCATGGCAATGTCATAATGACTGTTTTCCCTGGCTGTCATCATCAGGATGGTATCTCTCTGCCGGGCTGTGATCATCTCCGGAGTCTGAGCCCATGAATGCAGGGGAATCAGAATGAACAGCCACAGGATAATTATTGTAAGACAAATTTTAATTTTCATGTCGAATAAACAGCATAATTCCGCTATCCTGCGTATTCTCCAACCTGTAACTGGTTCCCTTCTGAACAAATGTCCTTGATGAATCATGAAAAAAATGTTAGTATTCATTAAAGATCAAGGAAAAGTGTGAGTTTCGTTGAATAATGGTGATTACTATGAAGGAAACAGATCGACACAAGCCTGACTATAACATCAAAAGTGCTGCACAGATGAGCGGTGTCACCACCAATCTCATCAGAGCATATGAGAGGATGGGGCTTATTCATCCCTACAGGCACCCCGGTAACAACTACCGGTTGTTTACATTGGACGAGGTAGAATGGATAGCCCGGATAAAAAAACTCATCAATGAGGTGGGCCTTAACATTGAAGGGATAAAATGTGTCCTGACAATAAAACCCTGCTGGGAAGAAAGGGACTGCCCGAACTCAATCCGGGAAAAATGCCAGGCATACAGGAATTACAATCATCCATGCTGGCATGTCAAGACAGAGCTTTCCTGCTGTCCTGCCGATGAGTGTTACAAGTGCAGTCACTACATATCCTCCCGGCAACATCCCAAACTGCGCTACCCCAAGGAGGATTGAGCAGTTCTCTTTCTTGTGGGGGATTGTCCTGCGAGGTTCAAAGACTGCTGGCAAGATGGGTCAGGGTGTCGATGCTTTCAAAGAGCCATGTTACATCAAGGCTTTCCATGTTTTTCACATAATATATCAGCTTTAGATGTTTGTAATTAAAGACAAACCGATCAAATTCCCCTAATTTTTCAATGCCTTCCCTCACCGGCGGATTCAGGAGAAAATCTTTCACCTTGTCCTGCTCAAGAGTTTCGATGAAGTACTTGTCGTCAAAAGCCTTGTCGCCTACCTCGATTTCAGTTATGGGGATTTTTTCTGATGTCTTGAACTTTGTGGACTTTATTTCCCTGTCTTCAAGGGTCAGGACTACCTTGCAGGGGCATGTCGCCTTGGCCTCAATGTTGGCCAGGTAACCTCCCTCGGGATAGGGGGAAAAGTCCAGATTTATTTCGATGTTGTTATGGATGCCTGTGAGGGTCGGAAGAGGAGCGGCATCGCTCTTGTCGCCCATCACTG
>CAYNGH010000297.1:0-1830 GCA_964396845.1 uncultured bacterium | reverse complement strand
GACATGACAGCAGTCATTGAGAAGATTGCGGAATGTGAACAAAAATAACCACCCATCGGCACTATAACCCCCCCCATTTTAAATGGGGCAAGAAAAAGATTGACTTGAATAATCCAAAATCAGCAGGTTAAAGCACAAACCCTCTGATATTGATTATTCAATATCAACTCCGAATAGTATATATTCCAGTTCATCCCCGTGGCGGGCTACCTCATCGATTATGGCCTCGAGGATTTCCGGGGTCACCGAGTCCAGAAAAAAAGAAGCTTCCACCATTATATCCCGGTATCCCAGGTCAATTTCAAATTCCCCGTCGTCCATCTCGCCGGGAAAAAGGCTGTCCTTTCTGAGAAAAACCTTGGAAAAGATAAGCTCCTGGTTGGATTCCAGCAGGAAAACCGGGTCCACATATTCATTGTAAGTGCCCACAGTTGTTTCGACAACCAGCAGTTCCCGTCCACGGTTGCGTCCCCGGTCACATTTGCCGGTGAAGATATAAACCATCTGAGTCCGGTTATTTTCAAGAACAAAATCCAGCAGAAACTTGCCGGTTTCGTGATTATAGTTAAATTCAACCCCGAGATTCCGGACCACCTGTTCAATCAGGGGTTCAATGTCAGCCATTCTGTCCCTGGTGTTTCCCATCATACTCTGTTATATTACGCATGATGGCGTCAATTCCCTACCGGGGAAAGTCCGACGGAGAAAAAACTGTATATGATTAATTCAGGCTTCCATCCTGCGGAGGTTCCTGCCATTCCTCCTGCATGGATTCTGCCAGTCGCACAGCTGAACGAACCACCGGTGAAGGATCTCTCTGGGCAATTGCCAGAAGTTCTGCCACTTTATCCCTGGAAAATGAACCCAGGGCAAAGGCAGCGGCTGCCCTCACCGAAGGAGGTTTGTCCCTCTTCAGGAACATCAGGGGATTTACCTTGAGGGTTCTTGATAACACTTCCAGGGCTTCATCGGTGCCGATCTTGCCCAGGGCCTTGCAGGCTGCTATCTGAGCTTTGAACCTGTCGTCATTGAATATAATCCACTTCTTTTCCACCACATCAGATAGGGCCCCCACCGCGGATGGCTCCCCGATAAGCCCCAGGGTTTCTGCCACATCCGCTGCCACCTCTTCATTTTTGTCTTTCAAAGCGTCTGTGAGCATCTGGATGTAATGGGAAGAATCCCGATTTACCAGAATTCGCAGAAAAACCCGACGAACCCTGGGATCCGGGTCACTCAGAAGAATGGAATAAGCATCCAGCAGGGATGCCTCGGGAAACTCCCGCAATATGTGGAGGATAGTTTCTTTCTGCCGGGCGTTGGTGTCCCCCAACAGAGCTTCCATGAAACGTTTGCCGATATTTTTGTCCAGCTTCCGCAGGATCATGACTCCCGTCTTCCGGGCAGTGATATTGTCGGAATCCAGAAGATAATGAAACAAAGGCTCAATCACTTCCCTCCCCCGGTTCAACAATGCGGATCCCGCCAGCTGAACCATTTCCATGTCGGGGTAAGTCAGTTCGTTGATTAAAACCTCCACATCCTGTTTAATCTTGTCCATCATCAACAGGTTGTGCCGTTCCATCATCTCGGAAATCCGCCGGGAACTGGCCGAATCGATGCCGTGGGCGATTTTCTTTTTGTCTTTTTCCGTGTCAGGTTTATCCTGCAGGGGTTCTCTGGTTCGTGCCTGAATCTTGTCGGCCCCGGATTGACGAGGTGAGGCTCCTGCTTGAAATGCCTCAGGAGGAAGCCGATCCAGGGTGTCTCGAAGTTTTTCCAAAAACTGTATCAATACAGGATCCTTGGCATATTTATCCCGGATGATAT
>CAYNGH010000296.1:0-1872 GCA_964396845.1 uncultured bacterium | reverse complement strand
CGTTGTCGCCAGGTTTTCCGTCACTGTCGTAGCCGCCCAGAATCAGGTTCTGAAAGAGATTGCCCGATCCCAGCCCTTCCCAGGAGAAGGAAGCCACATATTCCAGCTCGGTATGTTTGACCCGCAACAGCTCCAGAATCTCCAGGGCCGCTTCCGGAGTGATTTCGCAGCTTTCGATACTTTTCTTATAGAAGGGATACATATAGCGGTCGAACCGGCCCACCGAATAACCCAAATGAGCGCCTTCTATGTGCCCGGCCAGATAGGCCAGCCAGAAATGCTGCGCCGCCTGATGGAAGCCCGAGGGGACCGATCCAAAAGAAAGGCAGTTGGCGGAAATAACTTCCAACTCCCTCCGGCGGGTCGGGTCGTCTTCTTTTTCTGCCATCTCCCGGGCAAGATGGCCGTAATTGTGGGCCCACTTTATTGTGGCCTCCATGACCCGAATGGCGGAAAGCCAGAAATGAACGCGGCGGGTCTTGTCCAGGGCTCCCGGGTGCTGAAAGGCTTCGCTTATCTTCTGCTGGCAACAGCCAATGATATAATTCAGGCCCTTTTCCAGGATGGTTTCAAAATCCAGAACGAACCGGCCTTCCGGCGCGGGATCGTGGGGGGCGGTGTATAATACCGTCTTCCAGCCGTCGGAAATCCACCGGGCGTTGGGATAATGGGTTTTCCAGAGCCTGTCGCCCTCGGCCTGCATGCACTTGTCCTGCCAGTAGGCGGCGCATTCCTCCAGATAGCGGTGATCCTCGTGGGAAACGAGGAATTTATGGCAGAAAACTTGGAACTGACCTCGGACTGCCCTTTTATGCACATCGGCGATGCCGCCTCCGCTGCCCAGGTCCGTCACGGCGTCCTGGGCGTCCTGCTCTTCTTCTCTGAGCTCCCGGAGGATGTAATCGGAGGCATAATTGGCATAGGGAATGGCTCCCCGGATAAAAGTCGTCTTTCCTCCAACGATCAGCTCACCCGGGTGAATCACCGGGGTCATGTGTTCCAGGGCGTGGGCGTGGCACTCGGCCCGGCGCTCCTGCTCCTCCCAGTGGGAAACCTGTCGGTGGCGGTGGGTATAGTGGCGGATATATTCGCAGTCGATATAAAGGGGCTCTGACAGGTACCGTTCTATACACATTCTCACCCTGTCGGTGGAGGGGTTGCCTTTGATCTCTCTTTTTGCAAAAACCGCGGTCGAAGGCATGTCGGCGGCTCCTTTCTTTTTCTATTTTGCAGGATGCAGGGTCCTGGGTGCCGAAAAACCGTTGTGCAGCAAGATTACCAGGAACTGGCCAATAATTCCCAATAATTCCGGGGAAGTTGTTTATAAATCATGTATGTATTTCTTGCAAATAGGAAGTATCTCCTTCAGTTTCTCGATTATATCAACAGGCATCCGGCATGGCATCAGCGAATACTCCGCTCTCGGAAGGGTTAGAGCCGGTCAGCTGCCCGGGATGCTTGATACTTTGAAGACACACTCTAACTATTTCTCTACTTATTCGGGGGAGGGTCACATTCAGTTTGGACAGTAAAGAATCACGTAAGAAAAAAATGTGCTTCTTTATGGGAAATTCCCGAATCAAGGCAACTACTATTCATAGCTTCAAGGGATGGGAATCCTGTTCTATTATTTTTTTCATCAGACAGCCAAAGGACTGTAATCGGTCAATGGACAGTGCATTATTATACACGGGGCTAACGAGAATAAAAAAGCGCACAGAAGGCAGTTATTTGACTGTAATCTGCTGTGATCCGAAATTTGCTGAATTTGGAAAGAAATGGAATAACATAAATCGGTGATGGCCCCCTTGGCCATGAATTTTTTTGTTCAGCATGAATTCGTGACGTTCATCTCGAACCCTCCTTGATGGG
>CAYNGH010000295.1:0-1874 GCA_964396845.1 uncultured bacterium | reverse complement strand
GTGCTGGAGGCGGCATCCTGTGGTGTACCGGCCCTGGTCACTGATATCGGAGGTCTTCCTGAAGTGGTGGTGGATGGAGTTACCGGTTTCATCTCGCCTCCCGATGATGTGGAGCACATGGCGGATCGGGCCCTGGAGCTTGCCCGGGATCGGGCCAGGCTTCGCCGGATGTCCCATTCGGCCCGGCAGAGGGCGGTGGAAGAGTTTGAAGCCCGGCGGATTGTGCCTCAGTATGAAGAATATTATCAGAAAATTTTAGCAAAGTAAACAATGTAAATATTGCAGTAAAGGAAAAAAGCATGGATGAGAGGTTTTTTGACAGCGGTGGAAGCAGTAATTTGGACAGTCCGGAACCAATAGCGGGCAATGGTGTCAATCCTTCGGGCATGACTGATGGGCCCCTTGATGTTCTGGCGGTGGGGGCTCACCGGGATGACTGTGAGATTATGGCCGGGGGGACCCTTATCAGAATGATTGATCTGGGATACCGGGTGGGAATTGTTGACCTGACTCAGGGAGAGATGGGAACCCGGGGAGATCCCCACACCAGAGCTCGGGAAGCTTATTGCGCCCAGTGTACCATGGGGATTATCCACCGGGAGAACATGGGCCTTCCCGATGGCCGGGTTGATGCGGGTTACGAGAACCGCCTACGGATGATTGAAGTTATCCGCCGTTTAAAACCAAAGGTGGTGCTGGCCCCGATTGATGGCCAGAGGCATCCGGATCACAACAACACATCAATCCTTGTGCGGGAGTCATGTTTTTTTTCCGGGCTTAGAAAATATCCGGTCAAGGGAGAGCCTTACCGCCCCAGAAAGCTGATATATTATCTGCCCATGCGTTTCAATTTAGCTCCGGATTTTCTGGTGGACATATCGGAACAGTTTGAACGAAAGATGAATGCAGTCCGTTGTTATCACTCTCAGTTTGTGGATATTGATGACCATCTCCATTTAACCCCTTACCTGAAGGGAGTTCTGGAAAGACTGGAATATTTTAACGGCTTTTTGGGGCGATCAGTGAGAACCAGTTATGCGGAGGGATTTGTCACCGATGAGCCGGTGATGGTCGGAGATCTGACCACCCTTGATGCCCCCACCTTTTAATGTCAGCATATATGCAACAAAGAAAAATTATCATTATTTTTTTACTGAAACGGTTTACTTTATCTGGTTTACAAGTGATAAAAAGGCAAGAGTAATTAATTAATTCGGAGGAATATAGCATGGGAAGAATAGGAAGAGCTGTAGGCAGAGTTTTTAGAACAGCGACACGGGTCGTAGGCGGAGCGGTTGGCGCAGTTGTTGGCGGAGTCGGCGGATTCACCATCGGCGGGCCAATTGGCGCAGTAATCGGCGGTGGAATCGGAGGCAAAGCCGGCTGGAGTATCGGAGGTAAAGTCGGCGATGCAGTTACCAATTTTGCCGGGACAGCCACTGGCGGTGGAGTCCTTGGCGCTCTGGGCGGAGGCGGACTTGGCGCCCTGGCCGGATTCACCATCGGCGGGCCTATCGGGGCCATGATGGGCGGATTCTTTGGCGCACAGATTGGCGGAACCCTTGGAGCCCAGGCCGGCAACAAAGCCCACCAGAAACAGCTTCAGGCCCAGCTGGCCCAGCAACAGCAAATGCAGTTTGCCCAGATGGGTATGCCCAATATGGGTATGATGGGTGCCATGCCCGGATACGGAATGCCCCCGGGAATGGGAATGCCCATGATGCCCGGAATGGGAATGCCTCCCTTTATGCCCCCCACCGGTTACGGCGGTAATCAGCAGCAGATGATGCAAATGCAGATGATGATGATGATGATGCAGATGATGATGATGATGATGCAGATGCAGGGTGGCATGGGTATGGGAATGGGAATGC
>CAYNGH010000294.1:0-1939 GCA_964396845.1 uncultured bacterium | reverse complement strand
AGGCAGTTGGTGGTGCAGGAGGCATTGGAAAGGACATGATCGGTGTCGTGATTATAATCGCTTTCGTTGACTCCCAACACTATGGTACGAACATCGCTTCCCTTGGCAGGAGCGCTGATGACGACTTTCTTTGCTCCGGCATCAAGGTGAGGCTTGCAGGCTTCAGTGCTGCGGAAAAGCCCAGTTGACTCGATGACATATTCCACACCCAACTCCTTCCAGGGCAGGTTGCCGGGATTGCGCTCCGAGAGCATCTTGATCCGGTGGCCGTCCACCACCATGTAATCCCCTTCCAGTTTGACACTGCCTTCATAAGGGCCGAAGGTGGAGTCATATTTGAACAGATGAGCCATGGTTTTTGGATCCCCGATGTCGTTGATGGCAACAATCTCAAAGCTCCTGCGATCCTTGAGCCATCCTCTCAATACCAGCCTGCCGATTCTTCCAAACCCATTAATTCCAACTTTCATTTTGTTTCCTCCTTTATTGGATCTTTTAGTTATTGTTGACGACTGCTTTGCCGTCTTTTGTGATACTGCGGCAAATATTTTCAAGCCTCCGCAGACGGCTGTTAACCGATGATTTTGTAAGGGGCGGCGACAGCCTTTCTCCCAACTCCTTCAGGCTCGCCTGAGGAAACCGAAGCCTCAGCTGAGCTGTCAGTTTTAGTTTTTCAGGAAGTTTCTCCAGCATTCCAGCCTTTTGAAGATGACGGATGCTGTGAACCTGCCGGGTAGCAGCGCAGGCTGTCTTGTCCAGGTTTGCTGTTTCCGCATTCACCTTCCGGCGGACTTCTTCCCGGGTTTCTTTTATAGCCCGGACTTCCTCAAATTGCAGAAGGCTTTTGTGGGCGCCCAGAAGGTTTAACAAGTTAGCAATCTCATCAGCTTTCTTTACATAAATCAGATTCCATTCCTTGCGGTGGGAAATCTTGCCGGTAATCTCCATCCGGGAAAGAATCTGTACCAGCAACCGGGCAATCCCCGGGTCCTTCTGCAGTATCTCAAAATGATAGTAACGCTGGGGAGAATTGACAGAACCCGCCGAGAGAAATGCCCCCGATAGAAATGCCCTGCGACAGCACACTTTTCTAAGGTTGCCCCGGGGAAGTTTTTTTCCAATCCCCCATCGCTCAAGGTATTCATTAATGCTGTCGGTATCAGGCAGGCTCACCCGGTAAATCTTGCGGCAGTTGAAAAACTTTTCCCGCCCAGTTCCCCATTCCACCGGAGAGCCGGCCACATCCCGAATAAGACGGTAAAGCAAACGGGCAACAGGAGAAAAGCCAGTGGTAACAACAATGTCCCCATCATCAGCAGAATCATCAGCCCCGGTAAACAAAAATGCCGCTAACATGGCCTCCCGACAGCATTTCCGCTCGGGGATGGATCGAGCCATCTCTTCCCGCACATTATACGAAAAAGAAGCATGCATTTGGGATTCCCTTGTTTTATGTCTTCTTTCCGCCATGAACCATGCCTTCATGTTTGTGTTATTATTACACTAACCTGTCTTTTGATTTTATATTCTATTTTATCCCCGGGAATCCTTTGCTGGATAAATTTAAATCCATAAATTTCCCGGAACTTGAATCCATATCTGCCTGAAACAATATTGATTTATTTTTAATTAATGTTGTTCTTCGCCAATTTGTTGTCCAGACGGGTGTATTCACTCAACACGCAAAATTAGTTTCATCCGCAGGTGCCAGTTGCTTCGTTCTCATCAGACTCATCAGGCTCATCTCCTGATTTTGATGTGACACATGTGGCCTGGCCGGATCCTTGGCCCCTGACCCGGAAAGCGATGGGACGGCACTGGGATGTGGCGGAAAGATCATAATCCCCCTTCCACTGGTGCCGGGATATTATCTCCACCATATCAAGGAGTTGATCCATCTCATCCCTGGTGTTGTAAACCCCGATGGTGGCCCGGACTG
>CAYNGH010000293.1:0-1957 GCA_964396845.1 uncultured bacterium | reverse complement strand
TCATCACTTTCCAGCCAAAAAACACTCTGTTCATCTTTGTATTTCTTTCTTTCATGCAATACCTCCGCATTTTTTCGGATTTGCTGTGGGTTATATATTTCCGGATTATCCCCGGGGACATCTGTTCCTGGAAACCACAGGGCACAGGGTCTTCTTCTGGCTCCAGGATCCCCTGATAGAGTGTTGCTTCCTTCCCCGCAAAAACCCGCAACAGCCTTCTTCCATTGTTTTTACAGATACAGTTTATTTCCTTTGTCCAGCTGTCGGTTTTCCCCGCCATTAAAACTGGGCTTTCCTGGCTCACAGCAGATCACGATTTTTGGAGAATTTCTCCTTGACATGTGCACTATATAGGGATATAATGTATGAACAGGATTTGACCGGAACAGCAAGGAGGTATCATGGACAAGAAATATGTCACCATCAGTCTTCCGGTGGAGCTTCACATGACTGTAAAACTGGAGGCTACCCGAAAGGGGATGTCCATAATCGGATATATTGAGGAACTGGTGCAAAAGGATTTGAAGAGAAAAGAAAGGGCCCGAAGGAAACAGGAAAAGAATAAGTCCTGCTGTTAGTTTGAAAAGATGATATGATACTGAAAAAATACTAAGTTGAAAGGAAGGTATTTCAATGAAAAGGATTTTTCCTCTGATTGTGCTGGGGGTGGCGGTGATTCTGGCCACTACTTTTTGCGGGTGTTCCGTAGGGGTTCCCGGCTCTCCGGATCCACCGCCCATGCCAACCCAGGGTGATCTTGATTCCCTTTCAGGCACATGGACCGGCACCTGGTCATCATACTCGGGCAGTGGAGATTATGGATCCCTGGATCCAGTGGAATTTGTGGAAACCGAAAACCCTGAAGGAGGGTATATTCTGGATGGGAGCATAACCATAACCGGGATGGAAGGTCTGGATCAGGGCGACATCCTTGGAACACGCCAGGACAACAGCATTAACTTTGATGCCACTTTTCCCGGAGGCCGGGTGATGTCCTTTTCCGGCAACCTGTCATACGGCAGTATCACCGGCAGTTACACCCTAAATGAGGATGATGAGCAACTGGATGCGGGGAGCTTCTTCATCTCAAAAAATCCCTGATAGCTGATATCCTGGGGTTGCATTCCTTTAAGCCTTTAAGCCATTAAACCTTTAAACCCTGGCGAAGGGCTACATGCCATACTCCTTATATGCCAGCCCCACCGCCTGTCGGAGTTCCCCGGTGTCAAGCCATATGCCAAGGCATCGGGGACAGCGATCAACTATAATCTTCTCCTGCCATGAGAAGTGATATGCTTCCATGTCCTGATCGCCACAGCGGGGACAATACAGCTTCTGTCCCGGCTCCCGGTCCGGGAGCTGTTCCATTACCACAGGTTTTCCTCCCATAAGATCCTCCACCATCCCAACCACCTTGGCCATCTCTCCCCTGTCCAGCCAGGTGCCACTGCATACCGGGCAGTTGTCAATCTCCACACCGCAGAAGACTTCCCGCTCAAGGGAGCCTTTATCCCTGGGACACTTCATGAAACACCTCGAACTTATTCTATCAAAATTTCCTGCCGATAACCCGGCAGAAGACCTTTCAAGGGGATCCCCTAAAAATCCTTGCCGGTTCAATATCCCCCGGCATCTTTAGCGCCATCGGAACAGGGAGATACTGATTCAATTAAAAAACACCTGTTGAGAAAAAAATTAAAAAAAACCGATGTACCCCTTGACAGGGATACAAATGTATCTTATAATAACCATGCCTTTTGGGAGAAGGCATATGTGGCTGGGCTCCCGTAATGGGAGCCCGGGCCGTTTCTTTTTTAGGGGAAGTTACTCCAGCTTGTATTCCAGGGGTTCTCCGGTGGGATTGTGAACTGTCGGTGCAGGTATGGGGGTTGTGCCGACAGGTGGGCTGGGAGTGTTCTGGGGCAAAGCCCTGGAATTATCAACCTTTTTTACACCG
>CAYNGH010000292.1:0-1969 GCA_964396845.1 uncultured bacterium | reverse complement strand
TTTTCCCTTTCAATGCCGATACCATTGTCGGAGATCACAAGGGTCACATGCCCGCCGTTGTCCCGGTGGGAAACATTTATCTCCAGGGGTCTGGCGGGATCCCGATACTGAATGCAGTTGGAAATGATATTTACAAATATCTGAGTCATCCTTTCAGGATCACCCTTGATAACCGGCAGGGGAGTTTCCATTATCAGCCGGGAATCATCCCCCGGGGGACGGGTAACCCCAAAGGCCCGCCGTATGAGAAATTCAGGAGAAATCTCCGCTTTCTGTCCAATCACCTTTCCTGCCCGGGAAAGTTTCAGCAGACTGTTTATGAATTCTGACAATATGTCCGCCTGGCATATTACCCGGTCAAAATATTTGTCAAAGAGGGCCGGGTCGTCCCTGATGGCGGTAATGAATCCCTTGAGGATGTTCAGGGGATTTTTCAGATCATGGCTTACAATGTAAACAAAATCATTCATCTCCCGGTTCTTTTCCAGCAGTTCTCCTTCCACCTGCCGGCGGTATGTCACATCATGTCCGGATCTTATTACCGATGTAACAATACCTTCTTCATCCCGGAGCAGACTGTTGGACCATTGAATCAGGCGGTGCCGGCCCTGACAGGTGACAATCCAGGATTCCTGCAGGGGAGATATTTCCTTCTTTTCTGATACCATATCCAGAAAAGATTCCCGTTCTTGATTCCTGCTTGACTCGGGGACAAATTCCAGGAACCAGTCAACTCCCTCCAGTTCAAGGGGAGAATCATATCCCAGCAGGTCGGCCCCCTTATTATTCACCCGGATGATTCTCCCTGCCGGCGAAACTGCCATCATCATTATTCCCACGGCCTGAAAATACATCTCCGCATTATCCCTCTGACGACGCAGTTCATCCAGAACCTCCCTTTGAGAAGATATATCCCGGACAACACAGGAAAGACCGCCATTGTGGAAAACCATCAGGGACAGTTCCTGGGGAAACCGGGAGCCGTCCTTCCTTTTGCCTACAGCCTCGCCAATCCACCAGCCCCTGGAAAGGAGAATGGGAAAAATCTCCCGGTCGAATCTGGCAAGCTCTCCGGCATCATAAAGGCTCCGCCAGCTCCTGCCCACCAGTTCAGAAGGATCTTCATACCCATATATCCGGGCATGAGCCAAATTGAGAAGTATATATTTCTCCTCATCATCCAGAATTGCCATACCGTCCAGGGATGATTCAAAAGCTTTTATGAACTGATGACAACTGATGCATCCACTGACCGGCTCGAAAGAATCCAGCTTATGGAATCTGCAGTGAACATCCTGGAAAAATTTTTCAGCAGTTGTCCTCTTCAAAATATCATCACTGACACAGTCCAGAGCTCCCGACAAGAATCCCCGCCGGATCTGATGAGGGTCGCCGTCAGGGAAATAAAGCATAACCGGCAGATGCCGGAAGATTTGCCAGATTCTGTCAAGGGAATCAAAAACCGATGATTCATCATCCCCCGGGCCCAGAATAACTCCCCGGAAATCCCCATCCTTAAGAGAATCCAGCCCCCCGGCCAGGGAACCAACATGACAGACATCAACTCCTACCGGAAGAGATGAAAGGAAAGCTCTGACATAACAACTCTCTTTTGCCAATAAAAGATACCTGGACATACCAGCATCAAAAACCCTTCGATTACTTGAAATGAAAAAATAATGTTATAATTGTTTCTACAATTGACAATGAATAACCTTCAAAACCATGAACCTCGGAAACAATCAGTTTTTCAGCTGATTACGGATGCGGTCAATTGCCTGTCGGGCGCCGTTGCTCACCAGCATTTCCCCATCTGCCAGTCTTTCTTCCAGGTATGGCAAGGCCCTGGTATCGCCGATTCTCCCCAAGGCCCATGCAGAATAATAACGGACATTCCGGGAAGGATCATTGAGAAGTTCAATCAGTTGGTTAACTGCCGTTCTGTCCCCCAGCTGTCCCAGGGAGTAGG
>CAYNGH010000291.1:0-2013 GCA_964396845.1 uncultured bacterium | reverse complement strand
CCCCAAAGCAGGAGAAAGACAGCAGGAGAAACCCCATCCAGACGGCACAGCTACTAAGTTATATTACTTGACCGAACACCAATGCCACCTGCAGGGAATAATTTGACGTTCCCTTTGTATGTACCTGTGACAGATTTCCCAGACTAAAAGAACAAAGAATCCTTCCCGGGAGGATAATCCCCGGGCAAAAGTAACAGTTAAGGGTTGGGAATATGTCAGTTTGAATATTTTGGAGGTGGAATTAATGAAGAAATGTTTATTTAAGATGATTGCAGTTTGGGGGCTGATTTTGCTGATGACTGCCACCGCCTTTGCCCAGAATTCTCTTTCTTCACCGGGCCGGAATTATACTGAACAACCGGAGCTGGCCCGAAACAACAACATATTTGCCATGAAGATATACCAGTCCCTCGCCGGAAATAGCGATGACAACCTGTTTTTTTCTCCCTTCAGCATTTCATCGGCTCTGGCTATGACTTATCTGGGAGCTTCGGGAAAAACCGCCGATGAAATGGCAGAAACCCTGGAATTTCGTATGAGTCCCCGGAAGTTGGCTCTGGAGTTTCAAAATATGCTTCACCGGCTGAACCAGACAGGAGAAGAAACCCCGGTGAACCTGATGGTGGCAAATCGTCTGTGGGGTGATGAATCTTATGAATTTCTGAACAGTTTCCTTAAAATCACCGAAAAATTCTTCGAAGCCCCCATGGAGAGGCTGGATTTTCGAAAAAAAACGGAAAAAAGCCGCAACATCATTAACGAATGGGTTGAGAAGAGGACGGGATACCATATTAAAGAACTCCTTAAGCCAGGGGATATTGACAGCTCCACTTCTCTGGTTCTCACCAATACCATATACTTCAAGGCAGACTGGGATGTGAAGTTTGACAGGAAGAGAACCCACAAGGCTCCCTTTCATCTGATGACAGGAGATACACAAAAAGTTGACATGATGCAGAGGATTCTCAATATTCCTTATGCTTCTACCGACAGAGCTTCTGCAGTGGCCATACCATACGTGGGGAGGCAGTTTTCCATGGTGGTGATTCTGCCCCACAGCAATATTTCTGTGGAGGACTTCGAAAAAAACCTCACCTGGGATATGACAGATGAGCTTATCAGGAATATGGAGTCAAGAAAGGTTCAACTTTTCATGCCAAAATTTACTACCAGGGGAGCTTTTGAACTCTCCGGGGTTTTACAATCACTGGGGATGAAGCTGGCTTTTATTCCCAGAATGGCGGATTTTTCCCTTATGTCCCCCAGCAGGGATCTGAGTATTTCCAAGGTGATTCATGAGTCTTTTGTGGCGGTTACCGAAGAAGGCACCGAGGCCACAGCAGCCACTGCAGTGACCATGATGAGAACCACCAGCGTCGGCCATGGGCCTGGGCCTGTGACCTTCCTGGTTGATCGGCCTTTCATATTTCTGATTACCGATGACAAGTCAGGACAGATCCTGTTTATGGGAAGGATAATGAACCCGGCAAAATAATCTTCCGGGAAATATTTTGCCGATGGTGCCTGAAAACAAAACAGGGTCTTCCCCGGGGAAGGCCCTGTGGGTTTTTATATGGACAGTATTTACCCCCGACTCAGTTCCCTGTCGGCTTCCGATGCGATCTCGTCGATGATTTCCTTTACCGGGACGATTTTATCAATCCGGGTGACGTTTTCACCGGCAAATATCACTGCATGTTCTATGTCGCCGGCAACTGCGTTGAATAAGGCCCTGGCAATGCAGTATGGCACAGTCTTGGGGTTGCAGGTTTTCAGGCAGTGGTAGTTGCACTTGATGGGAATCCTTATCCCGTCGTCAACCTTCTTGAACAGGGGAGTTCTGATGGCCCTGCCGGGCATCCCCACTGGGCTGTCGATGATTATCACATCGTCATCGGTGGCTTTCAGGTAAATCTCCTTGAACCGGTCAGGCACTGAACATTCCGGGGTGGCCACAAAACGGGTGGCAACCTGGACTGCTCCTGCTCCCATTCGGAAAAACTTTGCAGCGTC
>CAYNGH010000290.1:0-2022 GCA_964396845.1 uncultured bacterium | reverse complement strand
GCTTTGTCATTAATTGGAATTGAATTATCTGGAGGTATAAAAATGGATTCTCAAGTAATAAAAAAGAAAGGTCAGCTGGCCAGGAAAGCCAAACCCCAGGAACCCAGGGAGATAGAAGCTGTTCCGGGGGCCGAGATGCTTCAGGGGATTTGTGCCGCCTGTCAGAATGGCCCAGAATGCACACTGATCAAACCCGATGCTCCTGCGCCAATGCACTGCGGTCAGTTCCAGGAGTATCCACCATTTCACAATTTTACGCCTCAGGACATCATAGCGCCCCGGCCACATAAAACAACGGGACATCAGGATACTCTCCTGGGGATATGTGCCCACTGTGCCGACCGGGAGCTTTGCACCTTTCCCCGGCCCCAGGGCGGGGTCTGGACATGTGATGAATATGTAGAAAATTAAAGGGAGGAAAAATGGCAACCATCAGCGTCGATTCTAACCAGGCCAGTCACGACAACGTTTACGAGAACGTCAAGATCCAGTTCAACACTGCGGCGGACCTGATGAACCTGGATCCGGATATCCGGAAGATCCTGGCCAATACCACCAACGAGATCGTAGTAAACTTTCCGGTGAAGATGCCCGACGGCAAAATTGAAATGTTCACCGGCTACCGGGTTCAACACAACAATGTTCTTGGCCCATACAAGGGAGGACTGCGGTTTCATCCTTCGGTGAACTTAGACGAGGTTCGGGCCTTGGCCACATGGATGACATGGAAATCCGCCATTGTCAACATTCCCTTCGGTGGGGCCAAGGGTGGCATCAAGTTTAATCCTCAGGGATACTCCAAAACCCAGCTGGAGCGGATTACCCGCCGGTTCACCTTTGCCCTGGGCAACAATATCGGCCCTGAATATGACATCCCCGCCCCGGATGTCAACACAAACTCTCAGATTATGGCATGGATGCTGGACACTTACCTTCAGATGATGCCCCCTCAGGATCGGAACCGCTGTGTTCATGTGGTAACGGGAAAGCCCGTGGAATCCGGGGGAAGCATAGGCCGGGACAAGGCCACGGGTCAGGGAGTGGTATTCCTGATAGAGCAGTGGGCCAAGGATAACGGGATGGATCTTAATGACTGCAGTTTCTTTGTCCAGGGGTTCGGCAATGTTGGTTCATGGGCTGCCAGGCTCTTGTGCCGGCTGGGTGCTAAACTGACAGCAGTTCAGGACATCACCGGATCTTTTCAGGCAGTTGATGGAAGCATCGATCCCGACGCTCTCTCGGCCTATGCCATCAAGACCGGTGGTGTGGAGAATTTCCCCGGCCTCCGGCAGGTCAGCGAGGACAAATTCCTCCAGACCCCTGCAGACATTTTCATCCCTGCTGCTCTGGAAAACCAGATCACCGGCAAGACTGCAGGACATCTCCAGGTGAAATTAGTGGCGGAAGGTGCCAACGGCCCAACGGACCCCGAAGGGGACAGGATCCTCCGGGAAAAAGGCATCGACATTCTGCCGGACATCCTCTGCAATGCCGGCGGTGTGATTGTCAGCTACTTCGAATGGCTCCAGAACAAACGAAGCGAGTTCTGGGATCTGGAAGAAGTGGACGGAAAGTTGAAGAAAAAGATCCTGAAGGGTTATGTTAGAGTCAAGGATATGACCAAGCAGTATAACACCGACTGGCGCACCGCGGCATACATCGTGGCTCTGGTGAGCCTGGAAAAGGTTTTCAAGGAGAGAGGCATTTTCCCCTAACAAACGATTTTAATCTTCTCATATACTCTGCAGTGAGAAATAGTAAAAGCCCTGGAGTACCGGGGCCTTTTTTTTTGAGCAAATCCACTTTCAATTTTTTACAGGACTTACTCATTTTATTTACGGGGGAAACTTTTTCGTGACCCCATTTGGAATGGGGGAACATGAGTCGAGATGATCATGATCGGCGGGATATAGCCATCGGGCCGTTGTTTATGTATCGGCAGGACATAGCCTTCGGGCTGATGGGGGAAATATGAGTCGTGATGTCCATGATCCTTGGGATATAGCTCTCGGGCCGATTCAT
>CAYNGH010000289.1:0-2043 GCA_964396845.1 uncultured bacterium | reverse complement strand
CGACATCTTCCGGGCCAGAGCCTTGGGATCTCCTCCCAGTTTGATGTTAGTTCCCCGGCCAGCCATATTAGTGGCGATGACCACCGAACCCTTCGCCCCGGCCTGGGAGATTATGTCGGCCTCGGCCTTGTGATATTTGGCGTTTAACACGCTGTGATCAATACCGCTCTGAACCAGCATCCGGGACAGGGCTTCGGAATCCTCGATGGATTGTGTGCCGATGAGCACCGGCTGTCCTATTTTGTTCAGCTGGGCTACCTTGCTGATGATGGCCTTCTGCTTGGCCTCTTTTGTCTGGAATACCACATCGGGCAGGTCTTTTCGAATCATGGGCTTGTGGGTGGGGACTACATCCACGCCTTTTCCAAAAACTTCGTAAAACTCCCGCTGACTGCTCTTGGCTGTGCCGGTCATCCCTGCCAGCCTGCCATACTGGTTGAAATAGTTCTGAATCGATATGGAAGCCAGGACCATGGAATCTCCGTTGACCTTGAGGCCTTCCTTTGCTTCAATGGCTCCATGAACCCCCTGGGAAAAACGTCGTCCCGGCAGGGATCTGCCGGTGAATTCATCGATAATCTTGATCTCGTTGTTTTCCCGGTCCACCATGTAATTCACGTCCCGGTCATACAAGGCGCGGGCCTTCAGGGCCGAGTCGAAATAAGAAACCAGGTCCTGGGCCTTTGAAGTCTTGGGAGATTGGAGATGTCCCGGCAGGTGTTCATTGTCGGAATAAAGATTCTTCACCCCCAGCTTGTGCTCCATCTGCCGGATGCCTTCTTCGGTGGGCCAGGCCTGACGTTTCTTGCGATCAACCTCAAAGTCAACCCCTTCGTGCAGGTGGGATACCGCCTCGGCCATGATGTTGTAAACATGGGAGTCGCTCTTATCGGCCCGGCTTGAAATAATCAGCGGGGTCCGGGCCTCGTCAATGAGGATGGAATCCACCTCGTCCACCAGGGTATATACCTTGGAAAGATCCCGGCTCACCTGGTTTTCTTTGTCCTGGGCCAGATTGTCCCGCAGGAACTGAAACCCGAACTGGGCGCATGTGCCATAGGTCACATCGGCACGGTTTGCAGCCTTCTGGCCTTCCAGATCGTCACTGTCATCGAGAATCCCCACGGTGAGCCCCAGTTTTTCGAAAACCGGCGCCATCTCTTCCATGTCCCGGCGGGCAAGGTATGAATTGGCAGTCACCAAGTGAACCCCGTCGCCGGTGAGGGCGTTGAGATAAACAGGCATGGTTTCCATCAGGGTTTTTCCCTCGCCGGTTTTCATCTCCACTATCCGTCCCCGGTGGGCGCAGACTCCCCCCAGAACCTGTTCAGGATAAGGCTTCATACCCAGGATACGCCAGTCAGCCTCCCGGACTACCGCATAAGCCTCGGGGAGAATGCTGTCCAAGCTCTCTCCGGCCTTCAGACGCTCTTTGAACTCACCGGTCTTGGCGTAAAGCTGATTATCTGTCAGCTTGCTCATCGGTTCTTCCATAGAGAGGATTTCTCTGGTCAGGGATTTTGCCTGGCGGATTTCCCGATCACCGCCGGCAACAAAATTGACAAATTTTGCCAGCCCTGCTGCTGCCTTGCCGGTGGCGGTACTTAATTTGTCTGATATCCACTGCCCCGGCGAAGTCTTGATGTCTGCAGTCGGGTTCTTCTGTTCCAGCAGGCTGGAGCCGGGGATTCCCTCTTCGAAGGATGTGAGAAGGGAAGGGCAGGATGAGGATTTGCCACAGGAAGACTTGATCCCTGTGCGGTATGGAGAATCGAATGTTTCTGTGGAGGAAACCTGTCGGGGCTTGGTTTCCCCTGATACTGGCTCCTTCTGGGTGGAATCTTTCCCCGGCGGTTCTTTTTTTGTTCTGGTAAAATCGATGTCACTGCCGTCGGCAGGCAGAGAGATTTTCTCGTCGGCAGGTTTCAGGGATCCCCCAAATTCACCGCCGGGAATTATCTTCCGGAGGGTGGGGTCAAAATTCAGTTGTCCTGCCTTTTTTATCATGCCGGGGCTGATACCTCATAATTAACCGGAACCTCA
>CAYNGH010000288.1:0-2046 GCA_964396845.1 uncultured bacterium | reverse complement strand
ATGATATCCAGCTGTTCCAGAAAATCATCGGGGATGGGGCAAGGCTTGGCAGGTTCCGGCGCTGACTGCTCCGGTTCATACACTGTCTGGCGTACAATCACCTTTTCTTTTTTTACATTGTAGGAATCCAGCAGTTCCTTGCGCCCCAGAGTAACAAAAACCTTCTGGTTGGCCAAAATATTGCCAATCTGGTTATCCCTGATAATCTTGGCCCAACCGCCCTTGTTTTCGATATGTTCCCGGTTGTGGGATATCAGAATATCCTGAAATTTTACAAAATCCTCCCTGGCCAGGCCCTTCCGGAAGGAGATCCCCTTGAGGCTGGCATTTTCCAGAATTTCAATAAAATCTTCTTCCTTGAAGTCAGAAATATCATCGATGTGGGGAGGCTCCCGGTTAATCAGAAGATTCCCGTCGGCCTCGGCAAAAGTGACCACATTAACCTTATCCAGCAGACGGCTCAGCTCCAGAAAAGCCGAGTCGATGCTTCCCCGGACAATCTCGCTGTCTGCGGGATAAAGCTCCAGATTGCCCATGGTGGTCTTGAACCAGCGGCATACCCGCAGGGCCTGATCCTTTTCATCGGGAGTGAGAATTTTTTCTTCCTCCCAGTCATCGTCGGCATCGGGCAAATTCCCCACATGAAGCTCCAGAAGAGTTGGCGAGAAAAGCCCGTCAAACTCCCTGGCAATCCGGGAAAGATAATACATGGCCTCGGGATGATCCCCGGCCCGCTCAAAGTGATAGGCCAGCTTCGAGAGGGCCTGCTCGATGTGCTCCTTGTTGAAATCTTTTTCTGCCAGGCCTACCCGCCGATGAAGATCCCGCCGTTGGGACTCGTCCAGCTTGGTGTAAAGATCTGAGTGAATCTGATCTCCCCGGAATTCATATTCATCCACTTCGTCCTGAACCCGTCGGCTGATGATGTCGGTTTTTTCCGCCTTTTCCAGGAGTCCATACAGGTGTCCCTCGGATCGGGGATCCAACCGTTTGAGCATATCCAGGTTGAAACGGGACCCCGCCACAGAAATCTTGGATAACAGACTTATGACATCCTCATCCTCAAGAAGAACCCCGGATCCCGCCAGAACCCCGGCAGTGTCAAGGGCATCGTGCTCGGTTATCTGATCTACAGTCAGCTTGCCCTTCTCAAGGCTGATACGGCCCCGGGCTATGAGTTTCTTTAAAAGCTCCTCCACCTTGCCGGGGATCCCTTCGCAGTGACGGCAGATGAAGTCCACCACCTCATCATGACTGGAAAGATCTGGAATAATGTGATCCACCATCTCCCGGATTTTTGATATAGGCAGGGGTTTGAGGGAAATCTGCTCCAGCAGGCCCTTATCCTGACAGTCACGAAAAAAACTAATCAGGTCATGATCCTTGATTTTTACCGTTTCCACAGCGCAAACCCCGGCAAAGACCCCGATATTCTTGCCCCGGGAGTCTTCCTTGATACGTCCCAGGAGCATCCGGGTGCCAAGATTTGAATAATGAAATTCATCAAAAAATATGAACACGGGCTTTTCCAGGGAAATCTCCAGCATGATCTCCTTAAGCCCTGACAGGAGAGCCTCCATGCGCTCATGGGGTTCCATCCGGGGGAGTTTCTCCTGATCCATGGTATAGCGGGCCAGCAGGGGCAGAAACTGCCTCAGCTCTTGTATCTGGACCGGAGTCAGGCACATTATCGATCGGGTGGCCAGCTCGGGATCGTTCTTGAGAATGTTGGATATGGGCTCCAGAAGCTCCACAAAGGGCTGACCCACAGTATATGTGGCCCCATGAGTCCTTATTAGATGATTGCGCTGGGCATCGGAAATAGAGAAGAGTTCTTCCAGGATACGGGACTTGCCTGATCCCGGCAGGCCATGAAGGGAGATCATGGGCCGATTTTTTTCTGAGCCGGGGAGAATCAGGGAAGTAAGCCGTTTCATTATTTCATCCCGGCCCACAAGGGTACGGCAGGGAAAATATCGGTGGATGGTGGATGCATCCAGGGCTGCAGCCACTTCTTCTTCCAGGGTGGAAACCCGGTTTCTCCCC
>CAYNGH010000287.1:0-2051 GCA_964396845.1 uncultured bacterium | reverse complement strand
CCTTCATCAGCCACCCCCACTGGGATCACTGTCACAGTCTGCCCCAGTTCAGAAACCGTTTTCCCCAGACCACTTTTGTGGGTCACAGTTCATTTCGTCATGATCCCTATATACGGTTTCTGTCCCGGAATGTCATCCGCAAGATGGGAGGAGGCTGGCATCAGGGGATTGATGTCCTCTTCGACGAGATTTTTGACACTGATTTCTGGGCCGGAAATATCGGTGGCGAGCCGATTTACCTGATTCACGCCCCCAAGCATTCCTACGGGGATCTTCTGATTGTGTTCAAAGGGGCCATGATCACCGGCGACTGGTATATCGGGGATCTCAAGGATTGCAACGATATCGTGAACCCCCGGGACAAGGTGGATTCCATCAACCGGGTCCTGGGCACCATAAACAATATGAACTACCGCGTCCACATGCTGTTTTCCGCTCATGGCGACTGTCTTTTTTATGATGCGGATTTCAACTCGGTGATGGAGCAGTCAAAACAGGATCACAGGGGCCTTCAGCCCGACATCAGGGCTGTTTATGTTCCCGGGGGCAGAAGTCGCAGGGTGAAGGTCTGACAAACAGGAGAACATATGACTGGCAAAGCAGAACAAAGAACCGATGCCCAGGAAAGGGAATTTCCCCTGGTGCGTCCCTTGGAAGGAATCCCCGTATCTATCATGGGGCAGACCATGTTTCTTGTCCGGGATCCCGCCAGAGTTTCCCACAAGTCTTTGATGCTGACCCCGATGACATATTTTTTGGTTTCTATGTTTGACGGAAAGACATCCATGCGGGACATCCAACTGGCATATTCCCGCAAATTCGGGAACCTCATATTCACAGACCAGATCCTGGATCTAATCTTCGAGCTTGACTGCGCCCTGATGATGAACAACAGCCGATACCGGCAGTATCTGGAATTTCTCCGGGAGGAATTCGACAGAAGCAATGTCAGGGAATGCATCCTCAAGGGAGATGATTATCCCGATGATCCTGGAGAGCTGAAGAAGAAACTGGACAGCTTTTATGACGGGTTGAGCCCTGATCCCTTTGACGGCGTTTCTCCCCTGGGAGTGGCCGCGCCTCATATCGACTTCAACCGGGGAGGCCCTGTCTATGCCGAATCATACCGGCAGATAAAAAAATCCGACTGCGATACCTTCGTGGTCTTTGGCACCAGCCATCAGCCTATGGAAAACCTGGCAGCCCTGACCGCCAAATCCTACAATACTCCCCTGGGAGAAATCCCCTGCCACAAGGACATGGCAGAACAACTGGCCCGGCACAGCACATATGATCTGTTCGCAGATGAATTCAACCACCGGGCGGAGCACTCCATTGAATTTCAGGCAGTAATGCTCCGGCATGCATTTCCTCACAGGGATATTAAAATTTTACCCATACTCACAGGCTCTCTGGATTATCTGGGCCGGGAGGGCCGCCCCCCGGCTGTTGATGTGAAGGTCAGGGATTTTGTAGAAGCGATGAGAAAAACCCTGGATCAGGCCGACACAAAGGTCTGCTTTATTGCCGGGGTGGATCTTTCTCACACAGGCCCGCACTTTGGTGATGAAGACCCTCCCACGGCAATGGATCTGGAACAGCTAAAAGAAACTGAACGGCAAGACCTGAAACACTTAGAGGAAGGCTGTCCCGACAGTTTTTTCAACAGTATCATCTCCCGCCAGAAAACCCGCCGGGTATGCGGTCTGTCGAGCCTTTATCTGGCAGGACGTTCCATGGCTCCTTTCCGGGGAACCCTTCTCAATTACCAGGTATGCAGTGACTCCCAGAGAAACAACAATGTATCCATCGCCTCCATGGCATTTCACCCATGGAATGACACTGACTGAATCAGACTCTTTCCCCGGGAATTCACATCCCGGAGGATGATTCATGCTTGTATTTGATACATTTCCATTTAAAAAGTCCCGCAGGATCCTGAAGGCAAAAAGGATTATTCAATGGTCATCAAAAATATAAGTTAGGGGGCCTGTAAACAAAGGGTCGGTATTTTGAGCATGGCGGTATTATGACAGCAGAAAACGAAAAAA
>CAYNGH010000286.1:0-2071 GCA_964396845.1 uncultured bacterium | reverse complement strand
CTGTCGGGGAATAAGTCCCCGGGTCCAGGCATACATGGCAAAACAGCGCAGGCCGTTGCCACACATCCTGGCTATGGTACCGTCGGAATTGTATATGTCCATCTTCAAATCTGCGGTATTGGATTCTCCAACCACAAGAATACCGTCGGCCCCTACACTGAATCGCCGGCGGCATATCCTCGTGGCAAGGCCGGGAAAATCGATGTCCCGGCCTGCCCTGTTATCAATTATTATAAAGTCGTTTCCAAGACCGTGCATCTTGGTGAACTTTATTTTCAATGGCTCCTCCCATCAAGCCGGTTTTAGATTTCCTTGACACCTCCGCTGGGAACCGGTGCATCTGCTGGGATTACCGGGGGTTCTTTTTTAGTTGACGTATCCTTGCCGGCAATTCCCTTGAAGGCTTCGCTGAGAAAGTTCAGGGGAATATTCTTGACGGGGCTGATGGTGGTGATGGCATGCTTGTAAACCATCTGGATCTTTCCCTCGTTTTCAAGAAAAACCGTGAAGTTGTCAAAACCCTTGATTAGTCCCTTGAGCTGAAAACCGTTGACCAGGTAAACCACGGCCAGTTGGTTTTCTTTTTTCAGCTGTCCCAGGTAGGCATCCTGAAGGTTAAGTTGCATTTTTCTCTTTCTCCTCCTTATATTTCTATTGGGGGTTCACTTATTTCTATTACCAGATGCCGGTAAAAGTTCTTTTATCGTGCTAACAATTCTGTGGTATTGAGTTTGGTTAATATTCCCACTGCACACATGCCCCAGAACAATTTGAGGATTTAAAGAGCGAATCCAGGTGAACTGTCTTTTGGCATATCTTCTGGTATTCCTCTTGACGAGAGTTATTCCCTCCTCCAGGGTGCAAAAACCATCGAGGAAAGATAGTATCTCACCGGCTCCCAATATTTGCGCTTCCTCCAGTGCCTCCCGTCTGCCGGTGTTCACAAGATGCCTGATCTCTTCGATGGCCCCTGATTCAAACATTTTATCGGTGCGATTTTCTATCCGTCGATACAGGGTATCCCGATCCGGGACTATCACTACAAGGATTGGGGAGATCCCCAGAGGATGGAATGGATTCTTTCTATGCCGGTCAGAAAATTTTTCACCTGTTGATTCGATTACTTCCAAGGCCCGCAGAACCCGCCGGCGGTTGTTGGGATGGATCCGGGATGCAGCAACGGGATCGCTGATTTCCAGTTCAAGATACAGGGCCTGGTTACTCAATTTTTGGGTTCGATCATGAAACTGCCTGGTCTTCTCCGGGTCACAGGGGATCTCCCTCAGGTCATATCCTTCCATGACTGCCTTCATATAGAGAAAAGTCCCTCCGCAGAGTATGGGAAGATGTCCCCGGCGGTGTATATCCATGATGATCTGGTATGCTTCTTGCTGGTATCGGGCTGCGGAGTATTTATCCCATAGTTGGCAATGCCCCGTCAGGTGATGGGGGATCTCCTCCATTTCGTCGGGCTCAGTCCTGGCGGTGATGATGGAAAGCTCTTGGTAAATTTGTGCCGAATCGCAGTTGATGACCTCACCGTCCAGGGCTGGGGCAAGTTTGATGGCCAGAGTAGATTTGCCCGATGCAGTGGGCCCGGCAATCACCAGCAGGGGCAGTCGGAATGATTCACTGCCGGCAGGATGATGTGGGAATGATGGGTTCTGGATATCAGGGTGTTCCATGTCAGATGGCAGTCAGGTTTCCCTTGCCTTCCCGTATTATAACCGGCTCCCGGTTGGTCAGGTCCACAATGGTTGACTGTTCTGATTCGATGACCCCGCCGTCAATCACCGCATCCACCTGTTTTCCATATTGGTCATACAGGAGGAAGGGATCGCTGACCAGTTCGTCATCTTCAAGACGAAGACTGGTGCTGATTATGGGGTTCCCCAGTTCCTTCACCAGCTCGTGGGCAATCTTGTTGCGGGGAACCCGGATTCCCACGGTGCGCCGTTTGGTGAGCATCAGCCGGGGGACCTTGTGGGTGGCCGGCAGTATGAAGGTGTATGGCCCCGGCAGGAGCCGTTTCATCAGCCGGTAGGCCATGTTGGAAACCCTGGCAAATTCT
>CAYNGH010000285.1:0-2082 GCA_964396845.1 uncultured bacterium | reverse complement strand
TCCTTCACGACCAGCTGGAGAGCAGGGTTCGATCCCAGGCAGGTTTTTTGACCCTGATACTGGATAATCCCGACAATTCTCACCGTCAGGAGGAGCTTGTCAACACCTACGGGCTTTTTGACAGCGGGGCTGCTTGGATTATCGACCCTCAGGGAGATTATGTGGCCTTTCCCCAGGATAAGAGAGCCACAGACCCCCTTTTCCTGGAAAGAGAGAGAACCCAGGTGAATCCGGCAATGGCCAGCGACAGGGCCATACCAGTGTTTGTGGGAGAAGGCCTCGATTTGAGGATGGCTTATTCCGAACGGCTGGAGTCGGGAAATTATCTCGTGGTAGTAATGAAGGCAGATCATATTGAAGGGATCCTGTCCAAGTATTCCCGGTTCACCCTGTGGGGGGGAGTCGGGCTGTTGTTTGCTTCTTTTTATATTCTTATTTTTCTCTCGGGGGAAACCCTCAAACCCCTGTTTGCTTTGCAGGAATATGCCCGGAATTTGGCGGTGGGAGAATATATCGATCGTCCCGATTCTCTGGTGGAGTCTGATGTGGTTTCCATTGCAACGGTTCTGGAAAGATACTACATATGGACCCGCCGGGAAGATACCCCCGACTCCAACCCCATGTCGGGACTGCCGGGAAACAAGTCCCTGTATGATGCTCTGTTCAGGCTCATCGAAGAAGGCCGGGACATGGCAGTGGCCTTTGTGGACGCCAACGATTTTACCGCATATAACAACAAATACGGTTCCGCCAGGGGTGATTCGGTGATCCGCTTTATGGGAGTGACCCTTCTTAATGCCATAAGCGAGAAGGGTAACGAGGGCGACCGGATATATCATCTGGGAGGGGATCGGTTCATTTTCACCACCACACCTGACAAGGCAAAAGCCCTGTGCGAAAAGATTATTGCCCAATATGATGATCAGATAGCCGGATATTATGATGAAAAAGCCCGGGAAGATGGGCATATTATTTCCAATGACCGTATGGGACAGTCGGGCAAGTTTCCCTTTATGCCCCTTTGTATCGGTGTTGCCACCAATACCAGACGTCCCCTGAAACACCCCCTGCAGATCGGCCACATTGTGGGACAGATCCGCAATTATCTTCGGGACCGGCAGTGTAGCGACTACCTGGTGGATCGGCGAACCAGCGATCGGGAAGAAGAATATACCGGCGAGATGGCTCCCTTCCCCGAAGGAGAACGGATGGAGCTGAGGAATCTTATGACAGGGGTTACACCCCTTGAGGCAGACAGCAACAACCTCAAGGAGCCTGTTCCTGCCCCTGTCAAGGGCCAGTCCAGCCCGGAGGATAAAACCACAGCCCGGAAAGAGGACGGCAAAAAGACAGGGGAAGACGGGGACACCCAGTAACCGGGTCCAAAATGAACGACATAACACCACTGTGAATTTTATTTTCTGTTGTTCGGAGGCAGTTTTGAGCAAGATACTTGAAAATCTCAACGGCCCGCAGGCGGAAGCGGTAACCCACGACCAGGGCCCCCTGCTGGTATTTGCAGGGGCCGGCAGTGGCAAAACCAGGGTTCTTACCCGACGGATTGCTTATCTGGTGGAAGAGGCGGGAGTGAAACCCGGAAAGATCCTTGCGGTGACCTTCACCAACAAGGCTGCCCGGGAGATGTCCCAGAGAATCGAAACCCTTCTTCCAGGGATCAAGGTGTCCTGGATGGGGACATTTCATTCCATCTGTGTACGAATTCTTCGCCGGGAGTTGCCGGAGTTGGGCCGTCTGGGGAACTTCTCCATAATGGATTCCTCGGATCAGCTCTCGGTAGTTCGAGAATGTATTCGAGAGCTTAATATTGATGACAAACAATACAGCCCCCGTGCGGTTCAAAACAAGATAAGCCTTGCCAAAAACCATATGAAATCCGTGGAAGATTTTGCATCCCGAGCCCATGGCACCTTCCCCAAAGTAGTCGCAAAGGTGTATGAGCTGTATCAGGAAAAGCTGAAAAAGAATCGAGCCATGGATTTTGATGATCTTCTCTTTGAAACGGTTCTTCTGTTCAGGAAACATCATGAGATATTGAAAAAATATCAGGATCGGTTCAGCCAT
>CAYNGH010000284.1:0-2108 GCA_964396845.1 uncultured bacterium | reverse complement strand
AATCGGCCCGATGATGGGACATTTCGGAAAGACTCAATCCCGAGAAACATTCCCCCAATTTTAAATGGGGGCAAGAAAAAGGTTCTCCAAAAAAACAAAATCAACAGACTGTTTTTTCTTAAAAGCCCATAGTTCCAATTAATCAACAGCCAGTGTTATCAATTTGCTCAAAAATCTGGCAGAATGATCCTCCCCGCCGGCATCAGGACGTTGTTCCGTTCACATATCCCAGATTAACTTCGGTTTCCATATCAAAGAGGCATATCTTTGACAGGTTGATGACAAAATCCATCTTCTCTCCCACCTTTGCCCCGGTATGGGGATCAACCCTGGCCACCAGGAAATCTTCTCCCACTGACAGGTAAAGGATCACTTCAGATCCCAGGGGTTCGATGACATCCACCTTTGCGCTAAAGGTGTTATCGTCGGTGGGTTGCACCTTGGAAAAAGCCCTGTCGCTGATATTCTCGGGCCGAATCCCCATCACCACTTCCCTTCGATCCCCGGCTGAGGAAAGCTGGCTATCCACGGGAAATTTCATGCCCTTTGTGGTGATAATAACCCTGCCGTCTTCTTCTTTCAAAACTCCATCCAGGAAGTTCATGGACGGGCTTCCGATGAACCCGGCCACAAACTTGTTGGCGGGGTTGTTGTATATATTGAGAGGTGTGTCCAACTGCTGAATGATGCCATTGTTTAAAAGGGCGATACGGTGGCCCAGGGTCATGGCCTCGGTCTGATCGTGGGTTACATATATGGTGGTGATTCCCAGCCGGTGATGGAGCTTCTGGAGTTCTGCCCGCATCTGAACCCGGAGTTTGGCATCAAGGTTTGACAGGGGTTCGTCCATCAGGAACACCTTGGGCTTGCGGACAATTGCCCGGCCCATGGCCACTCTCTGGCGCTGGCCACCGGAAAGCTCTTTAGGTTTCCGTTTCAGAAGATTCTGAATCCCCAGGAGCTGAGCAGTTTCATTTACCAGTTTTTCAATATCCTCCAGGGGCATCTTGCGGAGTCTTAAACCGAATGCCATATTCTCAAAGACATTCATATGGGGATACAGGGCATAATTCTGGAAGACCATGGCAATGTCCCGATCCTTGGGAGAAAGGTCGTTCACAACAGTTTCGTCGATGAATATATCTCCCGATGTCACTTCCTCCAGCCCTGCCAGCATCCGCAGGGTTGTTGACTTGCCACACCCCGAAGGCCCCACAAGAACCAGAAACTCTCCATCATTGATGTCCATGGATACATCCTTTACCACATGAACTTCCTGGGGTTTCTGGGAAGGTTTCCAAAACTCGTAGAACTTTTTTTCCACAGGGATCTTACCTTGATATATCTTGTTGACATCCTTGAAAACAACTTGCGACATGGCTTTTCCTCATTCGATTATTACTGCCATGTTTCTTGGTTCTCACTACTTTTCCTGCGAAAGGCGCGGTGAAGAGAAATATCAATAAATAAAAAACGAAGGGCCGCCATTGCAGCCCCTCGGATTATCTCAGAAAACAGTATTGTTGTTATCAGGCGAATCTTCTCACACCGCTCAGACGGCTTCCATAGTATCCCTGATCCAGACGATCGATCCTGACAGGCTTGTTGGATGTGGGGCGATGGATGAACTGGCCGTTGCCCACATAAATGCCCACGTGGGTGTACTGGCCGTTGCGGTAAGTGTTGCCGAAGGTGACCACATCGCCGGGTTGCATTTGGCTGGGATGTACCGGCATCCCCTGCTGCTGAAGCTGTGCCACGCTGACATCGTGACGGAAGTTGGGGCCCACCTGTCCTGACTGGCGAAGGATTGAGGAAACGAAGTCTGCACAACGATGGGTCTGGCCCGGTTTGAAGTGCTGGCTGTTCCACATCATGGCCGTCTGGGCAATGGCATTGCCCCCCATCCCTCCACCCATCATGGGCATCTGGGGCATTCCGATATTTGGCGCGCCCGCAGCAAAGGGAGGCAGGGGCTGGCTGTGGCCGTAGGGAGGCATTGCAGGCATCTGGGGGCCCATCATTCCGGGCATTCCCATTCCGGGCATCCCCATGCCCATTCCAGGCATCATCCCCATCATGGGCATTCCCATTCCCATACCCATGCC
>CAYNGH010000283.1:0-2113 GCA_964396845.1 uncultured bacterium | reverse complement strand
AAGGGATATCTCGATGCTCAGATCATCGAGTTCCCCGGGAGAAACCGGAGGGAAACGGGGATCCGACAAAGCTGAGGACTCGGCAAGCTCCACCAGGGCATGACGAAGTTTCTTCACCGGGAAACAATGCCCGATACAACCCCGTAATGCGCCGGATGTTCTCCGGCGAAGGGTCACAAACAAACCCAGCTCCCGTTCCAGCAGGGGAGATTCAAGATGGGAGAAATCCGGAAGCCTTCCCTTCCCAATCCTCTCCTTCAGGGTTTTGCGGGCCATATCCAAAAGCATCTCCCTTTCATCCTCAGTAACTGCAAAATCCACCTGCCCTGGAGGTTCCTCCTGAATCTCTGTCATTTCATTCTCATCCTTGCTGTCGGAGGACTCAATCCCGGCATTGGTATAAAATGCTGTACAGCCATAACCCACAACCCGGGACTTGTCCCCGGCAGTATCGCCGGAATTGGCATATTTGAGGATCATTCCCCTGCCCTTTAATGCGGAGGTAAAAATCATCAGGGTTATCACCGGCCCCACACCGCACATTTCTGACTGGCCAGAATTGACATTCCGAGCCACTCCTTCAAGGTCAAGATCTTCCACCATCTTGAGGGTGGGCAAATCCATCTTGCGGGCTTTCTCGTAGGAATGAAAATGGGACATGTCTGATGATGCAATAATCAAATGTTTCCGGGGATCATATATCCGGGCGATTCCCTGGGCAACCCGGGAACAGGTGGAAACATCATTGTCGCCAAAGAGTATGGGCACGATCTTCCAGCCTTCCTTCAAGGCCAGCTGGAGAAAAGGCACCTGCACTTCAAGGGAATGCTCTGACTGGTGGGCCATGGGATAAAACCCGAATAACTCCTCATCTCCGGCCTTGATCCGCTCCACCATATCATGATCCACCTCCACAGGTCCAAGGGGAGTGCCGTAAGTTCCCCCGGGAATCACCGACACACCGGGAAACCGGGCACGATGACAGGGAGCCATGACAATGACGGTGTCGTATTGCCGGTTCATCACCTGCCTGTATCCATACGCAGCAATGGAACCCGAATAGACATGCCCAGCATGGGGCTCCATGAGGCCGATGAGGGTGCCGGGAATCTCAAACTCCGGGGCATCATCCAGGAATCTTTTCACCATGGATTCCAGTTTTTCCCGGTTCCCCTCATAAAAAGATCCTGCCACCACCGGTTCACGATGGTAAAAAGCTTCTTGTGTCGCCGTGGTTTTCTCCGGGGCCATGATTATCCATCTCCTTCCGCAGGTAAAAAACATTCATCTCACATGCCTTCGATGAGCTGGATCATTCTCCTTCGAAATAAAAACAGGCGGTCAATGCCGCCTGTCAAAGGGTTGACTCCTGCCTGACCCCCGACACTTTCATCGGAGCTGTCAGGACGAATATTTATGAAATACAATAAGTTTATCGGATTTAATCATCAAAGGCAATTTTTACTTCCTTGCCGCCGTTTCTCATGGATTCCTGCATGGCTTCTACCACCTTAACTGTCCTGTAGCCGTTCAAGCCGTCAGAAAGGGGTGTCTTGCCCTCCTTGACGCAGTCGATGAAATGGTGAACCTCTTTCATCAGGGGCTCCCGATCGTCGATTTTTGGGCAGAACACATCTCCCTTGCGACAGATCAGCTGTCTTTCCGTCAGTCCTGTTGGTGTCGGGGCAATGTCCACTCCCTTGTCAAAAACCTTTACCTTGGATATGGCATCCACATCATCAAAGACCACCATCTTCCGGGCGCCGACTATAACGGTCTGACGCATCTTCATGGGGGAAAGCCAGGACAGGTGGAAATGGCTTATGGCCTTGTTGGAAAAACGCAAAACGCCAAAGGCGATATTTTCCTGATCATCGCTGACATAGGATTCCCCGATGACAGTGGTGGATATGGGGACTTCCCCCACCAGATACATGGCCAGGGAAATATCATGAGGGGCCAGGTCCCAAAGGACGTTGACATCTTCCCGGAAAGGCTGAAGATTGACCCGGACTGAATCAAGATAAAACACCTTGCCCAGCTCCCCGTTGTCAATCATTTCTTTGATGGCCTCCACCGCGCCGGAATAAAGCAGAATATGTCCCACCATCAG
>CAYNGH010000282.1:0-2133 GCA_964396845.1 uncultured bacterium | reverse complement strand
CCCTGGCCGGAAAAGAGAAAGGGGAGGTTTCTGCCTCCCCTTTCCTGAAAAAGACAGATTCTCACGCACCTACCAGTTCCCTGAGAAGGCCGGTTTTTTCATTGAATTCCATTATCTTTTCATCCCACTCCTGGAATGAATTGAAATGCCGGGTCCAATAACTGTCATTGTACCACTGTTCATCCAGTTCCTCGATGGTTTTTCCCTGCTGTTCAATCCAGGTGAAGTATTTGAGATTGTGCATCCGCTTGCGGTCATAATACGAAAGTTCCAGCATCCAGTCGGTGGTGACCTCCATAAGACAGGAATCAAAATCCCTGGCAGCATCTGTTTCGGTATATGGGCCGAATTCATCCTGAAGCTCTTTAATCCTTGAACCGTAAAGTTCCATGGAATCAGTAGCCAGTGTCAGGATGCAGTCATGTTCGTCCATCTCGAAATACTTGGCGGTCTTGATGGCGGAAATGATATTGGCAATGGAGGAAATCCCCAGAAGATCCAGCTGATCCACCAGCTCTGGATTGACTCCAAGTTTTTTCAGGTACTGTCTTCCCAGGGGTTCGTTAAACAGCCGGATCAGGCGCATGCACTTGTTATCGTCAATATCGGTCACTACATCGGTGTTCTTTACATTATGAACCCAGGGGACATGCTTGTCGCCGATGCCCTCGATACGATGTGCGCCATAGCCGTTGTAAAGCAGGGTGGGGCACTGCTGAGCCTCCGAGGCCACCACCAGAGCACGATGATGCCTTTCCTTTATGTAGTCGCCGGCTCCCAGAGAACCCGCTGAACCCTGGTTCAGACAGACTGCCCGGATCCTGTCGCCTTCTCTTTTGTTTTCGTTGAATACTTCTTCCATGGCATGGCCGGTTATGGCATAATGCCAGGTGGGGTTGCCGAAGTCTTCAAACTGGTTCAGGACTACCACCTCATCGGGACGGTTTTCCTTCAGTTCCTTGGTTTTGTCATATACTTCTTTAACATTGGACTCGGAACCAGGAGTAGCATGAACCTCGGAGCCCACCTTGTGAAGCCAGTCAAAACGTTCCCGGCTCATCCCCTCGGGGAGAACCGAGATGGACTGACATCCCAGAAGATATGAGTCATAGGCTCCTCCCCGGCAGTAGTTGCCCGTGGAGGGCCACAGGGCCTTATGGGTGGTGGGGTCAAATTCTCCGGTAACAAGCCTGGAAACCAGAGGGCCGAATGTGGCTCCGACTTTATGGGCTCCAGTGGGGAAGAATTTCCCCAGAAGGACAAATATCCGGGACTTTATTCCGGAAAGCTCCGGGGGAATCTCCATGAAATTTACTCCGCCAAAGCTGCCGCCGGATTTTACCGGTTCGTTTTTCCAGGTTATGCGGAAAAGATTGCGGGGATGCAGATCCCACAGGCCGATGCCCTTGAGCTCATCTTTGATTTTCTGGGGGATCTTGTCAGGATATCTCATCTGTTCATAGGTGGGGATGATGATGTTTCTTTCTCTACAGCGTCGGATGGTGTTTTCCAGGATTTTCTTCCGGTCTTTCATGAGTTGTCCTCCTTAATTTATGATCCACCAGGGATCAGCTTTACCAATAAATAAGGGCAGGTTCGAGCCTGCCCGTAATACTTGAATCTCTTCGATATATGTTATGTCTTACCTGCCGGCAATGAATTTTTCCGAATAAATATTTTTCTCTGGATTCCCGGGAAGCTCTGCTATGTTATTAATGGAATCCCAGGAGGAAAATGAATCCCCGACGACAGGGGCATCAACCTGGTTCTCGATGACCAGCTCCAAAGTTCCCAGTGTTCTGGCAGCATATGCGGTGAAGCTCTGGCGTATGTGCATTGAGCTTTCCGGCATCTCCTCGGTGATTGGAGCCTCAGGGGTCTTTGTGGGCATTTCCATCCGGGGTTTGGATACCAGCATCCCTGCAATGGTGGCAGACTGGAATGTGGCCAGGGTCCCCGCCAGAACCCCTAAGAGCCCAAGTTTGGCCAGTTCTGAACGCCGGGATGGGGCAATCCCTCCGATACCGCCGATCTGGATGGCGATGGAAGAGAAATTGGCAAATCCGCACATGGCATAAGTGGCAATCATAACTGAGCGGGGATCGATGGAAACTCCGTCATTGAGCATTTTGG
>CAYNGH010000281.1:0-2136 GCA_964396845.1 uncultured bacterium | reverse complement strand
TGAGTTTTCCTAAAACACATTTCTATCAACTTTCTACTTTGAGTAACTCCTGATAGACTTTACTTTTTTTGATACAATAGGGCCCGTCAGCATAGGGTTTTTGGTGGGAGTCCGGGGTAATCCAGAACTAAGAGCCAGAACAATACAATGATTTTGGAGTATATTAATCGGAATTACCATATGGCATGTCTTCAGACTATCAGGTATTCTCAGGCAGACCTCCCCTCAGCTGAATGACTCTGAAGACAGTCCCCGATACAGGGGCTTTTATTAAAAACAAAAAGGGCCATAATGGCCCTTTTTTACGGGTTATTTTTCAGGCTACAGGGATCTGGCATATTCAAAAAGATTCCCTGACTGGAATATATCCAGCTGAACCTTTGAGAAGGGATCCGCCTCGGGCAGATCCGTTGAACCAGTCAGATTTTTTATCTTTCCTGTTTCAAGATCCACCTCCAGTTGATCCCCTGATTTCATATCAGCTTTTTTTACCCCCGGATAAGTCATAATGGGCATCCCGGAGTTTATGGCATTTCGTTTGTATATGGCCCCGTAAGATCCGGCAATTATCAGAGTCACCCCTAAGGATCTGAAGCAATCCACAGCATGCTGACGGGAGGAGCCTGCGCCGAAATTCTCCCCCACCACCAGTATATCGCCGGGTTTTGCCTTGTGAGGGAAATCTTTCCAGCCGTCCAGGTTGCCAAAGGCATACTGGCCCATCTTCTCCACCTCGGTCACTGCCAGGTGAGCGTTATGATATATCATGTCAGTATCGATATTGTCAATCAGCTCCCGGGTGTTTGGATCTGTAATAACCCAGGCTCTCCCGGTTATGATGTTTTCCTTCATATTATCGGCCTCCCTTCACCTTCTGACGGACACTGCAGGAGATTTTTCCCTCCAGAGCAGAAACCGCCGCAGTCACCGGGCTGGCCAGGTATGTCAGACCACTGCCCTGTTTTCCCTTGAAATTGCGGTTGGAAGTACTCACCTGCACTTCTCCTTTTCCCGTCATTCCTATTTGTCCCTGGGCGCAACCACCGCATCCGGGATTGCTGATGATAACTCCCGCATCGTGAAAGACCTGCACCAGTCCTTCATTGAGCATATCGCCAAACACCTGCCTGGTGGAAGGAACCAGCCGGGCCATCACTCCAGGAGCAACTTTCCGATCCCGGAATATTTCCGCAGCCTGGCGGATGTCCTCGATGGTTCCGTTGGTGCAGGACCCGATGAACACCGAGTCCACCTTCACTTGGCCAACTTCCGATACAGGTCTTGTGTTATGGGGATGGGGAGGAACTGCAATATACGGGGGCAGATCCTGAATGCTGTAAGTCAAGTGCTGACAGTATCGGGCATCGGCATCGGCATACACCGGCTCAAAGTCAAAACGTCCATGTTTTTTTGCAAAATCCAGGACTTCTTTTGAGGGGGGGATCATAATTGATATTGCACCCATTTCAGTCCCCATGCTGGCTACTGTTATGCGATCCGACAGGGAAAGCCCATTCACCGCCGGGCCGTAAAGCTCCACACATTTGCCCAGGGCCCCGGCAGCGCCTAATTTTCCCAACAGGAAAAGCACCAGATCCTTGGATGTGGTGGGATAAGAGTATGTCCCCTCCAAATCTATTCTGATGGTTTCCGGCACTTCAAACCATGTGCGCCCGGTTTTGAATGCAAAGGCGATGTCTGAATCCCCCATTCCCTGGCCGAAGCATCCCACCGCGCCCATGATGTTCAGATGACTGTCAGTGCCAACCACAGTGCCTCCCGGCAGAGCCAGACCCTCATAAATCATCACGTGGGATCCGATCCCCGCATCCACATCATAAACTCTGATGTTCCTGTCCCGGGCAAACTCCCGGCATGTCTGCTGGTTTTCCGCATAAGCGATGGTATTGGCAGGAACGTTGCAGTCGAAGGTAAAAAATGTCCGCTTCGGGTCCGCTACCGGCTCATCGGAAAAGTATTTCTGGTAACTCTTCACCACGTTGGCTCCGGCAAAATCCCTGGCAGAACGTATGTCCAGGTCGATCCACACAATCTTGCCCGGCTCCACCTTTTCCGTTGTATGATTCATCAGTATCTTTTCAATCATTGTATATCCCACAAAATCACCTCCAAAAA
>CAYNGH010000280.1:0-2153 GCA_964396845.1 uncultured bacterium | reverse complement strand
TGCCGCTTTTGCTTCCTCTGGGTTCATTGTTTCGAATCTTTTCCGCGCTCAGAGTGATATTTGGGCCGTTAAAATCATACCTGCAGTTTCCAATCAGCTCGATGAATGAAGAAGCAAAGGCTGGGCCAGTCAGGATGAACGCCATAAAAGCCAATGCAAAAGCAATTCTTCCGAGTCTTTTCATTGGGGATCCTCCTTAAAATATTTAATTCACTACCTCACAGGACTGCAACAAGCCTAAATGCCAGATAAAAATGACACTGCAACAGACTCGGAGGGCTATAATAATTTCTGCTTAACACCTCTGCTTCCCTTCAGCCTGAGAAAACAGCATTAAAACAACCTGGGCACAAGCTTCTGTCAAATCATTTATCGGCCCCATCATAAAAAAGTTAAACAGAGGCAAAGTCAATGTTCCCCTGGATCCTCAAGATTGCCGATGTCAGTTTCATCAGGAACAGGCAGAGGCTTCACCAGATCAAAATAAAACTTATCCCCGGCATACTCCAGACTCCATGTAACCCCGGTGTTCACATTGACAAGAAAGGCTCTCTGGGGCCACAGAGGAGAAAACGCCATCTGGTAGTTAACCTGATTTTCCCGGCGGATGTCATCGGCAGGACGCTCCCGGTCCACCAGATCAAAACCGCCCTTTTCTTCGTCATTATAAACGCTTACAAAACCGTTGAAGCGATCTACCCGGAAAAGCCTCGCCCTGATCCGGTTGTCCTGCCCCACCCTGACAAAGAGCAGTTGAAAACGGGAAGAATCCACCACATCGGTTGACTGACACCAGCCGGTAACCGGGAGAAATAAAAAAACAATGACCAGAATGCCAGTTCTCAAGTATCTCATAAAACCTCAGAAACAGAAAAATGTAGATTCAACTGCCCAGGAGTTTCCAGATGTTGGATGGATCCGGCTTTTTCTTGCCGGTGTTCTCCGTGTCAACCTCGATGGAATCATCTCCTGGTTCCTCGCCGGCACTGCCTTTATCTTTTTTTCTGGGTAAAATCAGGGTTGCCGGGCTTTCAAAGTTGGATTTTCTTTTCCCCTGATCATTATTAGAATATTCACCGTTTCTCTCCCGGGGATATACAATTGAGTCGTAAAGGCTGTCGGCCTGCCCTTCAAGAGCCTTTTTCTTCTGCTCCACCTCCACCAGGGGATATGTTATGGCATTATAAAGCTCCTGGGAATCATAGCCCTCAGGAGAGGTATCCGCCATATTTAGTGGAGGCTGGGGAGATATTCCCCTCGAAGGAGTCCTGTCATTATTCATTCTTCACCTCATCACACCATCGCTTCTGCCGGGCCTGGATCAGAACCTGATCCCGAATTATTCTCTATTAATCACCTGTTAATAATATCAAATCCCATTAATAATTTCAATATCAAACCTTATAATATTTTTCCACACCTGCTGAAAAAATCCCTGTGAATAATTCGCAATCTGAAAAAATTTTTAATTGGATGATTATTTCGATCCGATATTACCAGGGAGCAATCACAAAAAATCCTGTTTTTCTGAATGGTTTTTTACTGCTCTAATAGAATGAAACAAAAAAAGCCGGGAGAACCCATGGAAGACACAAAATTGCATGATGCTGTCCGTTCAGGCAACCTGACCCTCATAAAAACCCTCATCAGTCAGGAAGGAAACCTGATCAACAAAAAAGATGTTTACGGCAATACCCCTCTGCACCTTGCGGTCATCAAGGGCAAGAACAAGGCTGTAAAAATGCTTCTGGACAGGGGCGGCGACCCAGAAATCCGCACCGACAAGGATCACAATACCGCTCTTCATCTTGCGGTCAGAGAAGGCAGAGAAGAAACTGTGGCATTGATTCTGGAGAAAAAGCCTCAGGTCAACGCCAGAAACGGCAATGGGGAAACTCCCCTGCACATGCTCTCCACATATGAAAACACCGGGATCTGCCGTATGCTTCTGGAGGCAGGTGCGGATCCAAATGTCCAGGACAGGGAGGAACAAACTCCCCTTCATCTGATGGTTGCCCTTCGAAATCATCAGGAAGTCAAGGCGCTCCTGGCCCATGGAGCCGATGTGACCATTACCAACAAACTTATGAGAAATCCACTGCATGTTGCCTGCAGAACCGGACACCGCCAGATTATTGAAATGCTTATCAAGG
>CAYNGH010000279.1:0-2154 GCA_964396845.1 uncultured bacterium | reverse complement strand
GGTTTTATATTTTTTCTCCCCCCCCTCATCCGAAAACACCGGCGAACTACTGGGTATATGTCCCCTCCAGCAGGGTGACCCGCCAAACTTCTTCCTCGGTGGTCATACCTCTGGCCACCTTGCTGAGGGCATCCTCGGTGAGAGTCTTGAAATCCTGCTTCCGGGCTACATCGTAAATTTCCTCGACGGTGCAGTCCTTCAGGAACATTTCTTTTATCTCATAGGTGAGGGGGAGAAGCTCGAATATGCCGATGCGCCCATGATAACCGGTCTGGTTGCAACGGTCACAGCCGGAACCTTTTACCAGTTTTCGAGGGTTGTATGTGATGCCGTATTGTTCAAAGGCGTTATAAAGCTTGGTGGAAAATATGTGGGGACGCTTGCAGTGGATGCAGACCCGGCGCACCAGCCTCTGTCCCAGGGTCCCAAGACAGGTGGCGGTAACCAGCCGGGGATCCACTCCCAGGTCCCTCAGACGGTGAACGGTGGTAATGGCGTCGTTGGCATGGATGCTGGAAAGAACCAGATGCCCCGTCAGGGCAGCTTCCATGGCCATTGAAGCAGTTTCCACATCCCTGATCTCACCTACCATGATAATATCTGGATCATGACGCAGGAAGGAACGCAATGCCTGCTTGAAATCAAAATCCTTGGAAGCATTGATCTGAGCCTGGTTTGCGCCGGGGATTGAGTATTCCACCGGATCTTCCACCGTCAGGGTTTTTTTGTTGGGGCTGTTGATGATTTGGAGCATGGCGTATAAGGTCGTGGTTTTACCGCTTCCCGTAGGCCCTGCAATCAATATGAGGCCGTAAGGGTTTTCGATCATGCCCCGGAATTTCTCGTAAACAGCCTTGTCAAAACCGAGACGATCCAGAGTGAACTTGCCGATCTCTCTGTAATGAATCCGGATAACCACGCTCTCGCCAAGGATTGTGGGAATCACCGATACCCGCAGGTCCAGGTCCACTTCCGGGATGTATATTCTGCCGTCCTGGGGCTTTTCTGTTTCATCCAGTCGCATGGTCTTGCCGGCTTCGCCGGAACGGTTCTTGATGATGTTGACAATGTTGTCGTGGAGTTTTTTTGTGCGTCCCGCCTTGTCCAGAATCGAATCAATCTTAGGATCCGTGATCAGAATTCCATCGATGCGGTATCGGACAATGGTTTCTTTTTTTGTTCTCTCGATGTGAATATCCGATGCACCCCGCAGGAGCCCCTGCCGGATTATAGCATCAACCACCGGTCGAACCCCCACAAACACTTCCGACAGCTCATCGTCCCCCAGGGTGAAGGATTCCAACACAGAACGATCTGCCACATTCATTGTGTCGGCATCATCCTGAGCTTCTTCCTCCTGCTCTTGATCCTCTCTGGATAGTTCCTGGATTTCTTTCTGGCGGACATCATCCCGGTCCTGGCAATGTTTCACCACCTGGTTAATATCATCAACCAGAACAATATAACGGGCAATAATCTTGCATTTTGCCCTGTCTTCGAAAAAGCTGACGGTTTCCTCGTCGGAGGGATCCGACATGGCCACCACCATCTGATTCTCTTTTTTATACAAGGGCAGAATTTTTTTCTGGAGGATTTCTTCTGGGGTGAGAATTGCATATACTCCAGGATCAACCCGGTTTTTCTGATTGACCAGATCCAGGGTCTTATACTGGTTGTTATGGAGCATTCCTTTCATCAGGAGGATGCTGTCCCGGGAAACAAACCGGAAAAGAATATCCTCCTGATCCATCTGGGTGTTTTCCAGCAGGAATTCTATCTCCTTGAGCTGGGATCTTTCAACGAAGCCCTCGTTGAAAATCAGTTCAATCAATGGAGGCAGCTTGGAGGTTTTTTTGAATTTATCAAAGAAGCTCATAATTCTCACCAGCCACAAAGAGATTATTGATAATTCTTTTTTTTACAGGCCGAATCCTTTACTCCGGCATTAATTTCGTTCATGATGTCCTTGTGCCGGTTCCTCCTGACCCTGCTGGGTTTCCTCCATCAGGGCCTTTCGGGTCTTTTGGATTTCTTCTGACAAGGGGAGGCTCTGGAGGTTTTCCAGGCCAAAAGTTTCCAGAAATTTTCTGGTGGTGGAAAAAAGAACAGGCCTCCCCGGTGCAGGAGATCGCCCTTTTATCTTTATCAGCTTCA
>CAYNGH010000278.1:0-2173 GCA_964396845.1 uncultured bacterium | reverse complement strand
CACCCGGTTGATGAACTCAGGCCGGAAGTTCTGTTTAACTGCTTCGGTTACCCTTCGTCGCATTTCGTCGGGGTTTTCTCCTCCCAACTCATGTATCCACTGGCTTCCGATGTTGGATGTCATCACGATAATGGTATTCTTGAAGTCCACAGTTCGTCCATGACCGTCGGTGAGCCGTCCTTCGTCCAGCACCTGCAGTAGTATGTTGAACACATCGTTATGGGCTTTTTCGATCTCGTCAAAGAGTATCACCGAATAGGGCCTCCGCCGGACTGCTTCGGTGAGCTGGCCTCCCTCGTCGTATCCCACATATCCCGGAGGCGCGCCGATAAGCCGGGCAACTGAATGACGCTCCATGTATTCCGACATATCGATGCGCTGAATCGCTTTCTCGTCATCAAACAGGAACTGGGCCAGGGTCCTGGCAAGCTCGGTCTTTCCCACTCCCGTTGGGCCCAAGAATATGAAGCTTCCCAAAGGCCGATCCGGGTCAGATATTCCTGCCCGGGATCTGCGCACCGTGTTGGATATGATGCTGATGGCCTCGTCCTGACCTACCACCCTCTTTTTCAGGCGGTCTTCCATGTTCACCAGCTTCTGGATTTCACCCTCCAGCATCCGGGACACGGGAATCCCCGTCCAGCGGGATACAATCTGGGCAATCTCCTCTTCTTCCACTTCTTCCTTGAGGAATTTCTTGTCCTTCTGAATCCGGGCAAGCTCCGTTGACAGGTCTTCAATATCCTTGTTGATACCGGGGATTCTGCCATATCGAATCTCCCCGACTTTCTCATATTCACCGGATCGCTCCAGGTGTTGTTCCTGATTCTTCAAGTCGTCAAGTTCCTGCTTCTTCCGAGAGATTTTGCCGATGACATCTTTTTCCAATTGCCACTGAGCCTTTATGCCACTCTGTTCTTCCTTCAGCTCCGACAGCTCCTCTTCTAATTTTTTTAAACGTTCTTGAGATGCCTGGTCCTTCTCCCGGGCCAGAACCTGGCGTTCAATCTCCAGCTGGCGGATTCTCCTGTCCACCTCGTCAATCTCCGTGGGCATGGAATCAATCTCAATCCGCAATCGGGAAGCAGCCTCATCGATGAGATCCACCGCCTTGTCAGGGAGGAATCGATCGGTAATATAGCGGTTGGAAAGATATGCCGAGGCCACAATGGCGGAATCCTTGATCTTCACACCGTGATGAACCTCGTAACGTTCCTTCAGACCCCGGAGGATGGCCACAGTATCTTCCACCGAGGGTTCTTTGATGAGGATGGGCTGGAATCGCCGTTCCAATGCTGCGTCCTTTTCGATATGCTTCCGATATTCGTCCAGGGTTGTGGCCCCGATGCACCGCAGTTCTCCCCGGGCCAGGGCGGGTTTCAGCATGTTTGCAGCATCCACCGCACCCTGGGCGGCTCCAGCTCCCACCAGAGTATGAAGCTCGTCGATAAACAGCACTAACATACCGTTGGAGTCTTCAATCTCCTTGAGGACGGCCTTGAGCCGGTCTTCAAACTCACCCCGGAACTTGGATCCGGCAATAAGAGAACCAAGGTCAAGAGCTACAATCTGCTTTTCTTTGAGGCCTTCAGGAACATCCCCGGATACAATTCTCCGGGCCAGCCCCTCGGCAATGGCGGTCTTGCCTACTCCCGGCTCACCGATTAAAACAGGATTGTTCTTGGTGCGCCGGGACAGAACCTGGATTACCCGGCGAATCTCCTCATCCCGGCCAATGACCGGGTCCAGCTTTCCCTTCCGGGCCAGGTCTGTCAAATCCCTGGCATAACGTTTCAATGCCTGATACTTGTCCTCGGGGTTCTGATCCGATATCCGCTGACTGCCCCTTATGGCGGTGAGGGCCTTATATATGGCATCGGCACTGACCCCGAAAGATTTGAGGATCCGAGCCGAAGGAGCGTCCCCGGTTCGGGCCAGAGCTATTAGAAGATGCTCCGTGGATAGATACTCGTCCTTCATCCGCTGGGCTTCCTTCCAGGCGGTTTCCATCACCTGTCCGGTTTTGGGAGAAATATAAACCTGACCGGGAGTTCCTCCTGATGCATAAACCCGGGATTTCCCCTCCAGCTCAGTTTTCAGCATCTGTTGAACCGCATCAGGATTTGCCCCCACCTGCCGGAGGATCACCCCGGCTATTCCTCCTTCCTGGTGA
>CAYNGH010000277.1:0-2225 GCA_964396845.1 uncultured bacterium | reverse complement strand
CAAGGGGTAACGAAGGGGATAATCATATATATCATCAAAGGTATCATCAATTTATCCCTTCGTGAAGGATTGAGGAGATATTAGTAGAAAAAGTTCCTGATTCGTCCCGAAATCTTTTTTGAAACAGGAGGTAGGGAATGAAGAAGATTACAGCAATGGCAATGGGACTCTTCCTGATTTTCGCAGTAAGCGCGGGAACAGTTAAGGCCGATTCCATGCTCACTTCCCCCCCCACCTACGAATATAGCGACGGTCTTTTAATCGTTGGAGATGAGTCTTTTGACCAGCTCAACAGCGACAGTATGGGTGGCGAGGTGATGTTTGTCACCCTGAAAGGCAAGATGGACAAAATCTGGGGGCCTGAATCAGTCCGCCAGAAGATGGCCCAGCCTCAGGAAAGCCTGGACTACACCGATACCCCGGCTCATCTTCCCCAGATAATGGTTGCGATGAAGAACACCAGCACATCATATAAATACCGCCATCTTTATTCCTCCAGAGGATCAAACTCCACAGGGAATAACCAGGCTTCCCACATCAACATCACACCCATTATTGTGGGAGAAGCCCGGCGGTTCAACATCTGCCCCATGCTGTTAAAAGCAGTCATCCAGACGGAATCCAACTACAAAAATTATGCAGTCAGTCATGCTGGAGCCATGGGGTTGGGACAGCTGATGCCTGCCACAGCAAGATACCTGGGATGCAAGGATCCCTTCGACCCGGTGGAAAACATCAGGGCCGCGGCAAAATACCTGTCGATGCTCAAGAAGATGTTCCACTCAACAGACCTGGTGCTGGCGGCATACAACGCCGGCCCGGGGACTGTGTCCCGATCCGGGAACCGGATCCCCAACATCGCAGAAACCCGTCGTTATGTTCAAAAGGTGCGAAAGAACATGCACTGGAAAAATTAGTTAATAACCACAATCATAATGTTTGAAAGACCCGAAATGCCGGGTCTTTTTTTTTGGGATCAATCTCACCGCAGGGATCCCCCGCCTGTGGAAGAAAAATCCTATGAACCAGACAGGAGGCATATCGGTGGAGATAATTACTGCAAAAAAAGCCGGGTTCTGTTCCGGTGTGAAACGGGCTGTGGAGATGGCCCAATCGGTGGCCCAAAAAAAGAAGAAACTGCCCCTTTACAGCCTTGGCCCCCTGGTTCACAATCCCCGGGTGGTGCAGGAACTCGGGAAGTCAGGGATTCATCCTGTGAATTCCATTGAGGGCATCCCGCCGGGAGTTCTCATAATCAGGAGTCATGGGGCTCCCATTGAAATTATTGAAGAAGCCAGAAACACAGGGTTTGAGATTGTTGATGCCACTTGCCCCCTGGTGGCCCGAATCCACGATATTGTTACTCAGCTGGATGCCGAAGGCTACACCATCATTATTGTGGGACACCGGGATCATCCCGAGGTCCGGGGGATTAAAAGCAGAATTAAAGGAACCTGCCACATAGTGGAAAACTCCGGTGATTTGGACAATATTGGCCAACCTCGGAAACTGGGTGTAGTTTCCCAAACCACCGCCCTGGCTTCTCTTTTTGATGAAATCGCCCAAAGCCTTGTAATCATGGCTTTTGAGGTGAGGATATTCAATACCATATGCCCTGCCACTGCATGCCGGCAGGAGGCTGCAGCCCGGCTGGCCCCAGCAGTGGATCTGATGATAGTGGTGGGAGGCAAAAATTCATCCAACACAACCCGCCTCGTGGAAATCTGCCAAAAACTCAACTCCAAAACATATCATGTGGAGAACCCTCAAGAAATAAAAAAGGAATGGCTGGATAAAGCAGAAACCATCGGCCTGACCGCAGGAGCTTCCACTCCGCCGGAAGACCTGGATGAAATCAATAAACAGCTCCGCCAATTTTAAACCTATCAGGACTTATGCATTTTTTATTTTCGGGGGAAACTTTTTCGGGACCCATTTTTAGAAAATGGGGCACTTTAGAAGTGCCCAATATGAGTCGGGATTGTCATGATCGGTGGGATATAACCCTCGGGCCGTTGTTTATGTGTTGGTGGGCATTGTCAGGCGTTGTCAGGTTTTGATTTCTTTTACCAAGCTCAAGATCAAACTTAATTAACAGCCAGTGTTTTCAATTTTCTTAAAATCTGGCAGAATGATCCTCCCCGCCGGGCTGGTTCTGATCAGGCTTGCAAGGCCCCCGGTTTAAAACCGGGAAACATGAGTCGGGATTGTCATGATCGGTGGGA
>CAYNGH010000276.1:0-2271 GCA_964396845.1 uncultured bacterium | reverse complement strand
CCTTTACTCTGGCCCTGTTTCTCACGGCCCTTTTCAACATCACCCAGGGAGGACTGCGGGCATATCAGCGGGGAGTGGTCCAGACAGAGTTAAAACATGAACTTCGCAACATCGTTGACCGGGTCACCACCGATGTCCGACAGGCAGTGCCAGGATCTTTCACTGTGCCGGCTCGAACCTCAAGCCTGGACATGGCTCAGGGCCTTCAGTTCTGGAGACACAAATACGCCGGGGACAACATGGTGCCTGAAAGCAACACCCAGGTGACCTATCAGCTTTCGGATATTAGAATGATCCCCAGGGCAGATGGGGGACATTATTACATTGGTTCATTTAATCGTTCGGAAATGACACCCAGTTTGACAACATCCCAGAGCCTTACGGACTATATGGTGAGAGATTATCAGATTGGCCTGATCAAGGTCCTGAGAATAGGGGTTAACTTTTACTGGGATTTTGACCCTCTGGCTACAGCACCTGTCCAGCAGAATATTGATCTCCTCAGGGGCAATATCATGATTATTAGAACTCATGCTGGATCCACAGAACCTGAAGTGATAGATTCCAGCATCATGATTGCCCTTCGCCCCGACAAGGATATTGTTGCAGGCTCCAATTATTATCCTCCCACCACTACTGATGACCCCTACGCCAACATCCAGCGTTTCGGCAGTCCCACCAGCCTGATACGGCCATAACAGGTCAATACGGATGACAACTTTCTTTTATGAAGCCCTGTCCGGGGCTTTTTATGTGAACAATGACAGCTGGTCATATTTGACTTCCCTTTTCTTCAGCCGGCCATGATTTCCCCCGCCCCCTGAATCAATCTTCAGCTTTCCATTTCTGGCATCAATGAGATTCCGGGCCATCTCTCCTGACAAGGCCTGTCGGATCTCCGCATCGGTGGCCAGGTTCAGGATAGCCATCTCCGATCCGAAACGCTCCATCAGGTAATCCATGGTCCTGATATTCATCCCCGGTATGAACATCAAAGGAACCTGATAACGATAAGGAGGACGGTGAGAAGGATGACGGGGAGAGTCATAATCGCCGATTTCCCGGATCCTATCATAAACCCCCCGCACCACTTCTTTTCCCCCGGCACCGCAGAACCGGCAGTCAAGGACCGGCGGAGGATCCGTCTGAACCCGGTCACACTGCAGGCAGTAAGTTCTGTGATACCTGCCCAGCCGGGGATCCATCCCCACATTGGCAACTACCCTGCGTCCGGCCCGCCGGTGAAGGGCCAGGACAAATTCCTTGAAACAAGGCCGTTGCATTTTAATGATGTTGTATTCCCGGGCAATCTTCTGGGTGGAGTGAGCGTCAGAATTGGAAAGAAAGGTCACTCCTGCCAGCTCCTCCAGGTGATCTGCAATGGAGGTATCTGCGGAAAGGCCCAGCTCTACGGCGATTATGGCATCCTTTTCCCGATCAATCACCTGGCTCATTCTTCTGCCGGCATTGCCGTATAATGACTTATGGGGGGTAAAAACATGGGCCGGGATTAAAATCCCTCCGGTGGCCTTGGTGACATCATAGAGTTCCCCTGCTCTGAGCCTTGCCCGCTGGGAGGAAAGCTCCATATTGGAGATGTAACGGGACATGACCCGGGAAAACTCACTGATGGTTTTGAGATCCGGAAACACTGACACATGATGGGAAACACCGCCATGGGGCTCCACTGTTTCCACCTCGCTTCCCATGATCACCGCCAGCTGATCCCGGTGGAGGAATCCCCCGTCGGAATGCTGGCAAAGCTGGCCCTCACTGACAAGCCTGCGGATATCACCCAGCACTCCCGGCGCGGCACAGTCCACCACACAGACCATATCCATACCTTTGCGGGACAGGGATTCCCTGATGATGGATTCAAGAGTCAGCTTCCGGGAAGCAGTTATTTTCACCGGTGTTCCCCGGGAAGTAGCCCCGATGTGAACATGCATATCGCAGAAGAAATCTCTCATGGTTTCTGACTTTGACATCATAACATGGAAGCCCTCCCAAAATTGCCGTCGGCAAACTTCAATTCACCGGAGTTGTTGACATAATTATTTATTTTTTTGCAGGGAATCCATAAAAAACACAACATATTGTATTAGGATAATCACAATGCACGGCAGGTTGTGAAAACCACGGATTGCCGTTTTTTTAGTATGAAGAGGAAGTATCCATTGAATCGAGAATTACATGTAACATACAGACGGGCACAAGCCCGCAGAGTTGCAAAGACGCTTCATCCCACTGGGCTTTGTACACTTAATCAAG
>CAYNGH010000275.1:0-2362 GCA_964396845.1 uncultured bacterium | reverse complement strand
TGGTTTTTCACAAGCCTTATTATGAATACTTTTCCTACAGGGAAAGACCCTGGCAGGTCAAGCATATCACCTTTCCCAAGGAGATTACCGCATCAGATTATGAATCCCTCACTTCCGAAGGAAAAGAATATCAGGAAAACAGGCTGATTGACCGGATCCTTGGAGAGAGTGAAAAATTGATTAAAATGCTGGAAAACCCCGGATAGATCAAGGCAGAACACCCCCAGGGGCCTGCTTTTTCCCGCAGGAGAAGGAGATCCGGGAGATTGTTTGAATTTTTCCTATCAGGAATTATTTACTAAAAGCCGGTCAGGAGAGCTTGGAGACCTTATGGCAGATGTATCAGAGCTGTGGAGGCGGCTCAAAATTGAAGGCGAAGAGTCCATCAAGGAGCAGCTGATAGAGAATTATCTGCCCCTTGTGCGCCAGATTGCAACCCTGATCATCAAGAAACTCAAGTCAGGGGTTGAGCTTGACGATCTCATCAGCGACGGAATCTTTGGCCTGATGCGGGCTATTGATAATTTTGATCTGTCCAGGGGATTTAAATTTGAAACCTACGCCACACCGGTGGTGAGAGGTGCCATATATAACGGTCTTCGAACATTGGACTGGGTCCCGGAACGCACCAGGGGCAAGGCCCGACAGGTTCAGAGGACCACAGACAATTTTTTCAAGGAACATGGCCGAACCCCAACTCACGAAGAACTGGCCGATGAACTCAAGATGTCCGCCAGCGAAGTTTATGACCTTATCGCCAACCTGGGATGCATATATATCCTGTCCCTGGACCAACCCATCGGCGTTCACGAGGAAGACTCCTCCATGATGGCGGTGGTGGAGGACAACCACGCCAATGATCCCCAGATGGAAGTGGAATTCAAGGAAGAACGGGATCATCTCTTGTGCGCCATTGAGAACCTCAATGAAAGGGAAAGACTGATCGTCACCAAGCATTACTTTGAAGGGATGACCTTCGAATCCATTTCTCATATTCTCGGAGTTTCCAAACAACGCATATCCCAAATGCATGCCAGGGCAGTCCGCCGGATGAGAGAATACCTGGGTCGAATGACCATAACCGATGAGGCGATAAAAGATTTCACCTGTGATGAGAACCTGCTCATTCCGCCATCTCTGCGAAGCCTTAACAAGTAGTCAAAGGGTTATTTCACCTGCCAGGGGAGTTGTCATCATCTCCCGGATCCACGTGGTTTCATCGCTTTTCCCCATCAAAAAGGACATCTTGGCATAAGCTGATTCCTTGGTCATATCTCCTAAAAATATTACCCTGAGTTCTTCAAAGGTTCGGGCTGTTTCATACTCCACCTGCACCGACCCCCGCAGACACTGAGATGTGACTGCCACCAGCATCCCTTCCTGTACCAATCTGCCGATGGCAGGACTCAGGCTGTATGGCCCTTCGTTGGGCAGGTTTCCCATGCCGAAGGCTTCAATGATAAGACCCCGGTATCCGAGGGGTATCAGGTTTTCCAGAACCTGGGGATTAAAACCCGGGTAGAGAAGGGACATGTGAACCCGATCACTCCATGCATATTGAAAACTCTCTTTCCGGGAGGGATCCAGCAGGCTTTCCAGGGGTTTGTGAATCCGATGCCGGAGGGCATCCACATGCCCAAGAGGGAGATAATTGGGTGATTCGAAAGCGGAGAACCCCTGGGAATCAACCTTTGTAACCCGGTTTCCCCGGAATAGATGGCTTCCGAAAAATACCGTCACCTCAGGGATATTCTCGCAGGCGAACAGGATGGAATAGTAAATGTTCCCCGGAGCGTCGGACCCCAGCATGTTGAGGGGTTTCTGGGAGCCGGTCAACACAACAGGCCGGTGGATATCTCCCAGCCAGAAAGACAAAAAAGAAGCCATATATGCCAGGGTGTCAGTCCCTGTCAGCACTACAAAGCCATCGTAAGCCGGGTAATTGTTGGCAATGGCATCATACACCTTTTTCATAGACCCCGGATGCAAATTGGTACTGTCCATTTGATTCACCCTGGTATAAAAAAGCATGATGGTTTTCTTGAGATCAAAAATCAACCGGCGGATGTCTTCTTTTCCATCAACAGGCACCAGCATTCCCCTGACCCTTTTCATCGAAACAGTGCCGCCATTGTCGATTATAAGGATTTTCTTCATGATTTTTCGTGGCTTCCTTTCAAATGATGTCCACAGATCACAACAAAAGCAGACCGGGCCTGTTAACCCTTCTGGATGTCGGTTGAAGATCCTGTTTGCCTGCAATGGGGGAAATGAAAGGGGCCTCGCAAGCCTGATCAGAACCAGCCCGGCGCGGATGATCATTCTGCTGGATTTTAAGAAAATTGAAAATACTTTCTGTTAA
>CAYNGH010000274.1:0-2371 GCA_964396845.1 uncultured bacterium | reverse complement strand
AATTACCATCACGACTCATATTATCCCCATTTTTTAAAAATGGGTCACGAAAAAGGTTCCCCCGAAAATAAAAAAAGCGTAAGTCCTGTATTGAATTTTTCACTTGCCATGTCAGTTGCCTTGTAGAATAATAAATCGCCCCGGGATTGAAAGACACAGGTTTTAAACGGGAATAAAGAATATCGGCTCAAACGGCACCACGGATGGCTTAAATGAGTCTATTGTTTCAGGTGCTGTTTTTATTTCTTCACCCGTTTTTATTTTCGGCACTGATCCTGATTCACTATTGACAGGACAGTGTAATAGTGATATAATACACTATATCAATAATACAATAGAGGCTGATTATGGGAAAGTTATCGAAGGCATATTTTCTAAAAACCTTAGTGATTCTGATTATGCTCCTGTCATGGGGTTCTGATTTCAGGCCCTGCTGGGGGCTGTCGGAAACCAGTGTCAGCCCTTCTCATGAAAACTGCAGTTGCTGTCACTCCCAACGTCTGTTGTTGACCGGATCGCCACTGTTAAAGTCCGGCCATGCAGGTGGTCTGTCAACAGAAGGAGCCTGCGGGGTGTCTTCATTGTGCCCTTCCTGTAACGGCAGTGGCCGGTGCCGGGTCTGCGGGGGAAGCGGGAAGAACATCAGCGAGAATGCCTGTTATCCCTGCTCAGGTACCGGGGCATGTCATGTCTGTTCAGGTAGCGGAAAAATTTAACAGGGTGGTCTTATGAAAGGATGAATGTCAATGCATATCAGGATTGACCCCTCCAGCGGAGTGCCAATATACCAGCAGATTGCCGGGGAATTCAAGATGCTCATTGCCGGAGGGATGCTGTCCCCGGGGGATCGATTGCCCTCGGTGCGCCAGCTGGCAATAGACTTGAGGGTTAACCCCAACACCGTAGCCAAGGCATACAACGAGATGGAGCGGGACGGCATAACTGTAACCCGCCGGGGAGAGGGAACCTTTGTCAGCGAAAAGCAGGAGGATCTTCCCCGGACCCAGGGTGAGGAGATATTGAAGGAACAGGCCATGGAGTTGGTGGGACTTGCCCGGAAGTTTGAAGTGGCCTTTGACAGGCTTCTGGAGATAATCCAAGAGGTCTGGCAGAAAAGCCGGAAGAAGGAGGATCAATAATGACCCAACAGACTGCCATAAGAATCAAAGACCTTCATAAAGGGTTCGGCAGAAATAAAGTGCTTCAGGGCCTGAACCTTGATGTCCCTGAGGGTTGCATTTATGCTTATCTGGGGCGAAACGGCGAAGGAAAGACCACAACCATGCGCCTTCTCCTCAACATCCTGACTCCCGACGAAGGCTCTCTTGAAGTGCTGGGGATGGATCCCGCCAGAAATCCGGTGGGAATCAAGCTGGAAACCGGTTATGTGCCGGAGATTCCCTTCTTTTACAACTGGATGAGAGTCAGAGAAGTCCTGAATATGATGAAGGAAATATACGGTAGCCGGTGGGACGGGGAAAAGGCGATGAAACTTATGAATCGCCTGGGGCTTTTGGGGGATTCGGTTCTCGGGGAGCTTTCCATGGGATTCCGGGCCAAGGTTTCTCTGGTGACGGCCCTGTCCCATAATCCCCGGCTTCTCCTGCTGGATGATCCCACATCGGGACTGGATGCGGTGGTCCGCCGGGAGTTTCTGGAAACCCTGGTGGAGCTGGTGGATGAGAGCCGATGCACTGTGTTTTTTTCTTCCCACATCATCAACGATCTGGAAAGGGTTGCCGACCGGGTGGGTTTGTTATGCCAGGGGAAACTGATGATGGACTCCTCCCTTGAAGAGCTGAAGGCCGGAATGAAGCGCTTCAGTTTTATCCTGCCGGAAGATGCTGTGGCGGGGGAGATTCGGGAAAAATTGGGAAGTCAGGTATTGCGCTGGCATCAGCAGGATCGCCGGATTGAAGGGGTGCTTCAAAGTGCCGGAGAGGATCCCGAAAAGGCCCGCCAGAGCTGGGGAGAAATGGGGCTGGACCTTGTGAATATGGACTTGGAGGATATATTTGTGGTGCTCACCGGTGAAGAGCAGAAGGAGGCTGGGATATGATAAGGAGTCTGTTTGTAAAAGAGTTGAAGGAAAGAAAGCTCATCTTGATTCTGGGGGTTCTCCTGTGCCTGGCATCTCCTCTGGTGGCGGGCGTTGCAGGACTGTTCACAAAGACTAACCCTCAGAACATCATGTTGCTGAGGGAATCTTTGTCGTGGTTTTTCTATGCATTGTTTGCCATGCTGTATCCGGTGATTCTTGGAGCAGGGATTATTGCAGGAGAGGTTCAGAGTGGGACCATGCCTTTTCTCCTGTCCCTTCCCCGGAAACGATGGCAAATCTGGGCCACCAAGGTGACCGCCCTGATGATTT
>CAYNGH010000273.1:0-2447 GCA_964396845.1 uncultured bacterium | reverse complement strand
CCGGAGAAATCCCTCGAATGCATCAGGCATGGATATTTCATTTCCCAGGATTAATCCTATTTTGTAGTCCTTCATCAGTTTACCCCCTGAATATAATAAATTTCCGGCAAAACACCGGATTAACAGTACCCAAAAAACATTATCAGCATACGAATTTCCTGTTGTGGCGGGGTTTATCCGGTGTCGCCTCTTCCTTCATCCATCGCTCCTCGATTATCTCGCAGAGTATATGCCCCACCAGAATATGAGCCTCCTGAATACGATCGCTGGACTGACCGGGAACAATAATGCAATAATCAGCACAGTGGGCCAGCCGGCCCCCGTCCTTGCCCGAAAGCGCCAGCACTGCAGCTCCCCATTCCCGGGCAAACTCAACAGCCCGGATAACATTGGGAGAATCTCCCGATGTACTGATGGCCACAACAACATCTTCAGGCATCAGCAGGGACATCATCTGGCGGTTGAATATCTCGTCATACCCAAAATCATTGGCCACAGCGGTGATAATCGAGGTGTTGGTGGAAAGAGCCACTGCAGGGATGGGAGTGTGTTCATACTTGAACCTTCCCACCATCTCCGCTGCGATATGCTGAGCATCAGCTGCGGAACCGCCGTTGCCCAGCAGTATTATCTTGCCGCCCCGGTTCAGGCGGTCCCAGATTATCTCCCCGGCTTTTTCAATACGGGGAGCCATTTTAAGAAGTTCTTCCTTAATTCGGATGGATTCTTTTATGGATTTCTCGATAATGCTGCGCATACATTCCACAATACAATGTTTTGTATCATGTTCTTACCGGGCCTACTAAATCCTGTTAATTAAGCTTACTTTTTCAAGGAATTTATAAAAACCGGTAGAAAATAATCAGGAAGAAGCAGGGAAGGGTGCCGACAAATAACTGGGGCCCCTGTTTCGAAAAACAAAAACCGGGGGGAGATGCTTCCAATGAAAAAATTACCGGTTATAAATACAACACGGTTGATGGCCTTTGTAATTGTCCTGGTATGCACAGGCCTGCTGTCAACCCTGGCCATATCCAGGGAAACACCCACCGGAAGCATCACCGGGAAAGTCTTCTCCCACGACAACGGCCTGCCCATCAAAAACGCCACAGTGAACCATCCCACCAGGGCAACCTTTGTAAAAACCGACAAGAACGGACAATATGAACTTTTCGGAGTCCCCGCGGGCCAGCATACCATAAGTGCCAATGCCAGAGGATATTCATATTCCTACCACCGCAAGGTTTCCGTCCAAGAGGGAGAATCCACCCGAAACATAGACTTCAAGATGGTCCGACGCCCCAGCACATATTACATGTATGCATATCAGAAAGTCTTCTCTCCCGATGAGATGCCCGAGGTGGGATTCCGGGGATACCTGGTCAAGAAAATCAACCTGAAGGTTTACAAAATAAACCCCGCCCATTACCTGAACTTTTTCCAGAACAACAGCCGTTGGGAACTCCTTGATATGGAAGGTCGGGAGCCGGTGATTGAAACCAGCTACACCGCCCGATTCAATGAAGATGGCGATTTTTCCGGCACCATGCGGTTGCCCCTTCAAGACAAGGGACTCTACATAATCAAAGCCCGGGCTGATCAGGGATCCATGGAACGGAGCACCTGGGTTATGAAAACTGACCTGGGCCTTATAACCAAGCGCTCTCCAACCCAGATGCTAGTATATGCCCAAAGCTTCACCACTGGAAAACCCGTCAGGGACGCGTCAGTTCGTCTTTATGAAAACAGCAGAAACTTCAGCCGTCAGCTGACCTCGAGAAAAACCGACGGGGACGGAATCCTCACTCACAACTATGAAAGCCGTAACTCATTTCGAATTTTCGCCAGCGCCGGCGATGACTTTGCCTTTTCCCGGACATATTCATCGGGAAATCCCCACGGCAACAAGGTTTATCTATATACCGAAAGACCTGTTTACCGGCCTGGACAGACAGTATTCTTCAAAGGGATCATCCGCCGGAAACAAGACCACAGTTATATAGTCCCCCGGGGTGCCAGAGCTCAGATCAAGGTTACCGATACCAGGGGCAATGTCATATTTGAAAAAAACTACCACACCAATTCCATGGGCACCCTTCATGGCCAGTTCACTCTGGGTTCGGAACCTCCCCTGGGCACTTATTCCATTGTCACCGATGTTCTGGGGGACAAGTCCTACAGCTATTTTGAAGTGTCAGAATACCGCAAGCCCGAGTTCAAGGTGGAAGTTTCCACGGATCGCCCCCAGTATGTGGCCGGTGACAGGATCAAGGTCATCATCGACGGCAGTTATTACTTCGGCGCACCGGTAAAGGGGGCAGACTTTACACTGACAGTTTACGAATCCGCATACCGCTGGTCAAGAATTGCCTGGCGGGATTATGAAAATCAGGATTCAGGATATGGCGGCATTATGTTCGAGGCCAAGGGCAAACTGGATGAAAATG
>CAYNGH010000272.1:0-2540 GCA_964396845.1 uncultured bacterium | reverse complement strand
ATTCTGATACATCTCCTCGGACAGGAAGGGCATCACCGGGGCATACAGCTTCACCAAAGTCATGAGGGTATGGTAAAGGGTCAGGTATGCCACGTTCTTGTCCTGATCTGATTCGCTCTTCCAGAACCGCCTCCGTCCGGTGCGGATGTACCAGTTGGAGAGATCGTCGATAAAATCTTCCATCATCCGCATCACCGAGGCCAGATCATAATCCTCGTAACGCTCCCGGACCCGGCCCGTCAGAGTGTTCAGCCGGGACAACAGCCAACGGTCAATGAGGGTGAGGCGATCCGGATCCAGCGCGTGTTCACCGGGATTGAACCGATCCACCGAGGCATATGTGGTGAAGAATGTATAGCAGTTCCAGTATGTCAGGAGTTTCCGCAGGATTTCCTGGCCCAGGCCGTATCCGAAATTCAAGTTGCGGAAGGGGTTCTGGGACGCGTATATGTAACGCATCACCTCGCATCCCATCCTGTCGGCGGCCACGTCAAAGGGGATGGAGTTGCCTGCGCTCTTGTGCATATCCTTGCCGTGTTCATCCTTCACCAGAGCATGGCCCAGTATTGCCCGGAAGGGAGGAGCATCCTCCAGAACAGTACTCATGGCCAGGAGGGAATAAAACCAGTTGCGGAACTGGCCGGGGAAGCACTCGGTGATGAAGTCCGCAGGGAACCACTGCTTCCAGTATTCCGGATCCGTCAGGTAGTGCATGGTGGAGAAGGGGACAATCCCTGCATCCAGCCAGGGATTCCCCACATCGGGAATCCGGGAGATCACTTTGTCGCACTGGGAACACTTGATTTTAACCTTGTCGATATGGGGTTTGTGGGGTGAATGCCCTTCAAAATGATCCCATCCTTCCACGGCCCTCTCCTTCAGTTCTTCTCGGGATCCAATCACGTCAAAGCTGTCACAGTCCCTGCAGTAGTATATGGGCAGACACAATCCCCAGTAACGTTTCTTGGATATGCACCAGTCGTGCATATTCCGGAGCCAGTCCAGCTCCCGCTCCATTCCAAAGTCGGGCATCCACCGGATCTTTTTTGTGACTTCCATTATCTGATGGCGCAGGGTGTCCATACTGATGAACCATTCGTCCACCAGCCGGAATACCAGCTCCACTCCGCACCGCCAGCATACGGGATAGCGGTGGGTGTAATCTTCGATCTTGTAGAGGATGCCTTTTTCCTTGAGGCTGTTGAATATATCCTCCGCCACATCACCGGCAAAGCGTCCCTGAAGCCAGTCAAAGCCTTCCACATAACTACCCGATTCGTCCAGAGGAGCAATCACCGCAAGATCATGCTCCCGGGACAGAGCGAAGTCTTCTTTACCGCATCCCGGTGCGGTATGGACAATACCGGTACCTTCCTTCTCGGTGACTTCCTTCCAGGGAATGACCCGATGCTCCACTCCCTTCTGGGGAGGAAGCTCATCAAAAGGCCCCCGATAACGAAGCCCCACCAGGCGACTGCCGGGAAAAGTTTCCTCCACCTGATAATCCCCGGTGAGAATATCCTTCAGAGATTCCAGCAGGTAATAGACTTCATTTCCCTGGCGAACCCGGATATAGTTCAGCTCAGGATGAACTGCCGCGGCCACATTGGATGTGAGGGTCCAAGGGGTGGTAGTCCAGACCAGCAGGCTTTCCCCTTCCCGATCCAACAGAGGGAACTTGAGATAAACAGAACGGTGAACCATCTCCTTGTAGCCTTCGGTTACAATTTCGTGTTCCGATAGGGCAGTGCCACAGCGGGGACACCAGGGCATCACATCGGATCCCCGGTATATCCATCCCCGGTCATGACACTTCCGCAGAAAATGCCAGATGGTATAGTTGTTCTCATCGGACATGGTAAAATAAGAATTGTCCCAGTCCATCCAGTAACCCAGCCGTTTGGACTGCTCCGACTGGATATGGGAATACTTGTAAACCCTCTCCTTGCACAGGTTGACAAAACGATCCACCCCGAATTCCTCAATGTCCCGCTTGCACTTGAACCCCAGCTCCTTTTCCACCTCCACCTCCACCCAGAGGCCCTGGCAGTCAAAGCCGTTCTGATAACGCATATGGCACCCCAGCATGGCATGATACCGCTGGAATATATCCTTGTAAGCCCGGCCCCAGGCATGGTGAACCCCCATGGGGTTGTTGGCGGTGATAGGCCCGTCTAAAAAAGACCAACGGGGGCCGTCCTGATTTTTTTTCCGAAGCTTGTTGAAGATGTCTTTCTTTTCCCACCAGTCCAAAAGACGATGCTCCATCTTCACCAGTTCCAGTTTTCCCGCTTCTTTGAACATAAGTATCCCCTCATCTGTGGTTGATTGATTGTACAATAAAACTAGGCCAAAATAATTTTAATTAGAATATCATATATCCCCCGGGGAATCAAGACCGGAAAAGATAATTCACCAATCTTTGTGTATGGATAACACCAGATGAAACCCCAACAAAGGTGATTCCATGTAAATCTATAATATAACAGGAGTTACTCAAAGTAAAAAGTGGATTGAAGTGTGTTTTGAGAAATCTCAAA
>CAYNGH010000271.1:0-2557 GCA_964396845.1 uncultured bacterium | reverse complement strand
ATATCTTCAGACCGGCGGGTATCTTCACCGGCAGATTCCGCTGAATCCTTCGATTGAGTATCCGCCGGAGATGGGGAGATATTTTCTCCTCCGCCACAGCAGGAAGCCGCCATTTCATCCTCAGGGGCCTTTTTTATCACATTATACCAGAGGTATGCCGATATAAGAGCAAAAACCACGATGGACAATGACCGCCACCAGGAACCGGCCCAGTACATAGCCATTCCGTCAGAACCCATTCTTGCGGCGATGGCCACCACCACAAGACCCATGAGGGCATCGCCGGCAATCAGTCCTGATGCCGACAGGATGCCGTTTTCGTTGCGCTTCTTGTATTCTTCATCCTTGAAAAGCCTTACGGTGAGCCAGGACAGAATGCCTCCCACCATTATCGGGGTTGAAAGGGACAGGGGAAGATACAGGCCCACCGCCACCGGCAGGGCAGGGATGCCCAGAAGCTCGATGCATACGGCAACGAATGCCCCGGTTATTACCAGCACCCATGGGAGCTGGCTTTCCATTATCCCCCGGATGATAATAGCCATTAGATTTGCCTGGGGAGCGGGGAATTCACCGCTCTGGATCTGAGGTGCCAGGAAATGCGCTGTCCAGACCACAAAGAAGGCCGCGGCGCATACTCCTACAATTTCACCTAACTGCATCCAGCGGGGAGTACCTCCCACCAGGAATCCGGTTTTCAGGTCCTGGGAAATATCCCCGGCAAGGGCCATGGCGATACATACAAAGGTCCCCACCATCAGTGATGTGACCATTCCGTCAATCCCTTCCAGACCGATAAATTTGAAGATTACCGTGGACAGGATCAGAGTGCCTATGGTCATACCTGATACAGGGTTGGAGGAGGTTCCCACAAGACCAACAATTCGTGCCGATACGGTGACAAAGAAGAACCCGAAGACAAACACCATCACTGCGCCGACGGTTGCCTTGATGAAGTTGTTGGATATGGTGCCTGTCAGGGCAATGAGGACTATGAGAATTAGCGATGCCACCAGGACTTGTCCGATGGGAAGGTCGTCGTTGGTGCGTTTCTTTTCGATTTTATCACCGCCGTCCTTGGATGCCTTGACATCGGACACGAATTCCCGGAAGGCGACCTTAAAAGATGTTATGATGGTGGGAAGCGACTTGGACAGGGATATAATGCCTCCCATGGCCACGGCACCGGCGCCGATATAGCGGATGTAACTGCTCCATACTTCAGATGCGGTCATCTGGCTGATGGGGATTAACCCCGGGGCCACCGCAGTGGTGATGCTCTCTCCAAAATAACTGATCATCGGGATCAGCACAAACCATGCCAGAAGACCTCCCGAGAGCATGTATGAAGATACCTGCAGGCCGATAATATATCCGACACTCAGGAGAATGGGGGAGTTTTCTGCGGAAAATTCCATGTTCCGTACAAAAGGTATCTGAAAGGTGACCTGATCCATCCAGAGTTTCAAAGAATCCTGCAGGAATTTATACACAGCTCCCACGCCGATTCCTGAGAATACCAGCTTGGCAGGGTTTCCGCCGACTTCTCCCGCCACCAGGACTTCAGCGCAGGCAGTCCCCTCGGGGTATTTCAGCTTGCCATGTTCCTGGACAATGAGAAACCGTCGCAAGGGGATCATCAGCAGGACGCCAAGACTTCCGCCGATGGCTGCAATCAGGGCCATCTTCCACAGGGGAAAGCTGGCAGCAATCTCCCCCTTGAACTCGGGCCACAGGTAAACTGCAGGCAGAGTGAATATGATTCCCGCCGCCATGGATTCTCCCGCAGAAGCGATGGTCTTGGCAAGGTTGGTTTCCAGGATGTTTCCCTTGTGGAAAAGACCTTTCATGATACCCATGGATATAACTGCTGCGGGGATTGAAGCAGAAATGGTCATGCCTACTTTTAATCCTACATAGACCATGGCCATTCCAAAAATAATTCCCTGAAGAATCCCCAGGATCACTGCCAGAAAGCTGACTTCCTGCAGATCGGTTTTGTCGGGTACATAAGGCTCATACTGATCTCCCGGAATCATCTCGTATGCAGTTGATGGCAGGCCCTTGTGTTCTTTTTCTGTCATTTTGCTGTTACCTCTTGATTAATCTCTGTTGTGTCGTGGAATTATTCCGGAATTAATAAAAAAAAATAAAAAATCCTTGTTCACATAAGGTATTTTTTCCACCATCAGGCCCATTTCCTTCTATCTGGCCAGCCAAACCCTGGAAAAGTCAATTAATCCGTCATATCCCGACTGAACCCCCATAACATTCCGGTTCATTACCAGCAGGGTCTGGTTGTGATAAAGAGGTATGATTGCAGCGTCATCGGCAATGATCTCCTGGATTCGGGCGAAGGCGTCGAGTATGGTATTTTCATCCTCACTGAACCGGATCCGGCGGAGCAGGGAATAGATTTCGTCGTTTCGATAGAAAGAAAGGTTTGTGCCTCCCAGCACCGCGTTGTTTCTATCCCAGCTCTGGCGGAAGTACATTTCCGGGTCCCCGGTAATGCCGGGGTATCCTGTTATGGCGGCCTGATGGTTGCCATGACGAA
>CAYNGH010000270.1:0-2559 GCA_964396845.1 uncultured bacterium | reverse complement strand
CCCATAACCGACGGGAGATTCGTGAGCCTCAAGGTGGTCTTTGAGATGCTTCAGCGACTGGGATATGTGCCTTATGTCAATTCCCTCAGTGATGTGGAGGGCAGTTCCCTGTCAGTTAACAATGATATGAAAGGGCCACAGGGCAGGAATCCGGATTCTTCTCTGGAGATTGAATCTCAGGAGGCGGTTTTACTTCTGGAGCCGGGCAGTTATGCCCAGAAATTCTGTCAGCGGGTATTTGGTATTGATAAACTGGTTCATTTCCACAAGATAATCCAGCGCCGGGAGCAGGAACGGCTGGTGGAGGAGATGAAACGGCAACGAGAAGAAGCCCGTCAGGAAAGCCGAAAGCTCAGGGAGGATATGGACCGGCGTAAGACAGAGGGAAAGAAGCCTTCGAAAAAAAGGTCAAAAAAAGATTCTGACAAGTCACATTTTTCTTCCGGAAAAGAAGCCCCTGCCCCGCTGATTGAGCCGGATAATGTTGTGCCTTCTGTGGTAAAGGCAAAAGAGGTTTCCGAGGAAGTTCCCCTGGCTTCCCGGGAGGATCTTTCCCCGGAGGATCGCTTCTTGTTCACTCTCAAGCGGGAACTGCGGATTATCCGGGAAGAGGGGGATTATAAACTGTCGGAAAAGGTATTAAAAAACATGTCGGTGGGTTACCTGGAGGATAAGCCCATGGTCATGTTTAACAGGCAAAACAACTACCTGATTATCAACGCCCTTGATCCTGCAGTGGGCAGAATTATTTCCGGTATTGATCAGGAGCCACAGCTGTTGTATTATGTTCTTTCGGTGATATACAGCACCATCAACCGGGAGTTGCTGGAGATTACCGATGAGGATGAGCTTCATTTCCAGATGGTGATGCTGGACAATCTGTTAAAACATCCTGCCTTTTCCGGGCAGAATAAAAACGGTTAAAACCTGACGGGAGGTTGTGACAATGGTGGATACCATTAAGAAAATTCAGCAGAAGTCCATGAAATACAAGGGGATTTGGAAAAATATTCTGGCCCTGGATCAGGGTGAGTTCCCCACTCTCAAGGATCAGAACATCAGGCTTTTTACCGGCAATGCCAACCGTGAACTGGCCAGGGATATTGCATCTTATCTTGAGATCCCCCTGTCGGGAGCTTTGGTTTCCCGTTTTACCAACGGTGAGATTAAAGTCAAAATCGAAGAATCAGTCAGGGGGTTTGAGTGTTTTGTTATTCAGCCCATATGCTGGCCGGTGAATGACAACCTGATGGAGCTACTGGTGATGTGTGATGCCCTGGTGAGGGCTTCTGCCACTTCCGTGAATGTGATTGTTCCATATTTTGCCTATGCCCGGCAGGAGAAGAAAACCACCGGAAGAGAGCCGATTACTGCCAAGCTGGTGGCAAACCTGATGTCGGTGGCGGGGGCTCATAGGATTATCACCATGGATCTTCATTCCATGGCTATTCAGGGTTTTTTCGACATACCTGTGGACAACCTGTTTGCATACCCGATTTTTGAATACCATTACAAAGAACGGGGGCTTTCCGGGGATCAGGTGGTAATTGTTTCTCCTGATGCCGGAGGAGTTGCCCGGGCCAGAGAGTTTGCCGAAAGGCTCAATGCATCCATGGCGATTATTTTTAAACGCCGTCCCAAGCCGGATGTGGCGGAACTGGTGGAGTTAGTGGGAGATGTCAGGAACAAGAAAGCCATCTTGATTGATGATATGATTTCCACCGGGGGAACCCTGGTTCAGGCGGCTCATATGATTGAAGACCTGGGAGCAAAGGAGATTTATGCCTGCGCTACTCACCCGGTCCTGGCGGGGGATGCCATCGACATGATAAACGAATCTCCCATCAAGGAAGTGGCAGTGACCAACACTATACCCCTTCCCGAGAACAGGGATATTCGAAAACTGTTGAGGCTGTCGGTAGCGCCCATGTTCGGCGAGGTGATCCGTCGCAATTTCTTTAATCTGTCCATCAGCAAGTTGTATGTTTAGTTAATTTTGCCTGTGCTGTTGACACGGTGTCTTTATTGTGATACAAAATATTTATCTGTTTCTGGATTATTTACGGTTTTTACATACCGAAAGGAGTTTTAATTCATGCACCAGGTTAATCTGAAAGCCCGCAAGCGGATTAAAAGCGGCAAGGAAGAATGCAAGAAATTTCGTAGAATGGGAGAGGTCCCCGGCATCATATACGGCAAGAATTTTGAAAATGTCATGGTTGCCGTGGATGCCCTCAACATGAGCAAGGCCCTTTCCACCAGCGGTGGAACCAGGGTCATCCTGAACATTGAAGTTGACAGCGGTGGCAACTTGGAAACCTACACCACCATGGTGGCTGACTTCCAGAAGGATGTTTTCCAGAAGAGCTATATTCATGTTGATTTCCAGAAGATCTCCCTGACGGAAAAGGTAAGCACCGAGATTCCCATCCGCCTCGTGGGCGAAGCGAAGGGTGTCAAGGCCGGCGGAATGATGGACCGGCTCATGCGCACAGTCAGCATCGAAGGACTTCCCCTGGATATTCCCGAGGTGATTGATATTGATGTGACGCATATGGA
>CAYNGH010000269.1:0-2622 GCA_964396845.1 uncultured bacterium | reverse complement strand
ATCTTCAGAGCCTCGGTAACCGTGGGCGGGGCCGTATAAGAAACATCCAACATTCACACCTCCAGATTCAGGCATTTCCCCGCCTCCCTGAAGACATCAATTCCCACAGGCCCAGGAGGGGAAAAACAGTTCCCTTTTATGTTCAACAGCAAGACATCGAATCCTATAATTAAACATTAAATTCCACCCCGGGGAATCAAAAGAAAAACAGCCGGGGACTGCTACTTATTTCCCCCGTCAGAAGCAGGATTCCCGATTTTCTGAACAACCCTGTCCCACAAGGTGGCCTCCCCCAGGGTCAGGCGGTTGCTGTAATGCTGGGAAAAATCCCCGGCATCAGCAACCGGGGCGTATATGCAAAGGCCGTGATGATCCGCCAGCTCCGGAATGTCCAGGTTTCTTTCATACACAACCAGCCGGTATTTTATGAAGCCGTAAAGATCCACCGCAGCCTTCCTGATATTCTCGTCAAAAAGAGAATCACTGACCGCCAGGTTCATGGCGATAGATGCCAGGTCCCTCATCTGGGTCATGAAAAAATAATCTTCATTGGGATCCTCGGGCCAGAATTTTTTCTGGCTGAACGCCTGGGAGTTGTGAAACATCCCGGTAAACACCCGGAGATATATCCGATGCCAGCAGTGCTGTCGAAAGTATTTTCAGCTTCCGGGCAAAAGCATCCATCCCGGAGCAGTCGATGACAGAGATGGTGGTGAACCACTTGTTGCAGGTATGCCGGGCCATGATCATCGCCATCTCTTCTGGATTCAGATCCCCGGCAGAGAGTCTTTTTCCGGCCTCTTCCAGCATCCTGCCGTATTCCCAGTTGGGAGCATAGGAAATCTCCGAAGAGGCCACCATGTAACGAACAGAGTTTCTAAGGGCATAGGCGGTTTCAGCATTTGCCATATGGCAGGAATCAAACCCGAACACGTCAATTTTTCTGCCGGTCCTTTCCACCACACGGCCCAGGAGCTCCTCCAGCTGGGACAGGTAAATCCGGTCCCCGGTGACCAGATCCTTCATCAACCCCAAGTGGCCCACACCATGGCCCTTCACAATTATGGCAGTATGATCCCCTGGATAACGGGTCATTCCCCAGGTGATGAAATCCTCCAGAACCCGGTAATCCCCCATGTTGGTTGTGCCAAGGTCCAAAAGAACCTTTCTGCCATCCTCCTCCATCAGGTACCGGACAGCCCGGGCATCATCATCACCCCGGGATATCTGAACCATCACAACGATATCCTTGTGAAAACCATGGTCTTCCAAAGCCTCCAGGCTCTCTTCATTATATCTCTGCAACAGGGATTCGCTGTTGCCATTGATATAAACAAGCACCGTCCAGGAAGGACTTTCAGCCCCGATGCGGGCAAATGCCGTCCCCGCACATAGAATCAGGGCAAAAATCAGCAGGAGGGCTTTTCTTGAAAGTCCAGTTATAAAAATATTCACAGAATCACCACCAAAAAAATATTTTTCAAGGAATCTATTCCGGTAACAGGAATAATATCACCGGAACAGTATATTCTGCCCTTCATGCAGATTGCCCTCCGGGCCATCCTGGCAAAAAGCCGTTTCAACCCGGAACCGGAATCGGCGAGGATTACGAATATTTTCACATACTCGCCCCCATAAGAAAAAAATGTCTGGCAAATCAATCATGGAATTATTCCCGGAAGGGATTGATCCCCGCTTCAGGTGATGATATAATCGGCACAAGTGCCGGAGAAATATTTCCATAAATCGGCAAAATCAAAAGGAGTATGCATCTGGTTTTAGAAATAAACAGTGAACCTTGGAATAAATGAGGATTCAATAATTGTCCAGTACCCGGGGAAAGGCAAAACCGTTCATAGCCTCCCGGTGGTAGCGCCGGTTGTCGCAGACACCCTTGGTTGCCTGCCGGGAGTTATATTGCTTTTTTCTCCAACAGGTTGGAAAGGATCTGATTAATGTATAAATATTTAAAACCCCTTGTTATCGGGGATCTTACCATAGAGATTCCAATTATTCAGGGGGGCATGGGAGTAATGGTATCAACTTCCTCCCTGGCCAGTGCTGTGGCCAATTGCGGTGCCGCAGGAACCATTGCCAGTGTTGGACTTGGTTACGGAACTGCCGAAAACGAATCCGATTATATATCCGCCTCCAGAAAGGGGCTTCAGCGGGAAATCCGCAAGGCCCGAGAACTTACCGATGGTGTTTTCGGCGTAAATATAATGGTGGCTCTCACCAATTACGAAGACCTGGCCCGGACTGCATCACAGGAAGGGGTTGACTTTATAGTTTCCGGGGCGGGACTGCCCATGAAACTGCCCCAGTTTGTGGAAGACCCTCATATCAAGCTCATCCCCATAGTATCTTCAACCAGGGCTCTCACGGTAATTGCCCGCACCTGGGCCAAGAGATACCAACGCTATCCCGACGCAGTTGTGGTGGAAGGCCCCAAGGCCGGAGGTCACCTGGGCTTCCACAAGGATGAAGTCGTATATGAAGACGAGGATATGTTAGAAGAACTGGTGAAGGATGTCTTCACTGAGGCGGGAGTCATAGGACAACAGGCAGGCAGGATCATCCCGGTCATTGACGGCTGCGGTATTTATACCGGGGCTGACGCTG
>CAYNGH010000268.1:0-2645 GCA_964396845.1 uncultured bacterium | reverse complement strand
CCCCTCTCGGAAGCTTACAGATACTGTCTGAAATCAGGGAAACGTTTCAGGCCGATCCTTGTGATGGCCAGCACTGAGGCCTGCGGTATGGCCGGGGAAAAGGTGATCCCCGCGGCATTATCTTTGGAGCTGATTCACAATTTTTCCCTGATTCATGATGATTTACCCTGCATGGATGATGATGAATTTCGCCGGGGACAAAAGACTTGTCATGTGATGTTTGGTGAGGATACGGCACTGCTGGCGGGGGACGGCCTGTTGATTCATGCTTTTGGGGTTCTTGCGGAGAATGCCAAGGTGGAGGGAATATCCCCGGAGAAGGTTCTGCAGGTGGTGAGGCTTTATTCCCGCAGTGCCGGCCACCGGGGAATGACCGGCGGGCAGGTGCTGGACCTGGCCCATCAGCAGACAGCACATGTGGATGGCGAAATTCTTCAGGAGATTCACCGGAAAAAGACCGGCGCGCTTATCAATGCGGCCCTTCTTGCCGGGGGGATTCTGGCTGGAGGCAGCGAAGAACAGTTGGAAGCCCTGTCGGTGTATGGCAGTAATATCGGCCTGACTTACCAGATTGTTGATGATCTTCTGGACTGGCCCCATGATGAGCCGGGAGTGAGTTTTCCTGCGGTTTACGGGGTGGAGGAATCCCGGGAGATGGCCCGGACTGCCACAGACATGGCAGTGGAAGCCCTGAAGATTTTTGGATCCAGGGGTGATATACTCAGGGAGCTGGCATTTTACCTGCTAAGACGCCGGCATTAAAGGATCTGTTTTGTATTGTGGACAAGGCGCAATTTTCTAAAATAAAATGCCCTGACGATTTGAAGGGTATGAATCAGGATCAGCTCCGGGATCTGGCGGAGTACCTGCGTTCGGTCATCATAGGAACCATCAGCAGGACCGGCGGTCATCTGGCCTCCAGCCTGGGGACCGTGGAGCTTACTCTGGCGATTCACAAGGTTTTTGATTCTCCCCGGGACAGGATTATCTGGGATGTAGGCCATCAGTGTTATGCCCACAAGCTGATAACAGGGCGGATGGCTCAGTTTTCTACCATCCGCTGTCAAGGTGGCCTCAGCGGTTTTACCAAACCCTGTGAGTCGTGCCACGATCCCTTCGGGGCCGGGCATTCCAGCACTTCCATATCCTCGGCCCTGGGATTTGCCAAGGCCCGGGACATGAAGGGAGAGAGCCATCAGGTGGTGGCTGTCATCGGTGACGGCGCTATGACCGGGGGGCTTGCCTTTGAAGCCATGAACAATGCCGGCCAGCTGGAAACTGATATTGTGGTAATCCTCAACGACAATGAGATGTCCATATCAAAAAATGTAGGAGCCGTAGCCCGGCATCTTAGCCATTTGCGGATGGCGCCATCATATGTCAAACTACGGCGTAATACCCGGCGTTTTGTGAAGAATCTTCCCCTGGTGGGCAAATCCCTGTTGAACTTTGCCGAGATGGTGGAAAATCATCTCACTTACCTTGTCACAGTGCGCCCGGGAGTTCTCTTTGAGGTGCTGGGTTTTACTTATCTTGGCCCCTTTGATGGCCATGACATTGGCGGGCTTGTGAAGAACCTCCGTCTGGTGCGGGATATGAAAGGCCCCCGGCTGATTCATATCATGACTCAGAAGGGAAGGGGTTACCTGCCTGCAGAGAAGGACTCCACCACATGGCATGGGGCCGTTCCCTTTGATGTGGATACGGGGAATGGCCGTGGGGATGAGGACGAGGGTTCTTCCCGGATGGTTCCTTCTTATACTGCGGTGTTTTGTGATACATTAATCCAGCTGGCAAAGGAAGATGAAAAGATTGTTGCTATCACCGCAGCCATGCCCGACGGTACCGGACTGGTTCCTTTTGGTGAGGTGTTTCCTCATCGCCTCTTTGATGTGGGGATTGCCGAGCCTCATGGGGTCACTTTTGCCGCAGGGATGGCCGCTGCAGGGATGAAGCCCCTGGTGGCCATATATTCAACTTTCCTTCAGCGGGCTTATGACAATATTTTTCACGATGTATGCCTGCAGGGACTGCCGGTGGTGTTTGCCATTGACCGGGCCGGGGTTGTGGGAGAAGACGGCCCCACACACCACGGTGTTTTTGACCTGACATACCTGCGCTCCATCCCCGGGATAATCATCATGGCCCCCAAGGATGAAAACGAACTGCAGTTGATGCTCAAATCCGCATTCGATTATAACAGCCCTGTTGCAATCCGGTTCCCCAGGGGCCGGGGTGTGGGTGTGCCCATGGAGCCTCCCGGCAAATGGACTGTTCTGGAGCCGGGGAAGGCTGACGTGATGCGACAGGGAAAGGACATGGCCATTCTGTCAGTGGGAAGCATGGTTTACCCTGCGTTGCTGGCTGCAGAAAAGTTAGCCAACTATGGAATAGATCCCTGGGTTGTCAACATGCGTTTTGTCAAGCCCATGGATGAGGAGCTGGTAGTCAGGCTTGCCCGGGAAACCGGCCATATTGTGACGGCAGAGGAAAACACCGTATGCGGTGGCTTTGGTGCCGGGGTGTGCGAGGTCATAAACCGGGCCGGGATAAAGTGCCGGGTGCAGAACGTGGCAGTCCCCGACTGTTTCGTTGAGCATGGCAATATGAACCTTCTGCGGGAACAGCTGGGCCTGTCTTGCGAC
>CAYNGH010000267.1:0-2668 GCA_964396845.1 uncultured bacterium | reverse complement strand
AATCCCTCCGGGGACAGGATCTCCACACTGGCACAAGATAATGCAAGTGAAGAGTTGGCCTTTGATGACGGACAGAACTCTATCGCCCAACGGGAGAAGTATGCCAGGATCCGCTGTCGCAGAGATGGCAGTGATTATCGGGGAATAATATCTCTGGTGCCTCTTTCTCCGTCAGAAGGGGCGGTTCTGTTCATGTCCCTTGCCCCCGGCGATTCTTTTACTCTGTCAGTAGCGAAAAAATTCCTGGTTAACATGACAGTTGATAAAACCCAGTAATTCGCCGGATGATACAAGCCGGGCTGCCAGAATCCTTTCATGGATGACGGGCATTTAACCCTGTCATGTTAAAATGAAAACAGGGAAAAACATCTGTCAAATAGAAATATCATTAAATTATTAATAAATTGATACAAAAAGGTGGTTTGCAGATGTCGGACATACATGTTGCTGCTAAGGAAGGGAATCTGGAAAAGATTAAATCGATTGTTGATGACAGCTTCCGGGAGGGAGGGGATCCGGAAGTAATCAGCTCTCAGGATGACAGGGGCAACACCCCTCTTCACCTTGCAGTCCGGCATCTCCACGGCCAGGTGGCAAGGTATCTCCTCCACGAAGGGGCAGAACTCAACCAGGAGAATGAATCAGGATGGTCACCCCTGCTCACTGCTACTTTTTTTGGAAACCGGGAAGTGGCGGAATTGCTCATTGCCAAGGGGGCTGAGGTGAACGGGGAAAACCGCAACGGCTCCACTCCATTGCATGGCTCTGCATCCAGGGGAATGGAAGAAGTGACAGACCTCCTGCTGGCCAAGGGCGCAAACCCCAACGCAGCCAACCGGACAGGACAGACTCCCCTTCATGCTTCTGCTTCCAAGGGATACAACGAGATTGTAAAGATGCTCATCGAAAGAGGCGCAAAGGTGATGGTTCGGGACAGCCTTGGAAGAACTCCCCTTCACGAAGCCGCCGCAGGTAATCATGTCATTGCCGCCATGCTTCTGATGGCAAAACATGCCCGGCTGGATGATACCGATAACCGGGGCAATACTCCCCTGCACGATGCCATAGAAGCAGGACATTTCGATATGGTAGAGCTTCTCATAAAGAAGGGCGCTGATGTGGAAATATCCGGCGGACAGGGGCAAGCTCCCAGACAGCTGGCTAAAAAGTGCGGATACGAAAAAATTGCCGGAGTCATCCAGCAAAGACTCGATGAAATATACGGCGATGAGGCTCCCCTGGAAGAAGAAGATAATATTCAGGCAGAATCCCCTGACGATACCGTGGAAAAACTCCGGCAGATGGCCGAGAGGGCTGGCGAAGAACCGGCCCCGTCTTCGGAGGATATTTCCATTGCCGACCTCCTTTCGGGAGATTCCCCGGAGTAGTATTTTACTGGGAGCTTATTGAAATCAGCTGTCTTCAAGGCAGGTTTAGCCGTGGTGAGGATGCCGGGAGCTATTTTCTTACAATAATTAACATATCAGATAAAAAGTAAAGCATTTCGGAAACAAAAAAAGACCTCCCAGCCGGTCGATGTAGATGGAGCACGATATAGGCAGAGGAGGTCTTTCCGTGGGTGAAAATTATAGCACAGATGTGCAGGTGCTGTCCAGCGATGAGATTTCCCAGCTGGTCGGATGGCTCCAGACCCGGAAGGGCAATCCCGCAGGCAGGCGGGCAGAACATCAGGGCATCATACTGCTGGCACTCCGTTCAGGCCTGAGGGAAACGGAAATAGCCCGCCTGATGTGGCGGGATGTCCTCGTCGGGTCGGCCATCCGGCGCTGGGTGATACCCAGTCGGGCCAAGAAAGGCTCTCGGATGCCGGCTCTCATCTCTGATTCGGCGATGCGGTGTCTGGAGGCTCTGCCCCGCCGGGGAAAGTGTATTTTCGGCGGTGGAAGAGGAATATCCCGGCAGGCTGTCTGGCAGACGTGGAAAAGAATCCAGCTTGAACTCTGGAGGTGTCAAATATACACTTTCCACAGCCTACGCCATACGGCAATCACAGAGATGTATCGAATGTGTCGGGACATAGAATTGACCCGGCAGTTCGCCCGGCATCGAAGCTACCAGACCACCCAGAGGTACATCCACCTGGTGGAGCGTGAGCGATGTATTGGAATGATGGAGAAAATAGAGTCACTGACAGAATCTGTCGTTGGCTCGATTCGAAGGAGGAAGGATGCCGTATCGTGACCCACGGAAGAAAACCGAATATCAGAGGAGCTATATGAGGCGATGGAGGGCCAGACAGCGCGGGGAAACCCCACCTGTGAGTCCCGCAGATGCCCCTGTGAGTCCCTCGGGAGCCCCGGAGAAACCCCGGACACTCCTGAAGCATCAGAAAGTTCGCATACTGGCCCCGGAAGAAGCTCCGATTTCGTGGTTGGATTACTTTCCGGGCGAATGGACACCGGAACAGTGTGAACGCAGGCGAGAAATTCTGCGAAAGGATTTCATTCGCAGGAGGAGATAGGGCCGGGGCTTCGCCCGGCCAACCGCCCAGCCAGGCTATCAGCACCAGCACGAAAAAAGGGCTGGAGGCAAGCCAGGCCAACCGCCCAGCCCCGCCAACCACCCCAACCGCCGGTTGGGCGAAGCCCCTTGCGTCAAATGTGTGTTTGGCGCTTCGGCATCCAAGACAGCGAAGAATGAGCTATGG
>CAYNGH010000266.1:0-2723 GCA_964396845.1 uncultured bacterium | reverse complement strand
CGCCCGGAGGTTGTCTGTCCGGCCCTGAAGACATTCCATCAGGGGGTTCACTCCCCGGGGATCTCCAATCCGTCCCAGGGCTTTGGCGGAGTATATCTGCTGGTTGATGGAACCGGACTTGAGCGCCCTGATGAGGGCCGGAGTTGCCGGATCGCCGATTCTTTCCAGGGAAGTCACCGCCTGGCTTCGAACAGTTTCTGTATTATCTCCCAGAGCTTCCACCAGAACCTGAATGGAGTCGTTGCGGTTGAAATGACCGAGGGCTGTTGCACTGCTGGCCCGAATAATCGGTTCCGGGTCAGCCATAAATAAAATTATACTGCTCATGGCCCGGGGGTTCATAGTCACTCCCAGGGCTTTTATGGCAGAGGATCTGGAATCCAGGGTGTTTCTGGTGTCACCGGCAATCTTCAGCAGTGGTTCAATGGCTGGTTCTCCCAGAAGCCCCAGGGCTATTACCGCATCCTTACGGACATAGCCGGGATACTTGCTGTCGCTTATAATCTCCAGGAGAGGCTCCAGGGCCGGGGTGCCTGTCATGGCCAGGGCTTCTGCTGCTTTTCTTCTTATGGCAGAGTTTTCATCAGGATCCCTGAGGAGTTTCAAAAGATTGTCAACCGCGGTTTCTCCCTTTTCACCCAGAGCTTTAACGGCACGTCCCCGGAGTTTAATATCCAGGCTCTCATCCCCCACAACCCGCATAAGACTGTCCACCTGTGCCCTGACTGCCCCGTTTTCATCCTTAACATTATCCGGGGAATCCTCCCTGAGAACACTGTCATGTAAAAAATCCGGGTTCTCCTGATTCTGCCCCGGCACAAAAAGCCCAAGCCAAAACCCGGCCCCGGCAATTAAAATTAAAACAGCAAATAGTATTATCTTTCTTTTCACCGAATAGCTCCCCCTGTTGTTGTCATGATTATTATCGGCTGATTGTTCCGGCATTTAAAGGAAACTTTCTGCAAAATCGAGGCAGGCCGTTATCTCATCATGCCAGGGGGATCAGAAGGTTGACAGTGGTGCCACAGCCTTCCCGGGATTCAATCCAGACCCGTCCGGAATTTTTCTCCACAATTGCCTTCACCAGGGTCAGCCCCATGCCGTTGCCGGGCTTTGAACGAAATGCCGACAACCGCCGGAAGGGAAGGTATATCTCTTCGAGATTTTTTGTTTTAATGCCGATTCCGTTATCAGTGACGGCGACATGGTTTTGATGTCCCAGGCGTTTGGCAGAGATGTGAATCGAGCCCCCGGGAGTGGAATCCAACGCCTTGAGGGCATTGTCGATAAGACACTTGAAAACCTGGGCTGTTCTGCGCCGGGAAAGGCGCACCGGCAGGGCTTCCCCTTTATATATGATGTTGATCCTGCCGAACCGGTTGGATGTTTCAAGACAGGATGCCACCTGACGAGCGACAACAAGGGGATCTACCCTTTCATTCTCATTATGATACCTGCCAATCCGGGAAAGCTCCAGCAAGTCATTCACCATGGATGCGATCCTCTCGGAATTGTGCTTTACCCTTGATAACATGGACAGGGATTTTTCCGAGAAGACATTCTCACTGTCAGAGAGTACCATGTCAATCATACCTTCAATGGTCAGCAGGGGAGAACGAAGATCATGAGATAGGGAATAAATGAATGATTCCTTCTGGCTAATTTCATTTTTCATCTCCGGCAGAGGCTCCGTTACAGCTCCCTTGTCCCCGACTTGAAGCCTCATCAAAAAACCTGCCGGGGAGCCGTCCTTTCCCTGCATGGGTAAAATCCGACAGCCAGACAGGGGATATTTCTCACCGATACCCGGCATAAATGAATCCAGCTCCTTGCCCTCCACATGAAGCGGAGTCATGCGGGACAAGGCATCCCTAACCCTTTGGCGCCAGTTTTCCCCCACAGCTTCACAGGAAAAAAAGTTCTCTATTCGAAATTCCGGCGGGATTTCCGAAATATCCTTACTGATGCCCGCCAGTTCGCCATCCGGGTTAAAGTTATATTCCAGCTCCCCAGAAACTGCCGGGAAGCTGTTATGTTTCTGTTGCTGTTTTTGCATAATTATGGCAAGATCCGGCTGTCAAAGGCCGGATTAATCCCCTGACTCATCTGTTAGTGCCTGTGTCCTGTAAGACAAAGAAAACTGACTGCGGTGACAACTGTTAAACTTTGTTAATTTAATACAGGACTGCCAGACCTCCCTGAACCGGGCATTTATCTGTTGCCCATCATCCCTTGCCATAATGCATGTAATTTCTGTGTAATTTCTATTTTATATTATACCCGAAAGTTTCATCAAAAGGAACCATTGTCCTTCATTGATTGATATTCAATAGCCATGTTGATTTTATTTAAACCCATCGTGGGGTGTGTCAAGCTAATCCAGCAATATCGGAAAATATTATTATTCTATTTTTGCTTGAACTGCAATTGTTTAAATTAAATATTCCTGTGTCAGGTGTTACCATGCTCACAAATATTTCCCCTGCTGAAAGAACCTCAGTTTTCCGGCTCCACCAGAGCAGGAAGATTCCGGGATACTGGATTCCTGGGCCCTTCATAGGTGGCCGGCTCCGGGCTTGATTCAATGGGGGCTCTGGATATATCTTCTGCAAGACTCCGATCCACGAGGTTTTCTCTGGAAAGAAAAGCATAAAAATCCCCCAGGGCTTTTCTGAAGGTTCGTTTTCTTGAGGGGAGCTGATCCGGGAAAAAATCCGGGACAT
>CAYNGH010000265.1:0-2792 GCA_964396845.1 uncultured bacterium | reverse complement strand
TGGCCCGGACTGCACCGGGTAAAAAAGGAATCTCTCCCTTGTCAAATTTTACTTTGCAACCCATGGGGTCCTTCACCTTCATCAGGTGCTGGATATAGGGATGTGCGCAGAAACAGCCGTTCCGGGTGGCGATGCCTGCCTCGTAGTTTAATATTGCCGAGGCCAGCTCGTTGGGGATCCCCTCCACGTTGAAGGAAATAACTCCGATACAGTGCCGGGGATCCTTTGGCCCGTAAACTGTAACCCCGGGGATCGCCTCAAGACCTTTGACAGTATATTCAAAAAGCTCCTGTTCATGCCGGCGGATCCAGTCCATGCCCAGTTCATCCAGGAAATTTATGGCTTCTGCCATGGCGATGGCTCCGGGTATGTTGGGAGTGCCTCCCTGGTGCCGATCCGGAGAAAGACTCCAGATGGCTTCGTCGGGGGTGACGAAATCCACAGTGCCTCCGCCGGGAATGTAAGGGGGAACTGCATCGAAAAGCTCTCGGGGGCCCATTAGAAACGCCGAGCCAAAAGGAGCATAAGCCTTGTGTCCAGCCGCGGCAAAAAAATCGATATGTTCAGGGTTTTCATTAGCTTTCACATCCACGATTTGATGGGCCAGCAGTTGTGCGCCGTCCACCAGTATCCTGGCCCCATGACTGTGGGCCATCCGGGCAATCTTGTGTATGTCGGGCATGAACCCGGTAACATTTGATGCCCCGGTGACGGCAACTAACTTCACCCGGCGGGATTTCAGCTTCGCCTCCAGATCATCAAGATCCAGAGAGCCATCGGGAAGACAGCCTGCCAGGATTGTTTCTGAGTGCCTACGGTGGGGCAGAAAGTTGGAGTGATGTTCCATGGTGGTGGATATGGTTGCCCCTTCTATGGCACTCATCACATATGCCGCCAAATCAAGAGCACCAGTGGTGTTGGTGCAAAGAATTGCGGTGTTGACCGATGTATCAGCACCGATAAAGCCGAGGATAATCTCTTCAACCCGGTCAAACATATCCGAGGCAATCATGGAAAGATTGTGATTTCCCCGGTGAATATTGGAATAGAACTTTTCCAGAAACTCCCGGTGAACATCAATAACCCTCCGGGGAGGATGGGTGGATGCACCATGATCCAGGTATATCAGGGGACGTTCCCCGGCACCGCCCATCACGGGAAACCGCTGATCCAATATGGGAAACTGCCCCCGGATCGTTTCCATCCTGTGATTCTGCATCATCAGATACCCACCTTTTCTCTTTTTTCCCGGAAAAACCCCACGGTCTGGCGAAGTCCATCCTCCAGGGACACTGTGGGTTCCCAGCCCATAACTTTTTTCGCCTTTTCCACCGCCAGGAATATCCTCTCCACCTCGCCGGTGCGGGGAGGTTTATACACCGGATCCCGCTCAACTCCTACAATCCGGGCCATGGCATCATAAAGATCATTCACCGATGTTTCAATACCGGTGCCGATATTCATGATCTCGCCGGAACCTTTTTCCAGGGCCATCAGGTTTGCCCTCACCACGTCGTCAACATGAATATAATCCCGGGTCTGCTTGCCGTTGCCAAATATCAGGCAATCTTTTCCTGACAGGAGAAGTCCCGAGAATATCGCCACCACTCCTGCTTCGCCGTGGGGGTCCTGCCGTGGGCCGTAAACATTGCCGTATCGAAGGATAGTATAATCCTGGCCATACAGGTCGTGATACAGCTCGATGTAATGTTCCACCACATGCTTGCTGATGCCATAAGGGGCCAGGGGCCTCACCCGATGATTTTCATCTGCGGGGTTATACTGAGGTTCTCCATATATAGCGCCTCCTGTGGAGGAATAGACAACTTTTTTCACCCCGTAATCCCGGCAGTAATTTAAAAGCCTGATGGAATGAAGGATGTTGGTTTGCGCATCAAAAACCGGGTCGGAAACCGACTTGCGAACATCAATCTGGGCAGCGTGATGATTGAGCACATCAAAACTGCCTTCCCGGACAATCTCCCCGACTCGGTCATCACCGATGGACATCCGGTGAAAAGCTGCGCCGGGGTTAAGGTTTTCAACCCGGCCACTGGAAAGATCATCAATAACAGTCACCTGGTGGCCCTCCCGGATGTATGCATCGGCTACATTGGAGCCGATAAACCCGGCTCCGCCGGTCAAGAGTATGTTCATGGATAAATCTCCTGCAAAATTATTTTGCCCCATGGGGCAGGACATCATGGTATTTTGTGACAGGCCCTGTCAATCCTTCCCGGAAAAGGAGTTGCCCCCATATCAATAGAATAAAAAATAAAAACAGTTGGGGGATAGTATGGCACTGATATGTCCCGCTTGCAGAAAAATCAGATTGAAACCGCAGACTGACAAGGAAACCGGGCTGGAGATTGATGTCTGTCCCAAATGCTACGGCCTGTGGTTTGACGCCCAGGAGCTTTCACAATTCTTCCAGTCGGAAGGCCTTAAAAAAAAGTTCTTCCTCCCCGAGGATGTATCCCCGGCCCAGACCACCGGTTACACCATCACCACCAGGGCCAGGGAATGTCCCCGTTGTCACCGGCCATTAAACGAAAAGCTATTCGGCGATGTGTCCATCGATCTTTGCGACAGTTGTCAGGGCTTATGGCTGGACGACGGCGAACTCCAGAGAATAGTCACCCAGTATCAGAAAGGACACCGGGGAGAAAAAACCGTGGCAACGGAGCTTTCAAAGGGCCTCGACGACGGCGGGGACAGGCCATCCCTCAGGGATGTTTTTTCCGTCATTCTGGCATTCCTGGGACAAAAATAATCAACCGTCAGAAACCGGC
>CAYNGH010000264.1:0-2808 GCA_964396845.1 uncultured bacterium | reverse complement strand
CCCCAGTATGAAGCGGGTAGGGATGGGGATGATCTGCTTCTTTACAATTATGAGGGAAAGATTTTCCGTTATCCCGATCCCAGGCCGTCGGCGGATGAATCGTGCATCTTGATTGGGAGGAGTGAATGAAATGTTAGTGGGACTGACATATGACCTGAAGGATGATTACCTTGCCATGGGTTATTCTCTGGAAGAAGCCTCGGAATTCGACCCGGTGGAAACCATTGATGCCATTGACGGCGCTTTGAAGGAGCTGGGCTTTGAAACCGACAGGATCGGCGGGATTCATCCCCTGGTGGAGAGGCTGGCCCGGGGTGACCGGTGGGATATGGTGTTCAACATTGCCGAGGGGATCCACGGCCTTGGACGGGAAGCTCAGGTCCCTGCCATTCTGGATGCCTATATGATCCCGTACACCTTTTCTGATCCTGCAGTGATGGGGTTGACCCTCCACAAGGGTTTTGCCAAGAGCATCCTCCGGGATCATGGCCTGCCTACCCCGGACTTCCGACTGGTGGAATCCCCTGATGACATTGATGGAGAGGGCCTAAAATATCCTCTGTTTGCCAAGCCCGTTGCCGAGGGAACCAGCAAGGGGATTACCGGGATTTCTCTGATTGAGGATCCCCTCCGCCTTGCATCGGTATGTACTACCCTGCTGGAGCAGTTCCGCCAGCCGGTGATAGTGGAGGAATACCTCCCCGGCAGGGAGTTTACCGTGGGGATTACCGGCACCGGGCAGAGATCCCGGGTTGTTGCGGTGATGGAAGTTATCTTCACCGGCGAGGCTGTGGATGGGTTTTATTCCAGCTTTAACAAGGCGAACTACAGGGGCCGGGTTGCCTACGGGCTTTGTGATGATCCTGTGGCTACCGTCGCCGGCAGGACTGCCCTTGAGGCATGGAAGGTCCTGGGATGCCGGGATGGTGGAAGGGTGGACCTGCGGTGTGATGCCCATGGGCTTCCCCATTTCATGGAAGTGAATCCCCTGGCGGGTCTTAACCCGGAGGTGGGTGACCTGCCGATTCTGTGCCGGCTGGCGGGTGTTCCATACCGTCAGCTTATTTCCTCGATAATGGAATCGGCCCTGCTCCGGGTTCACTGCAATACGGTTCCCGGGCTGATTCATCCTGCCTCAAGAATTCCCCGGACTGTTCTCCCTGGAAGGGATCTTATACTCACAGGCGCAGGAGGTTGAAGAAAATGAAAATTGCAGTGCTTCATGGCGAAGTCCCTGCCGATGCTCCAGAGGATCAGCAGGATGATCTGATTGTGGCGGGAGAGGTCTATGATGCCCTGAAAAATCTGGGACATCAGCCCCGGATGATCCCTTTCGGCAATGACCTGGGCGAGTCCATCCGGCGGATCAGCAGTGCCGGGCCGGATTTTGTATTCAATCTGGTGGAGTCCTTCAGGGGTGATGGCAAGTTAGCTTTTCTGGGAGCCAGGATCTTGGAATATATGAACCTGCCTTGCACCGGCAACGGATCCGCCAGTCTATATTATGCCGCGGACAAGGTTCTGACCAAGACCATCCTGAAAAATGCCGGCATCAGTACTCCCCTGTGGCTGAAACCGGATTCTGACCTCCGCCTTGACATTCCCCATGGAGTCAGAGGGCCTTTCATCATCAAGCATCGGACAGAACATGCCTCGGTGGGTATTGACGAAACTTCCGTTGTGGAGGACCCGCATCTTCTTTGCCACGAGATGGAACGGCGCAGTGCCGGCGGAGCTTCTCTCTTTGCGGAGCAGTTTATCCGGGGCCGGGAATTTAATGTTTCCATGATGGAGCAGAATGGAGAAGTGAAGGTCTTCACACCCCAGGAAGTCTGCTTTAACGGTTCATCCCGGGTTGGAATGTCCATTGTCACATACGAGGCCAAATGGAGGACTGATTCTGTCCAGTATCGGAAGATAAGAAGGCACAGTGATTATCCGCGCCGGGAGCGTCCCCGGATTGAAGCCATGATGGGGCAGGCCCGCCGGTGCTGGGATGTGCTTCAGATGGGAGGTTATGCCAGGGTCGATTTTCGTATGGATGAAAGAGGAAATACCCATGTGATTGATGTGAACGCCAATCCCTGCCTAACCCACGACAGCAATTTCATTATCTCTCTGTCCAGTGCCGGCCTGTCTTACGAAGAGATAATTAATAAGATAATCGGCAGGTTTACTGCCATAGCCTGAGGTACTGTGAAGGCGGGGCCTCCCGGCAGAAAATCAGCTGGTGGTCAGGGACTGGCTGTTTATAATGTGCTGGGTTTTCTGAAGATTCTCCAGGGCTTTCCACAGAGTTTTTCTGGCTTCCTCCAGGGATGGCATGGATCGGGTGGAGGCAAACATCCGGAGCATGGCAAGGCCGGAGCCAAAATCATCAAGCCCCTGTCTATATAATTCGGCAGCTTCCTTCAGGGACTCAAGGATATCTTCCGCCTTCTGCCGGCCGATTTTCTTGATCATATCCCCGGTGATCCTGGGGGGTTCCTTGACATACTGGTATGCCTGTTTCAGACGGCTTTCCATTTCCGATACTGTCCGGAGGAATTCCTCGGATTCCTGTTCACCTTCGGCCAGTAACATGGCGCTGTCCATCAGTTTTTTGACATTGGCGGTCATATGAACCGGGGGTTGTGCTCCTCCCCGGATCGTCTGTCCTTCCATGGTGTTGATCATGGATGTTTCTTTTTCCTGAGTCAGCCGGGGAAGCAGAACCTTGCACTGACTGCAGGCCACTCTTCCCTGGGGGTTTTTTGTTCCACAGCGGAAACATGTGACCATGCCTGATTCTTCTTCAAGCTCCTGGAG
>CAYNGH010000263.1:0-2818 GCA_964396845.1 uncultured bacterium | reverse complement strand
CTGTCGCACTCCCTGGGCAGGAGAATAATGCGTTTCAAAACCCCAACCCTGACTGCCTGGATATTGATGGAACAAGGATTGTAATCTTAACCGAACATGGATGCACAACCATCACTGATCTGAATATCAATAACCTGTGACTCCCTGCAAACAGCTCTGATTCAGGAGGGGGCTTTATACAGCCGGAGTATGTCTAATCTTTTAGCAATCTGATCCTGTCCACCAGCCTGTCCTTATTTTGCAGGGTTTCTTCCAGCCGATTCTTTTCGCGTTGAACCACTGCCGGGTCGGCTTTTTCGAGAAAGCCCCGGTTGGAGCACTTTTTTTCCAGGGAAGAGATAACCCCTTCAACCTTGGACAAATCCTTTTCCAGGCGCTGAATTTCAGTTTCCAGATCCACCAGACCTTCCAGGGGCATATAAAGCTCAATCTCCCCCACCCTGGCTGACAGGGACTTGCGATAAACACCGCCAGTCTTTACCTGCATATCAAGCCTGTGGGCACCCGAGAGAGATATGATAACCTCCCGGGATTCCTCCAGTACTCCAAGGATCTTTTCATCAGGAGATTCAACGGTAAACCCTGCCTTTTGCTTCGGCCCGATCCCTGCATCAGCCCGCATATTTCTCAAGGCGCTGATGACTTCCATCACCAGGGTAAAATTCTCTTCGATTTTATGGTCAATGAGGTAATCCTGCATCACCGGCCAGGGAGAGTCGATGACCATTTTTCCGCTTCCCTGGAAATCAGCAGGCATATAACTCCATATTTCTTCGGTAATAAACGGCATAACAGGATGAGCAACCCGCAGAAAACCGGTCATCACTTCTTCTAAAACCCACAGAGTCCTGGCCCTGGCATCCTGATCGTCACCATAAAGAATAGGCTTTGTAATCTCAATATACCAGTCACAGAAGTTATCCCAGAAAAACTGATAAAGAGCTTTGGCTGCATCGTCAAACCGATAGTTTCTGTAATCATCCTGCAACTGGGAAATGATGGAGTTGAGCCGGGATAAAATCCATCGATCCCACAGGGCAAAATCAAAATCTGAAGCTTTTTGGTTGACGGATTTATCCAGAAAACGAAGGATATAACGGGAAGCATTCCATATCTTGTTGCAGAAATTACGGCCCATCTCAATGCGTTCCTCGGCAAAGCGAATATCCTGCCCTTGCTCCGTCATAAAGGCAAGTCCCAGCCGGGTTGCATCGGTGCCGTATTTATCGCACAGTTCCAGAGGATCAATACCGGTGCCCAGGGATTTGCTCATTCTGATCCCTTCCTTGTTCAGAATGGTGGCGTGGATAATCACATCATCAAAGGGAGCATCCCCCATAAACTCATATCCGAACATCATCATCCTGGCAACCCACAGGAAGATTATTCCCCGATCTGTTATGAGGACCGATGTGGGGTAATAATAATCCAGATCCCCTGATTCCCCGGGCCATCCCAGGGTTGAAAAGGGCCAAAGCCCCGATGAAAACCAGGTGTCCAGAACATTTTCATCCTGAACTAAATCGCCACCGCATTGGGGGCAATTGCAGGGATCCTCCCGGAAGGCTCCCTGAAAACTGCATTTCTCACAGGCCCAGATGGGAATCCGGTGACCCCACCACAACTGCCTTGAAATACACCAGTCCAGCAGGTTTTCCATCCAGTTGAGATAAATTTTCGAAAACCGATGAGGATGGAATTTTGTCCGGCCTTCTTTTATGGCTTTGATGGCGGGCTTTGCCATTTCCGAACAATTCAGGAACCACTGCTCCGAAAGGTAAGGCTCAATAACCGTATGACACCGGTAACAGGTGCCCAGGGCATTTTGATAATCCTCCACTTCAGTTAAACTGCCGGCTTCCTGCAGATCCCTGACAATCTCCCGACGGCATTCGTCCCGATCCATGCCCTGATATTTTTTCGGAGCGTTATCATTGACAACACCCTTTTCATCCAGCACTTGGATGGTATTAAGGTTATGACGCTGTCCCACAAGGTAATCGTTGGCATCGTGGGCTGGAGTAATTTTCAAAGCTCCAGTGCCAAATTCCATGTCCACATAATCATCAGCCACCACCGGCAGGGATCGTCCTACAATGGGCAGGATGACATTTTTGCCCACAAGACCGGCAAACCGGGGATCTCTGGGGTTAACCGCCACTGCGGTATCCGCCAGTATGGTTTCTGGCCGGGTTGTTGCAATGGTGACACCTTCGCTTCCGTCTTCTCCCCGATACTGCAGGTGGTAAAGCTTTCCAACCTGGCTGACATGCTCCACCTCCAGATCCGAAAGGGCCGTAAGGCAATGAGGACACCAGTTGATTATCCGTTTTCCCCGGTATATCCATCCCTTTTCATAAAGCTGGACAAAGGCTTCCCGGACTGCCCGACTGCAACCCTCATCCAGAGTGAATCTCTCCCGATCCCAGTCGCAGGAACAGCCGATGCGCCGGAGCTGATTTACGATTTTTCCGCCATATTCTTCCTTCCATTGCCATACCCGGCGGAGGAACTCCTCCCGGCCAATACTCCAGCGATCTGTGCCTTCTTTCATCAATTCTTTTTCCACAACCCTTTGAGTGGCAATCCCCGCATGATCCGTGCCGGGTATCCACAAAGACTCATAACCTGCCATCCGGTGATAGCGGATTAAAATGTCCTGGAGGGTGTTGTTCAAGGCATGTCCCATATGAAGGGATCCGGTAATATTTGGCGGAGGTATGACAATGCAGAAAGGATTCTTGTCTTTATCGGGCCGGGAGGAAAACTTCTTTTCCTTTTCCCATAATTCATACCATTTGTTCTCAATTTTACCGGG
>CAYNGH010000262.1:0-2828 GCA_964396845.1 uncultured bacterium | reverse complement strand
GGTGTCGATGGTTCGATCCCATCACGGCCTACCATCTGATAACCGCCATAATTTTTAAACGGGCCAATAGCTCAGCTAGGTAGAGCAGCTGACTCTTAATCAGCGGGTCGGGGGTTCGATCCCCTCTTGGCCCATTCCAGACAGGGGCGAGTGGCGGAATTGGTAGACGCGCTGGATTTAGGATCCAGTGGTGAGAGCCGTGGGGGTTCAAGTCCCTTCTCGCCCATGGAACTTGACCTGAAGGTTTCATCGGCAGGCAGGAAAATCAGGACTGCAGTTGAATAATGCATCATTGCGGAAGTAGCTCAGCGGTAGAGCATCACCTTGCCAAGGTGAGGGTCGTGGGTTCAAGTCCCATCTTCCGCTCTGAAAATAAACCCGCCGGTTGTGAGATTGGCGGGTTTTTGTGTTCCAGATAAAAAGCCTTTAAAAGCCTACAAAAAAGGATTGAAAAGAGGAAAAACAACCTGATTTGCTAATATCTCAGAAGGTAATCAAATATTTACAAAAGAGGATATGATTATGAAGAATTGTTATCGGTGCGGGATCCTAAGAGTGATTCTTGCGGTGATGCTTTTATCCCTGTGGGTGACGGCACCAGCCGGGGCAGGGGAAACCCGGACTGTCAAGCTTGAAGGCATCAGTTTCAGTATTCCCCTGGGTTTTTCTGAGCCGGAAAAAGCCGGGCTGGGCGCTTATTCCATTCACACACCCGGGGATGTCCCTGGGGGAGAAGAGAATTTTCAGGTGATGCTGGTCTTTATTGACAAGGATATGCTTGAGGCCTTTGAGAATGACGATGGGGAAATATTCAACTATGTGAAGGGGACTTTCCTGGGAGCCATAAACGAGCCGGAGAAGAAACTGCAGCGCCAGGCTCTTGGACAGACGGTAAAGGGAGAACTCCATCAGCAGAACATCCCAAGGAAAGCAAGTCTTGAGGCCTACCTGATTCCCAGAAAAGACGGCACAAGAATGGTGGCGGCCTTCCGGCGGTTTGAGGGGATGGATCCTCAGCAGGGAGAAAAGATTATAGAGGAGTTTTTTAAAACCCTTGTCGAGAAATAAGTCTTAAGATAAAAGTCAGTAGGCAAAGCCCTGTCATCCATGTTTTGGGATGGCAGGGTGTTGTTTTATAGAAAGCTGATAAAGCCCCCAACAGGAAGGCTTCACATCCGGTCATACAGTAGTTCTGTAAAGAGATTCCTAAAATAGTATGACGGCGGTTTTTCTATAAACTCAGAGTCTGTCGGTGTAAGCTTTCAGGAGGGGCAGGTCGATAAAATTCACCAGGGGAAAGCCGGTCAATTCGTAATTTTGCAGAAAAAGTGGTTACTTTTCGTCAGGAATTTACAAGCAGGCTTGGCTACCTGAAAATCACATGCCCAGATGCTCATCAAAGAACAAGAGCATGTCCTGCCAGGCAGGTTTTGCCTCGGGAATATCATAAAGCTGAAAGACATGCCACATGCCCTCGTGGACAAATAGGCGGTTTTTCACTCCCGCGTCGGTGAGTTTCCTCTGGAGCCTGGCCGAGTGGCTCAACATCAGGTCCCTGGTGCCTGTTGATATGTATGAGGGGGGGAATCCCGGCTGGTAGTTATCATAAATGGGTGAAAGGCGGGGATCCTTGAGGTTCTCTTCCCCGGTGTATGCCATGGTGAATGCCTTGAGGTTCAGCTGATAATCCAGCAGGGGGTCGTATCCTCGGATTATTGTATGGGAATCCCCGGTATCGCTGAGATCAACCCCGGGAGAAATAAGCCCCAGTACTCCCGGCATCGGCAGGCCGTTGTCACGGGCCTTCAGCACTGCCTTGATAATGGCGTTGGCCCCTGCGGAATCACCATACATCCCGATGCATTCTGGGCTGTAAGTATCCAGCATCTTCCTGTAAACGGCAATGACCATATCCCTCTGGGCAGGAAAAGGTTCCTCCCAGGATTTGGGATAATCCACCGTCAGGACTCTTGTCCGGGAATAATGAGCTGTCACAAGAGCGTTTCTTATGGTGCTTTTTGCTGTGAACAGGGCATATCCTCCGCCATGGACATAGATTAAAAGGCGGTTCTCCCTTGAGGCATCGAATGTTTCAGGAGTGATCATATAATGGGTTCGCCCGGCGACTTCTATTTCTTCGATACTGGCGGGAAAGGCATCCAGGGAGGATTGCCATATTTTTCCCGCCATCATCTCCCGTTGAAGGAAAAGCTCCTGCCATTCTTCCCTGGTCCGGGCGTTGATTTTAGTCGGTCGAACCGTCTGGAGGATTTGTTTAGCTTCCTGGCTGATGGTTGTGGGGATGAACATCTCCCGAGAGTCAAGGTTGCCCCAGGCGACCCCTGGAATCAACAGACAAGTTATAACAACAAGAAACAACCGGATCGGTTTTGCTATTGTCAAATCCATTCTCCTCCTCTCCCTGATTCATAATTATACAACTCCAAAGCCCCGATGCCCTTTTTATGATCTGGGTGGAGGACCCGGGCCGTGGGGCACTTTGGAAGTGCCCCCCTTTTTGGAAAAGGGGGAAAAAAAGAGTCGGGACCCATTTTTAGAAAATGGGGAAAACATGAGTCGGGATGTCCATGATCCTTGGGATACATCCCTCGGGCCGTTGTTTATGTGTCGGTGGGCGTTGTCAGGCGTTGTCAGGTTTTGTTTTACCTGGCTCAGGATCAAACTTACTTAACAGCCTGTGTTTTTAAATTTCCTTATAATCTGGCAGAATGATCATCCCCGCCGGGCTGGTTCTGATCAGCCTTGCGAGGCCCCCGGTTTAAAACCGGGAAACATGAGTCGTGACCCATTTTTAGAAAATGGGGAAA
>CAYNGH010000261.1:0-2847 GCA_964396845.1 uncultured bacterium | reverse complement strand
TTTCTTCTCCAGTTATTTTTCTCCGTCAAAAAAATAACTTTACCCTCGATACAGCAGACATACCGAACGGGCGCTGATGCCCAGCTCCCGGCCTTCAAAGCCGAGACCCTCGGTGGTGGTAGCTTTAATCCCAATTCTGTCCGGGGATATGTTCAGGGTTTCTGCCAGGTTCTGTTGCATCAGGGGAATGTGGGGAGCAATCCGTGGTTTCTGGGCGGTTATTACCGAATCGATATTGCTGATATTCCAGCCATCGTTATGGATAAGCTGTAGGACCCGGCCCAGAAGGATAAGGCTGGAAATTCCTCGATAAGCAGGATCCCTGTCGGGAAAATGCTGGCCGATATCTCCAAGGCTGGCAGCTCCCAGGATAGCATCCATGATGGAATGAACCAGCACATCTCCATCAGAATGAGCTAAAAGACCATAATCGTGGGGGATTTTCACCCCCCCTATGATCAGTTCAAGCTGTTTCTCCAGCCGGTGAACATCGTATCCGATACCTGCTCTGATTTCCAAAAAACCTCCTCGAAACCTTTTCAAAACCTGTCAAGGTGTGCCTGGGACCTCGCCGGGCACCGGCGGGCCAAGTATTACCGGGGTTGAATCCTCAGGAGATGGCGTGGCTTCAGGGGTTGAAGCCGGTGTCCCCAGTGGAGTTTCCATCGGTGTTGTCACAGGGGTGAGCACTGGTTCTTCCATGGGAGTTGCCGTGGGAGATGAATCAGGAGTTATTGCAGGCTCATGAGTGGAGGTTGTTTGTGGGGTTGCCGCGGGGGGTGCATCTTCGAATGCTCCCCGGATTGGGGAAAATAAAACGGCTCTGTCCCGGATTTCTGCTTTTTTCTGCCTGTCCATAAGTCTTTTCATCCCATTGATCAGGACATATTCACGAGGAGTATGGTTGTAAAAATATATTTTATCGCCTCTGGCAACATTGAAGCTGGAAACCCTCTTGTAAGCGATGCGCACTGCCTGAAGCTGACGGGTGTTGGCGTCACGGAAGCGGGCGAAGAAATAGAGTTTTCTGGCGCCATAGGTATCAAGGGTCACATCATACTCGGCGTCGGCAATCACCTTGATCTGATAGTCATTGGGGTTGACATCCCGGTTGAAGACATTTCTGAGTCTTTCTTCCAGAACCGAGGAGAAACGGTTAACAACACTGTAATACTCGGCCTCGGTCTTATCCACCCCAACATCAGCCTGAGCCCGCAGGACATCTCCCAGATCATACCCGTTTTCATCAAGATATGATATTACCGGCGAACGTATTCCCTCCATCTTGGCAAAATCGGAAATGATCTTTTTTATCTGGTCTTTTCTGTTTAAAATTTCAGATTCATCGGATTCCCAGAAGCTGAGCATAACAAACAGCCGGTTGCTTCTTTCTTCCAGGGGCTGAATGATACAGGTGTTAACTCCCAGCTCCCTCAGGCGGGCATCCATGTGGTTCAGCTCATTTCGCATGTAGAGCCTTTCCTGCTGAGTCAGCTTGCCTCCCATGTGATACCCGATGACGGTTAGTATCACCACGGCCATCGAGAAAAATACGATAATTTTCAGTTTCTTGTTAATCATTTTATCCCCGCTTCAGATTAACATTTCGATATTACGGGGTTACATCCTCTTGGATTCGTCCACAGTTTCTGTAAGGGAAAGCCCTAAAGAGCGTCGATAGACGGCATATATCAGGATGCCGGTCAGGATGAAGGGAATCCCCACGGAGCGACCGAAATCCTGCCGGAGAAGGACCACAACCCACAGAGCAAAGCAGGCCAGGGATCCGATAATTGATGTCACGGGAATTTTCCACAGCCCCAGGGCCAGGTTCAAGGGGATCCGGTATGGTCTTTCAAGGTCTGGATGCCGAATGCGCATTGCGATTATGGATACATGGGCTATGGTGTATGAGATCATTGCGGCAAAGGCATAGACTTCCGCCATTTTCTCGATGCGTCCTGTCATGATAATCAGAAATGCTGCAAGGGTAAAAATGATAATGGCCACCCAGGGAGTTCTGAAACGGGGATGGATTCTGGCAAGAAAGGGAGGAAGCTGCCGGTAGGATCCCATGGAGAAAACCAACCGGGAGAACCCCAGCATCCCTGCATTGGTGGCCACAACAAGAATGGTAAAGGCCAGTATGGCAACCCATGGCCCGAGAAAATCCCGGAAAAAGGGCAGTTTGCTCACAACCCCGGAAATGGGAGCATTAATCCATCTGTCAGATAGCTCCGTAGTCCACCTTCCCGTAAAGGGTTCTACCATGGGTTTGCTGGTGTCGAAGGTTACCGGATCCATATGATACCCGGACTTCCTGATAAACAATGTCCTTGTGCCCGAATCGATTCCCGGAAGAATAAAATGCCCGGATTCATCTGTGCGGGTGTAATGGTTGCCAACACTTACCAGAGCATCTCTCACGGGCATGCCTGGAGATTCCGGGGAGATATCCGGGTAACATACAAGCTGGAGGGGATCTCTTTCATTTGTGACATCGCTGTCATTCTCCGAGAGGGTATAAACATATCCTTCTAACTGATATCCCACGGGCATGGCGCCCATGGATACATTGGCAAGGCCGAAGAACAACAGCACAATAATGCCGACACTCCACCACATGGATCGGGGGATGGTCCTCTGGGGTTCCTTGGATTCCTCTGCCAGGTTGGATACGGTTTCTATGCCTGTAAAGGAAATCATAACCAGATACAATGCCATGGCCAGCTGAGGCCAGGTGGGGGCAATCCCCCAGTGAATCCGGGATAAAATCTTTGGGATGTTCAGGAAGAACAGGCTTCCCACCAGAACAATAAACAATTGAGTTATAACATCAATGACTGC
>CAYNGH010000260.1:0-2863 GCA_964396845.1 uncultured bacterium | reverse complement strand
CGGCTGGTATTGAATCCGGGGATCCCGCCGGGGAGATTCCACCTTTTCAAGGACAAGATCCGGGGGGAATATTTTTTCCAGGTCCGATATTTCTCCCGGGCCTGCAAGAACACCGGTGGAAACCGACAGCCCGGCACCGTGAAGCAGCCCCCGGGCAAGGCTACCGCTGAAGGAAGCATCTCCGCCGTTGCCCATCCAGAGAACCCTTCCCCGGGCGTTGAGATTGACGGCGGTATCTTCATAAAAAAGGTTCAGCATTCCATCGCCGTTAAAATCTCCCGCCACAGGATAAAGATAAGGGGCATGATGACCGATGGCCCTTTCTTCCATCACCCTTCCGTCACTGCCATTGATTATTGCCAGGGAACCATCCATAGTGGCGGCGATAATCTCCGCAATCCCGTCGTTGTCAAGATCCACCACCGACACCATCTGCCCTGCAACCACCGACGGGGCCTTCCAGATATAATTGCCCCCGACCACATCATAAGCAGAAAGTCCGTTAAGTCCCACCACTACTGCTATGCCGTCACCGTTTAAATCCACCGGAAGAAACCGGCCCATCTCACCGGGGATCTTCTCCCTGACTTTTCCATCTTTCGGGTCAAGGATCATAACCTGGCCCTTGATTCCCAGGGACGCAAGAAGATCAGGCTTTCCATCGCCGGTGACATCCCCCGAGGCGGTATATGCCCATTCATAGCCAGTCCCCAGTTTTCTGCTCCATATAACTTCACCGTCCTGAGAATTGATCCGGGAAACAATCCCCCCTTCCAGGGAAAGAACAATCGAATCCCCGGATCCGTCAAAATCCTCGATGAGGGCATTATATATGGATGCCGGCGCAGTATGGCTCCATATGACGCCACCGTCAGTTCCGCTGTAGAGAGATGCCCGGGATTCCTCCGCCACCAGAACACCCAGGCCGGGTCTTCCCTGCAAATTGACCAGACGCAGGAGGGATGTGGACTCGCTTTTCTCGAAGGATCTGAGGATCTTACCTGTAGCGCCTTCAATCATCACCACTTCATCCCCGGTCCATGCAATCACTTCCACCTTGTCATTTCCTGTCACATCCCCGGCGGGAAAATCCCTGCAAGCGCCGGGCATTACATTTGCAATCTTCCAGAGGGTCATCCCCGACACCCCTGACAGAGCGCCGATGTGGACAGTCCCCTCCTCGGTGGAAAAATCCTGAAACAACCCCACAATATCCGGGTTGCCGTCGCCGTCAAGATCTGTCAGATTCGGCTGGAAACAAAGGCCCAGGGTTGACTGCCACAAGCTGGTAATCTTTATGGAAGATGAAGCAGTGACAGGAAAAGACAGAAAAAATATGGACACTGACAGAAGGACAAGGATCCTGATGGTTTTATACATCGATACCCCCGCAGTTTGAATTGAAAATGATCCCCATCATTATATCACAGGTTTTTTTTTAATAAAAGCTGGATTAATATTAACAACTGCTTTTATATACAGCCGGGGAAGGTATATGGGGAAACCCAAAGAATCTGTTTTTCAAAAAAGACAGGAAGAAATATATGAATCATTTTAAAAGAGAATACAAACCATCAAGGGTTGCCATCACAGATCATGCCATGGATCGGGCCCGGCAGGAAGTCATATCTGTTCTTGAGGCTCACCTGAAACAGGCAGGCATTGAAGAACCGCAAATCCGGCTGGAATACCCTCCCGAAGGAATCGATGCAGACCTGGCCTTTCCTTGCTTCCCCCTGGCCCGGATTTTGCGCAAATCACCCAATATCATCGCCGGTGAGCTGTCAGAAAAGATCAACAGTGGCAGTAAAGGGCCCATCCTGGAGGCAGGCAGTACAGGAGGCTATCTGAACCTGAAACTTAGGGGTGAAAAACTTTATGGCGAGATATTCAGGGATTATGAAAACTACCGGGACGACTACGGAAATTATTCCCTTGGAGATGGAAAAAGCATAGCCATGGACTTTTCCTCCCCCAACATTGCCAAGCCCTTTTCCGTGGGAAACATCCGATCCACCATCATCGGGCAGGCCATATACAACATATTCACGTGCCTGGGATATAAAGTTATCGGGGTCAACCATCTTGGGGACTGGGGCACTCAGTTTGGCAAGCTGATTTATGCATATGAAAAGTGGGGAGATCGGGAAAAAGTCGAGAAGAACCCCATCAGGGAATTGCTGGCCCTGTATGTTCGCTTTCACAAAGAAGCAAAAACCCCGAAAAATCCACAGCTTCCCGATAATGCCAGCCAACAGGAAGAGAATGCCACGACAAATCCCCTGGAAGAAGAAGCCCGGAAACGCTTCCGTCTGCTGGAGGAAGGGGATCCTGAAGCCACCGCCCTTTGGGAATGGTTTGTCAAGGTGAGCCTGGAGGATTTCAGGCGGATATATGATCGCCTGGGGGTGAAGTTTGATTATATCCACGGCGAATCTTTCTACCGGGACAAGGTTGACAGGGTTATTAAAATGGTTGAAGAGGCGGGAATAGGCCGCAGGGATGATGACGGGGCTTTTCTGGTACCCCTTGAAAACCACGGCATCGACACGCCTATTCTTCTTCAGAAATCCGACGGGGCAACCCTTTACGCCACCAGGGAAATGGCAGAGCTGATATACCGCATCGAAACCTTCAAGCCGGAGATGCTGTTGTATGTGGTGGGCAGTGAACAGAAGCTCCACTTCAGCCAGTGTTTTGCCCTGCTGGAGATGCTGGGGTTCAAGACCCCCTGTCATCATGTCGATTTTGGCATTGTATCTCTCAAGGAAGGCAAGATGTCCACAAGGGAAGGCCGGGTGATATTTTTTGAGGACCTCATGGATGAAGCCCACAGCCGGGTAATGAATATACTGGAAGAAAA
>CAYNGH010000259.1:0-2883 GCA_964396845.1 uncultured bacterium | reverse complement strand
CGAGTGAATCTTCCCGATAATCTTCCCGGGGTCACCACCCAGCCATGGAATCTGAGCGTGGGCAAATACGACGAAAAGCATTTCAACGCCATCGACGATAACGGACAGCCCCGGCCCGATGCTGTCACCTCGGTGAAATTTGATCATCTCCACAACAAGGTGGATTTTTCTCTCAACAAGGAAGTTCTGCGGGATATGGGCTGGAAGGACGGGGAGCCATTAAAGATGCAGATCCTCACTGCCAAGGATTTTGTCCTGAAAGTCACCGATTCCCTGGATGAACCTCACAAAAAACCCTGGGCAAATGACGGCAAGCTGACCAGGTATGTTGACACGTCAAATCCTCAGTCCATCAACGCTCCCCGGGATAATGACTGGTCTGACGACATCATTTACTTTGTCCTGACAGATCGTTTCCACGACGGCGACAAGACCAACAATTTCGACGTTGAAAAGGATAATCTTGTCCGCTTCCAAGGCGGGGATCTCCAGGGGCTTATCGACAAGATGGATTATATCAAGGATCTGGGGATTTCTGCCCTTTGGATTACCCCGGCCATGAAAAACCAGACAGATTTTGTTGACTCATCGGGATACCACGGTTACTGGCCCGTGGATTTCATGAAGGTTGACCGCCGGCTGGGAGATATGGAAAAGTTCCGGGAAATGGTGGATGTGGCTCACGACAAGGGAATCAAGGTTATACTGGATATGCCCCTGAACCACACCGCCTGGGAGCATCCCTTCTGGAAGGATCCCGACAAGCATGACTGGTTCCATCATATCGGGGATATTGTTGACTGGGATTGTCCTCACCAGATCGAAAACGGCTCCATGTATGGACTGCCGGACCTGGCCCAGGAAAACCCTGAAGTTTATGATTACCTGCTGGATGTCTGCAAATACTGGATAGATGAAGGGGGCGTTGACGGTTTCCGCCTTGATGCTGTGAAGCATGTCCCCAGGGATTTCTGGGAGAAGTTCAGTCTGGACATCAGAAAGCATGCCGGGCCGGACTTTTTCATGATTGGCGAGGTTTTTGACGGCAACCCGGATCTTATCGGCAAGTACCAAAGCGACGGCATGCCTTCGCTGTTTGACATGCCCCTCTACTTCACGGCAAAACATGTGTTCGCCAAGGACGGCTCCATGATGGATGTGGCAGGACAGCTGGATTCCCTGAATCAGAAATATGAAAATCCCAACATAATGGGGGGATTCATCGACAACCATGACACGGATCGCTTCATCACCTATGCCGGCGGAGGAGAAGGAGGCAGGGAAAAACTCAGGCTGGCCCTGGGCTTCCTCTTTAGCATCAACCGGATCCCCACCCTTTACTACGGCACCGAGCAGTCCATGGATGGCCGGCTGGAAAAATTCGGACAGAATCCACCGGAGAACCGGGCATCCATGGAGTTTGACAAGGATCCCAAGATGGAGCAGTATGTAAAGGACCTGATTAGCATCCGCAACTCATCCCAGGCCCTGAAATCCGGCACCCTGCTGGAAATGTGGAAGGATCACCATGTGTATTCCTTCTCCCGGATTACCCCCGAAGAAGAAGTTGTTGTGGTCCTCAACAACGGTTATGATCCCCAGCCCAGAAATATTCCCATCCGGCAGGAATCAAACCTGAAAAACGGCGATGTGTTAAAGGACGCCCTCACCGGTGCCGAGGTGGCGGTGAAGGACGGCAGAATTCAGGTGGAACCGGGCCGAAAACAGGCCATGATCCTGATTCCTAAAAAGAAAGAGGCATAACAAAAGCTGTTTTAAACTATATTTAATTCTTAATGGAGTGCTTCAGTAGTGCTCCATTTTTATTTTATTTGCAGGACAGGGATTTGCTTGTTTTGAATCATAACATGGTAATTATCAATTTCACAATCTAATTTTTCTGGAGGGCTGAATGAAGAACCTTGTTTATAACATAACCCGGGACAGGCTGAAAGAAGAGAAAAAAAAGAAGGATGAACCATCAGGGGACAAGCTGTCGGTTACTCACCAGGCAATAACCATCAACGGGATTCAGTTGAATTTTACCGCCACTTGCGGTTATATGAAGATGAAGGATGACCAGGGAGAACTGAAGGCGAAAATATTCTTCACTTCCTATGAAAAGGATGGAGTAAAGGATATGTCCACTCGTCCTGTTACATTCTGCTTCAACGGCGGGCCTGGCTGTTCATCTCCGTGGCTTCATTTCGGAGCCATGGGGCCCAAGAGGGCAGTGCTGACATCCAAGGGACATTTCCTGCCACCTCCGGGGAAGTTGGTGGACAACCAGTACACATGGCTGGATTTTACCGACCTGGTATTCATTGATCCCGTGGGCACAGGATACTCAAGGCCGGCGAAGGATCAGGATCCGGCACAGTTTTATGGGGTCAGGGAAGATGTGGAGTCGGTGGGTGAATTCATACGGCTTTTCATCTCAAAGCATAAGCGCTGGGGATCTCCCAGATTCATCGCCGGCGAAAGCTATGGCACCACCAGGGCTGCGGGGCTGGCGGGATACATTCAGGATGGAATGGGCATCGATCTCAACGGTGTCATATTGATTTCGTCGGTCTTGAATTTTCTCACCATCCGGTTCAAGTCGGGAAACGATCTCCCCTATGTGCTGTATCTTCCGGCATATACCGCCACAGCCCTATATCATGATAAATTAGAACCTGCTCTAAAGAAGGATCCCCTGGGAGCCATGGCAGAGATTGAACGCTGGGCTATTGAGGAATACATGGTGGCTCTGGCAAAGGGAGATTCCCTGCCCGATAAGGAACGGGAAAAGGTTGTGGATAAACTTTCCCGTTACACAGGGCTTTCCCGGGATTTTATCAAAAATAACAACTTGCGCATTGATCAGACCCGTTTCAGCAA
>CAYNGH010000258.1:0-2925 GCA_964396845.1 uncultured bacterium | reverse complement strand
CACAGGATGCCGCCTCCAGCACCGCCAGCCCGAAACTCTCTTTAACACTGTTGATGATGAAAATATCCGCCATGGGCAGGATATCCTCCACCGAATCCCTGGATCCCAAGAAACGGACTTGATCCTGAATCCCCAGGGATTCTGCCAGACGGCCCGCAGCATAATACTCCACGCCGTCCCCAACCATCAGCAATGTGGCGGGGATTTGTCGCCGGACAATATCAAAAACCCTGATGGTGTTGAGAACCCTCTTCACCGGCCTGAAGTTGGACATATGGATCATAATAAAATGATCTTCCGGAGCAAAACTTTTCCGGATCCGGGGTGAAACTTCTTTTGGGGTGAACTGCTCTGTATCAACAAAGTTGTATATCACTTCAATTTCTTTTTGAACATCAAAAATCGCCCTGGTGACATCCCGCAGGTGATGGGATACCGCAGTAATTCCGTCGCTCTCCTCGATGAAAAATTTCGTCAGAGGTATGAACCCCGGCCTGCTTCCCACCAGGGTGACATCAGTTCCGTGGAGGGTGGTAATGGTCCTGAGGTTCTGATCCTGGAGCATCTGCCGGGCAATACAGGCGCTGGCGGCATGGGGAATGGCATAATGGACATGGAGAAGATCCAGAGGAACTTCCCGGCATATCTCCGCCATCTTGGCCGCCAGGGAAAGGGCATAAGGGGGATATTTGAACACCGGGTAATCAAGGGTTTCCGCCTCATGAAAGTAAATCTTATCGCAGAACCCGGCCCCCAGACGAACCGGCGATGAAGATGTTATGAAGTGAACCTCATGACCCCGGCCTGCCAGCTGTTTGCCCAGTTCGGTGCCCACAATCCCGCTTCCTCCCACTCCCGGGTAACAGGTGATTCCAATGTTCATCAAATATTCACCTTCCAAATCATATGATCCGATTCGTGCCGACAGCAGGTCATCTCCATAAGGCCGTATATGAGCCGGTGAGAATAACGGCACAGGTATGTCAGCAGGTTCAATCTTCGCTCCTGCAGGCGGGAATCAGGATACAGGTTGGCGACAGCCTTTTCCACCTGGTGCCTGGTGATCTTGTCCTTCTTTTCCACCGCCTGGGCAATCCGGCTCTCTCCCCGGTCATATTCTCCCAGAAGCCTGCCCCGCATGGACCCCACAACCCCTGCCAGATTGGGATTGAAAGCCACTGCTTCTTTCTCCAGAACCGAGAGTTTCTCTTCGATGGCTTGCCGGCCACCGTCAATGGCTCTCCTGAGGCTTCCGGGAATCTGAGAAGCCAGCACCTGCCGGATTAAATCTTCTTTCGGGGTGAACATATGGGTAAACTCAAGGTCATACTTGGACAGGATCTTGTCCACCTTCCCCTCAATTATGGTAAGGCTCTTCCGGGGGTAGATGACGGGCATAGGGATCCCGAAGACTTCGTATATCCCCGCAAACTGGGCAAAGTATGCAATCTCCGAAGGCCCCGCCACATAAGCTGCGGTGGGGAATACATAATCCTGCATCAGGGGGCGCAGAACCACATTGGGGCTGAAGTTTTCCACCTGATCCCTCAACAGCTCCTCTATCTCCTGGGCATCAAAATGACGGCGGGTTCCCTTCAAAAGATACCGGCCTTCATCTTGGCGGACAAAGGGAAGCCTCCGGGGTTCATGGTAAAAGAAATCCAGGGTGTCCATCCGGTGGCCCACCTGCTGATGATACCCCTTTTCCTCCAACCGGCGGTCGGCATCGGTGAGGGCCGGGTTTATGAGATCCCTGTGTTTTCTCAGGGATGTGACAAAGACTGGCCGGGCCATTTTCTTTATGGCGGGATCCGACGGATCCACCAGTATCAGCCCGTAACGGCCCAGAAGATATGCCATCCACCGGGCAAAGGCATCGGAAAGTTTTGTGCCTTCACCATAACATCGGCGTAGCTCCCCCAGAACTTCATCTTTAAAGTCGCTGGGATGAGTAGCCTGTTCAAACTGCTCAACAAGCCCCGCCATGGTGGAGTCGATGATCATATCCCCCACACATTGCCCGGCAAAGGGAACCGCCGGATCGTATGTGAGCTTATGGACATTGTTATCCTTGTTGATAAAATGGGTGCTTCTGATCTCTTCAAAGTCGTGGTCTTCCCCTTCCACCCAGAAAAGAGGCAGAAAGGTATGGGCTGTGGTCAGGGTAAGATAACGGGCAAGATTTATCGCCGTCATGGCCTTGTATATGGTGTAAAGAGGCCCTCCGAATAATCCCACCTGCTGACCGGTGAAAATCACAAAGGTATCAGGCTTCCTGAGTCTTTCAATGGACTGGATGGTCACAGGGCTGTTGTTGAAAGAACGGTTCTGGCGGGTCAGGATATTGCACAAACCCTCCCGATCATATTCACCTCGGCGCAATCGTTCAAACAGCTCCCCATAACTGCTCTCGTCATAGGGCATCCGGGGATAAAACTCTCCCACCCGCTTAAAATCATACAGGTAGTCGCAAAAAAGATCCGTGGATCTGGGAATGTCAGTAAACTTCAGCTTCATATTTCTCCTGCCGGCTCAGTATTATTTACACAACTTAACATGTTTTATTTATATGCCACTGTGAAATTTTTTTAAAGAAAACAGCCTCAACCATTTTTTAGATGTTTTTTGATAATATTCAGGATTGCAAAAAAAACCTCTATCAGCTACCTGCATTTAGTAGCTCCTGTTAATATATCCCTGTTGATAACAATTATCCTTCTTTCACTGGGGCATGTCTTCAAAGCCGGTCTGTCCTGCCTGAGTATGCCTGACATTTTGAAGACACAGCCTAATCCATAACAGATCCCTTCCGGGTAAAAGTTTCCGAAATACCAGCAGGATTTACGCATTTTTTATTTTCGGGGGAAACTTTTTCGAGCCCGGTTTAAAACCGGGGAATACAAGTCGGGACCCATTTTTAGAAAA
>CAYNGH010000257.1:0-2927 GCA_964396845.1 uncultured bacterium | reverse complement strand
GTCCCTGATATTCACAGTGAAAACCTCGCAATATCAAAAATATCAAACCCGGCGGAACCAGAATTATTTCTTTGTTCCCTCATCCCATTATACCATTCCCCGATTAAAGGTCATCAGAAAATATGTTAACAGATTGTAAACTTCCTGTTGCAGGCCTGTCATGTGCAGGGAATTATTGAAATTATGATTAAGGAAAATAAAATGAGTACTCAGGTTTACTCTTGTGAAATTTCCCTGGAGCAGGGAACTCCCCCCGTGAGCTACTGGCATCGCCCTGGAAAAAAGAAGATTCTCCTTGTCCATGGATGGCTCAGTTCCGGAAGAGGCTGGTTGCATCTGTTCAGGGATATTCCTGATGAGTATTCTATTATTGCCCCAGATCTGCCGGGCCATGGCAGAACTCTCCCTCTTCCTGTCCACAGGATTAACCTCAGGGAATATTCCAGAATCCTTGGGTTGTTTCTGGACAAAACTCCCGGTGGTGCTGTGGATATTGTGGCTGCGGATTCCATGGGAGCACTGCTGGTGCTGATGCTGATGCAGGAAGGGCGAAAGGTGGCCCCGGGGATGCTGTTTTCCGGATGTCCCTTCCTGGGGCTTCCATGGTATCTTTTTTTCACCCGGGCAAAAACCTTAAACATTATCCTTCTGAAAATACCCGGCATCCTTCCTCCAGCCCTTGGCAGGGGAATTCTTCATCTTACCAACCCCGCAACAAACCGATGCAGTGACCTCGTCAACAGGAGAGTGAATCAGGATGCCATGGCTGCTGACCCGACAACAGCCGGTATCCTGTTGAAAGAGTTGCATGGCCCCGTTATCGGAGGCAATACGATTAATACTGATGACTGCAGGGTTCTGGTCCTGCGGGGGAAACTGGACATGGTGGCCAGCCGGCACAGCGGTAAAGCTCTGGCAAATAACCTGAACTGTCCATATCAGGAATTGCCTGGCATCGGCCATATCCCCATGATGGAAAAACCCGGCGAATATGTGAAAATACTCATGGATCTGGCCAAGGCTGAATAGAAGGGCCGGGCTAAATGACTGCCTGCCGAATCATAAACACCATAAAGCTACTTTAACAACACCCTTTCTGCCGGAAAAGTGATTTCCCCGGCGATGTCCGACTCCATCAATTCCCTTACCCGGACAGGATCTCCGGTGCGTCCCAGAACCCACATCAGCTTGGTAACTGCTCCTTCGAAACTCATGTCGTGGGCTGATATTGCCCCTGCCGAAACAGCCTTGCGTCCAACTTCATATGTGTCAAGGTTTACCCCTCCCTCGAGGCATTGGGTTGTTATCACCACTGGGATTCCTTCCCGGCCAAACTTTTCTACCACCGGGGCCAGATTCAGGGGCTCCCGGAAAGGTATCCCCCCGGCACCGAAGCCCTCGATAACCAGTCCTCTTATCTTCTCTTTATTGCAGAACTCCAGAAGCCAGCGAGGCTCAAGGCCGGGAGTCAGCTTTACTGCCATAACCCTGGGCTCGATTCTGGTATCTATCTTCATGGGCTTCTCATCAGGCCGGGGCCATTGGATCTTTTCGATTATGGGATGTGGAGGTTTCCCCCCGGGAGTGGTCATGTTCAGGAAAACCCCCACAGGAGGGACATTTATGCTTTGAAAGGCATCTTTGTCCAGGGATGATACCTTCCCGGCCCGGCTTCCCCGGATTATTCTTCCGTTGAAAACCACATAAACCCCGGGGGGGCCATATGCAGCAAACTGAACCGCCTGAAGAAGGTTCTTCTCCGCATCACCGCCGGGAGTCCCTGCAGGATGCATGGCTCCAGTCAGGACAATGGGAACCTGGGGATTCTGAATCATGAAGGAGAGCATCGAGGAGGAATATGATAGAGTATCGGTACCGTGGGTAATCACCACGCCGTCAAAACCGCCGTCCCTGATGGCTTTTTCCGATTCTTTGGCCATCAGGATCCAGTCGCCGGGATGGATGTTGGTGGAATCCAGGTTCAGGATCATCCTGCTGTGGATTCTTGCAAAATCTGCAATCTCCGGCACCAGTCTGATCAGTTCTTCGGGCCTGTATGCGGGACGAAGGCCCTGGTCAGTTTCCACCTATGCGATAGTCCCGCCGGTGGCAAGAATCATCACCTCTGGAAGCCCGCCATCACCATAGGCCAGACCGATTGTGAACAAAAACAACAATAAAACCAGCAAAATCCTTCGCTTCATAATATCCTCATATCCTCTCTTTGTTGATCATAACAATACAGTTCAACAGGCTCCCGGCTGTCCCTACCATCCGTGTTCAGTTAAGATTACAATCCTTGCTCCATCAATGTCCAGGCAGTCAGGATTGGTGTTTCGAAAGGCATTATTCTTCTGCCCGGGGGGTGCGACAGGGAGCAAACCGCCCTGAAGCAGGAGAAAGACAGCGGGAGAAACCCCATCCAGACGGCACAGCTACTGGGTTATATTACTTAACCGAACATCAATACTGTCCCTACAGGAAAATTGGTATATCATTTATGAAATCATAAAGGCAGTTTAACGATTTTTATTAGACAGGAGCTACTCAAAGTTGAGCTTAGATAGATTAGTATTTTTATGCAAGCCCAAATTTCATCAAAAAAACATCTATCAGGAGTTACTCAAAGTTAAAAGTGGATAGAAGTATGCTTCAGGAAAACTCAAATATCATCGAAAATAAATCCGATAAAGTTCAAACAGGAAGAAGATCTGTTCCAAAAAAAAAGAATATCTGATCCCACATTGATAAAAAGTAATGACAAGTAATGCAAAGGCTTGTCATTACTTGATTTATAGCTTTTTGAAGAGGGTTTGGGGGAAGCCCTTAGCCGAGAGCTATAAAATAGAATATGAATGAATCGGCCCGAGATCTATGTCCTGCCGATACATAAACAACGGCCCGAGAGCTATGTCCTGCCGATACAT
>CAYNGH010000256.1:0-2936 GCA_964396845.1 uncultured bacterium | reverse complement strand
ATAGAGTGTGATGGGACATCCCCATGGCTTCAAAGGTTGCTACGGCGCCGAAGGCCAGAATCACCGCCAGGGCCAGGGCTGTCAGTTTCCACCGATGGCGGAGGAGGGTGTTTTTTCCTGCAAAGATTAGAAAGGCAGAAATGCCTATCGCCATGGAGATGAGGCCTGTCCGGGAGTATGTGTATATATTGACCATGCACAGAAAACCTGTCAGGGCGAAACCTGCGATGGAATAATTCCTGCGGGGTTCCTCCATTGCACGGCAAAGGGCCAGGGGGATTGTCATCACCAGAAATGATGAGAGAAAATCCGGATTGCCGAAGGTAGATATGGATCGGCTTCTGACCAGTTCCGCCTGTGCCCAGGATACCGGGTCAAGGCCGAAATGCTGCATCAGAGAATAGATCCCTGCCACCAGAGCAGTGAAGAGAATGAAGGGAGTCATTTTCTCAACGGTTTCAATGTTTCCGATAATGTAAATAACGGTGAATACCAGGACAGAGCAGAGAACCTCCACCACGGTATCAAGCCCACGGTGAGGATTCCGGGATGCCAGGGTTGAAATAATGGTGATGATCAGGTAGAGATAAACCGGGATTAGAGGCTTCCACCTGAGGACCCGCCATCGGTATCGCAGGTAGGTGAATCCCCAGAACACAATGATAGCACCGGTAAATAGCACCAGAAAAAATTGCTTGGGCCCCTGAAATGCCCGGAAAAACCGGGTGGAAAATGCCAGGCTCACAGAAACAAAAAGCATGGATAGAAGAGTCAGCAGGAGTTTTTTGTCTTCCTTTTTCAAGGCTTCTTCCCTCCGGGTCTTTTCTTTGATTTCCCTGACTTGTCTTTTCCGGTTTTCTGTTTTGAAGATTTTTGTTTTTTTAATTTTTTTGAGTCGTCACATGCTCTGCCGGCGGATTTTCTTTTTTTCCATTCTTCGAAAATCAGGGGCAAAAGTATGGCAAGTGTCCCTGCAAGGCAAAATGCCGGCAGTATATTTCCTGTTCTGGTATATATGGTGGGACGGTTCTCAAAATATATTGTCCCCGATGTGGAAACCCGCTGGAATATGCCGGTTTCTGCCACTGCATGGCCCCAGGGATCGATTATGCCGGATATTCCCGTGTTGGCGGACTGAACCAGCCAGACCCGGTTTTCCACAGCCCGGAACATCCCCATGATGAAATGCATCCTGGCCACGCTGGAAAATTCAAACCATGCATCGTTGGTGATCACTACCAGCACCTGCGCTCCCTGATTGACTTCCCGCCGGGCCAGGTAATCAAACATGGACTCAAAGCAGATCAGGATTCCCACTTTTTTCTGATCCAGCTGGAATATTCCCGGCCTGTCACCGTGAGTGTAGTTCCCAACCCTGGAAAACAAATCGTATTTGTGGAATCTTTCCGGCAGGGGGTTATATTCTGCCAGAGGTACAAGGTGGGTCTTGCGGTAGTTGCCCAGAATCTCACCATCAGGGCCGAAATGATAAGCAGAGTTGTATATGTTCTCGCCGTCTTTCTCCAGCAGTCCGGTGATCAGGTGAATATTGTTTTCCGATGCACTTCGACGTATCATCTGATTGGTGTAGGGGTTTTCCAGGGGGATCAGATACCGGATGATGGATTCAGGCCATATTACCAGCTTCGAACCCTGGCTGGCCAGCACTCTGGTCTTTTTTTCCGCTATGTTGAGAGTGGGTATTATGAACTGCCCCATATCCTTGAGATTTATTGGAATGTTGGGCTGGACTATTCCCACCTGCAGGGGATTTCTGCAAACTTCATCATAAGCGCCGATGCGGACTTCCATGGGGATCCTGCTTTGTCCTAATATTATGACAGATGCAAAGATCATCACAAACCCTGTCCATCCCAGAACAAGATCCCGGCTTCCGGAATCAGCAAGGGCCAGAGTCCTGACATGCTTCCATAAGATTCCTGCCTTGAAGGGGGATTTGTCCCGGCCTGCTTCTTTGTCCCCGCTGGTTTTTTCCCATAGAATTATCATACTCCGGGCCAGAAGGCTGTTGAAAACAGCAATGAGAAAGGATATGCCGAATACTCCGGTGACGCTGGCCATCTGAAGGAGCGCTTTGAACCGGTACTGGGTGAATCCCAGAACTCCCCAGGAAAAGGCCAGGATACCCTTGTCCTTGAGCCATTCCATGGCAATCCATATCAGGGGAAAAAGAAGAATCTTCTGCCACAGTGGGGCATTGGGACGGATTTTGGTAAACCATGACCATGTGCCCAGAAAAAATGCATAATGGAAACCCCAGTGCAGAGAGCCTACCAGCCGTGGTTCCCAGCCGAATAATCCGAACCAGTCCAGGGTAAGCCATTGAAACACAAAAGCCATGATAAAACTGACTAAAAACCCCCGCCAGAATCCCTGTCCTTCCAGAGCCAGCATTATGGGAACCAGAGCAAACCATACCAGCCACCCCATATCTGTCAGGGGGAAGGACCAGTGTATGAGAAATGTTGTAAGAAGGGCCAGTGGAATGGCCCAGTATAATTTCATTTTCATGGCAGGAGATTAACCTTCAACACGGGATAATTTTTGCCTTCATCAGAATTCAACTGTATCTGAAAGATGAAAAAAATTCCTCATTCGTGTTCGGTTAAGATTACAATCCTTGTTCCATCAATATCCAGGCAGTCAGGATTGGGGTTTCGAAAGGCATTATTCTCCTGCCCAGGGAGTGCGACAGGGAGTCCACAGGATTCTTTCGTCGGACACGATGTCCGATGCTCCGGTCGTGCCAGGGATGGCGTATCCCGGAGGGAAAGGAATCTGTGAGGCGACCTCCCCAAAGCATGAGAAAGACAGCAGGAGAAACCCCATTCAGACGGCACAGCTACTAAGTTATATTACTTACAGGAGTTACTCAAAGTAGAAAGTTGATAGAAATGTGTTTTAGGAAAACTCAA
>CAYNGH010000255.1:0-2984 GCA_964396845.1 uncultured bacterium | reverse complement strand
GTTTCAATCATGATGCCCACAGGCACAGGCTCCGGGATTTGCATCTCTTCTTCGGTGGCCCGGATTATATCCCGCACCTTACGGATTTCCTGAAGGGTGGTCACCATGGGAATCTGGATTATGGGTTTCCCTTTGTGGGCTGCCATCAATATTCCCCTCACCTGTTCCCGGAGAAGATTGCGGTTTGACAGCAGGAAACGAACTCCCCGCCGGCCCAGGGCAGGATTCGGTTCCGGGGGATGGGACAGGTAGGGAAATGTCTTATCCCCTCCCAGGTCCAGAAGGCGGATATTCACTGGCCGTGGATTAAAAAATTCGAGGATGACAGAAAAATGCTCCCGGTAATCTTCCGCCGATGGCGGGGCTTCCCGGTTCATCATTAAAAACTCGGTTCGAAGAATCCCCACCCCTTCAACGCCGTAGCACCGCAGGGATTCCAGCTCCCGGAGCTGTCCCAGGTTTGCATAAATCTCCACCGGCTCGCCGTCGGCGGTTTCAACGATTCCAGAAACCTGCTCCCCGGACTGTGGGGTTAGGGTTTCCTGCCGTTCCCGCAGGGTTGCCTGGTATTGCTCAATCACATCTTCGCCGGGATCTACAATCACAGCTCCCCGATCTCCATCCACCAGCAGAGTCCGGGCACTTCCTGCTATTTTCAGGAGATTGGCCACCCCCACAACTGCGGGGATATTCAGGGATCGGGCAATAATGGATGCATGGCTGTTGATGCCGCCTTTTTCCGTCACCACTGCCCGCACCAGATCCCGATCCAGCACCGCAGCCTGGGAAGGCATTATATCCCGGGCTGCCAGTATCACCGGGGTTTTCAGGTTTGCCAGGGATGCTGATTCCTCCCGGTTGAGCCATCGGGTAATCCTGCCTGCCACATCTCGAATATCAGTCAACCTCTGGCGGATGGTCCTGTCCTCCACGGATCGAAACTGCTCCGAAAGAGAGTCCATCACCTGAGCCAGGGCTTCCACTGCGCCTGTTCTGTCTTCCATAATCCGCCGGATGACCTCGTCTGTCAGCATGGGATCATCCAGTATCAATTCCTGGGCTTCAAAGATTGCCGATTCTTTTTCCCCCAGCCTTCTGCCTACATCTTCCTGAAGTAATCGGAGCTCCCGTCGGCTGTGATCCAGGGCCTCGTGAAAATTCAGGACTTCCCTGCGGGGGTCGATTTCCAGGGAAGATGCCACCCCGGCAGACAAGGGAGTTTCCAGCACCATGACCGGCCCCCAGGCTATTCCTCCCGAGGATGTGATTCCAACAAGTTCCACTGTTTTATCCCTCCGAGGCTACTTTCTGATGAAAAAACTCCACCACTTCTTCGATAACTTCATCTTCCCGGGGACCTTCCACCTGGATGGCAATTTTGGAGCCTTCTCCCACTCCCAGGGATAACAGACCGATGAGGCTGTTGGCAGGGGCGGATTTCTCCCCGTGGATAAGGATGATACTGTGATCCTGATATTCCCGGACCTTTTTCACCAGCAACGCACCGGGACGGGAATGAATGCCGATCTTGAAATCAACGTTAATTTCTCTTCGAATCATAAAAGACTCCTTTTTCAATTACTTGAAAGAATATATCCTGCCCTTATAAGGCTCCCTGTCAGGATAACAGGCCAGCTTCTTTGCGCCATCATATACATGAACCCGGCCATCTTTTACCTCAACCCGGCTTCCCTGGGTAATCTCCCGGTAGTCCCTCAAATCCCGGGCCTCTCCGATAAAACGGAACCGGGAATAACTTATGCTGTTCCCATCTAATATTCGGCCTTCAAAGGCGAAGGCCCTTTTCTCCCCGAATACCAGGTACGGCAGTTTCAGGGTTTCTTCTATTCTTTCCGCCAGTCCCGGTTCCAGAGAACGAATCCCAGACAGCAGTTTCCCTGCCAGGCCCATGGTTTTTGGACAGTTGTAACTGCAGGGGTAATGGTGAATCAGGAAATACCGGTGATCCATGGGTATATAATTACACAGGAAGGAAAAATCTCCCCTGGTATTGTCATAAACTTCGTGGGGAGTGTTGAAGCCCCAGCTCTGGCGTCCGTCAAATATGGAGCCGTTATGAAGAGAATAAAAGCTGACACAGCAACGGGGAAAGCCCAGAGTGGCCCCGTAACGGTAATTATCCAGCACCGGTTGCATCAGCTGAATATTGTCCACAAAGAGATTATACCATGTAAGACGCCGGGCTTCTTCCACCATCTCCTTTGACCGGGAAATGAAAGTATGCACCAGGGATCCTTTCTTTTCCGGATCAAAGGGCAATGCCTGAAGTTTTGTGGTCCCCAGGGATCGGAGTCTTTCCTGACGGCGGAGAAACACCTCGTCGGGCTGACAGGCCATAATGTCATTATGTTCCACCAGAATCCCATGAGGAGCGCAGACCTCCCGGAGTTTCAGGAAGACTTCCATTGTGATGAAGGTGTCCATAAGAGGCTTGATGCCAAGATAGACCCCCGCAAACATGGGAAGCTGTTTTGGCTCCAGCTGGCTGTAGCGGGCAAATAAGGGAGTCTGAAGTTTTACCGGTTCAAACATGATTCAGCTCCAGCATCGACATGGAGGATCAGAATCCACCTCCAAATCCCAGAAATCCTGTATTTTGCCAGTGACGGGAGAAACCGTGGATTTAATCCTGGGACATATCCGCAGGGTGTAGCCGTCTATCACCCCGGAGAAGGGACAATTCCCCGGGTTCTGGGGAATGGCCCCATCAAGGGAGCCAAGCTTCCGGACAACGGGATCCGAGGCAACAGCCGGGGGCAACATGAAACCCAGAACAAAGGGGATCTTCTTCTCTTCCAGGAGTTTTGCATGCCGGATGAACCCCTGTCCCGACCTGATGTTTCCCATAGAACGCAATAGATGAAAACTTCGTCCCATTTCTTCTGCTTCCTTGACGGCCCTCACAGGAGGAGAATTAAAATCCACCGTCAGGGTATATTGTTTCAGAATCTCCCGGGGAAGGG
>CAYNGH010000254.1:0-3067 GCA_964396845.1 uncultured bacterium | reverse complement strand
AGGAAAAGAAGTGGCAGAGAAGGGCCATCTTTCTGCAAGTCTTCGGGAAGAACTGGAAAAACCTCTGATTCCACCGGATAAGTATATCCAAGAGAGCAACAGATACTGGGATAAAGTGCTGTCGGAAATGTAACAATACAGGAGATATTTCATGAATTCTATGAAAATGCATGGAGCCGTTGCACTGCTGTTGGTGTTGGTGTTGATCATATGTTCCGGCTCGGCATATGGATTTGACAGTCCGGGAGATGACCGCACCGCCGGCCAGATGGCCGAGGATATATATCTGTTTGTATCCAAAGGGAAGATCTCCTGGATTACCGGCAGACTGACGCCGGAGCTCCGGGAACGCCTTGCCAGTCGCAGGGGGGATGATCCCCTTAACCGCCTGGATGATCTTTTGATGCTGGCAGGGGAGGTGAAGGAAGGCAATGTCCGGATGCAGGTGCGGGGAGCAAGTATTACTGCCAGCTCCATTGACAGCGAAAGAGTCCGGGTGAGGGCAAGCTACCACTATACCATCACTTCATCAGGAGAAACAACCACCCACCGGGGCACCGATATTATGATTTTTGTCCGCAACTATGGAAAATACTTTCTTGATGACCTGAGAAAAGAATAACCCCGGAAAGCTATGCCATCCCCTGTAATTATTATGGATTAATTGGGAGCAGTAAAACAAGGCAGATTCCCATAGAGGAGTCTGCCTTGTTCACAAGTTACCGGGATTTATCACAAACGGATTAACTGCTCTTGTGGAATGATGGACTCGGAGGTTTTCCCTTTGCCGTTCTTTCTCCCGTTGCCCCGGTTTTTTTGTGCGACGGGAGAAAATGACGGCGATGAAGGCTTGGCAGTTTTAAAATCGGTGGCAGATGCTGAGGCCCTGTAAGGCTCACCGCTGTCTTGAAGACTGAAGAAGTTGATGATTTCCAGAAGATGCTCTGCCTGGCCGGTCATCTCTTCTGCGGTGGAGGCCAGCTCTTCGGAAGCCGCGGCGTTGGTCTGAATAACATTGTCCAACTGCTGAATCGCCATGCCGATCTGTTGTGCTCCTGCATTCTGCTCGTTGTTGGATGCGGTTATTTCCTGCACCAGCTCTGCGGTTTTCTGGATGTTGGGAACAATAAACTGCAGTAGTTCTCCTGCTCTTTCTGATACCTGAACACTGGAAGAGGAAAGACGGCTTATTTCCCCGGCAGCCTTCTGGCTCCGTTCCGCTAATTTCCTCACTTCTGCTGCCACCACGGCAAAACCTTTGCCATGCTCACCGGCTCTGGCAGCCTCTATGGCAGCATTTAAAGCCAGGAGATTAGTCTGCCGGGCGATCTCTTCCACTATGGAAATCTTGCCGGCAATATCTTTCATGGCTTCAACTGCCTGGGCTACTGCTTTTCCTCCTTCCAGGGCATCATCGGCAGATTTTACCGCAATCTTTTCTGTCTGCTGGGAATTGTCGGCGCTCTGGCGGATGTTGGCCACCATCTCTTCCATGGATGAGGAGGCTTCCTCGGCGGAGGATGCCTGCTCTGTAGCGCCCTGGGATAATCCCTGGGATGTGGAGCTGACCTGCTGGCTTCCGGCAGCCACATTGGCGGCGGCATTACGGATATCCGTTAGAATCCGGTTCAGCTTTGTCACAGTCTGGCTCAGGGATTCAATCAGCTCTCCCACTTCGTCTTTCTGATCAATTCTGAGGGTTGCCGTCAGATCTCCCTGGGCTACTTTCCTGGTGAATTCCACTGCCTTTTTCATTGGGGCCGACACATACCTGTTGGTGAAAATTATTATTATCGCCATGATGGCTATCATTATGATGAAACTGAAGATCATGAGGAAATGCCGGATACTGTTGCTTGCCTGGAGGAACTCATCGTTGTAAAGACCTGAACAGATCATCCAGTCCCAGTCTTCAAAGGTGGAATATGCCATGATTCGATCTCTGGGAACAGTTTCCCCGGCAGCACTGTTGATGAAGGCATACTCGATTAAACCGTTTCTGGACTGTATCATGTCCCGGATGAACTCCCGCCCGTTTACATCCCGTAATCCGATGACACTCTGTCCCTCAAGGGTGGGATGGACGATAAGGTCGCCCTGAACATCCCCCGGCCGAGTGTCGGCAACAAAAACATAACCCGATTCCCCCACCTGAATACTCCTGATGGTATCCCTGAGAGCTTCAAGGCCCTCGGTGAAATCGAGCCCCACAAAGTATATGCCCACAACCTGGCCCCTGCTCATAATGGGGTCATATCGGGTCATATAGCTTTTGCCGAATAATTCCGCCTTGCCGATGTATGGCCTTCCGTTAATGAGATTGTTGTAGCCGGGGTGGTTTCTCCCCAGCATTGTGCCGATGGCTCTGTCATTGTTTTGATCTTTCAGGGATGTGGTGATTCGGACAAAATCATCCCCGGATCTGGCAAAAATAGTGGCAACAGCCCCGCTGGCATCAGTGAACCTGTCCACCCCGGAGAAGTCCAGGTTCAGATTTTTGTTGTTATGCTTGAGGACAGGGGTGTCGGTGTTTCCGATTCTGACGGTTTCATCGGGAAACAGCTGGAACTGACCTGAGAACAGCGAGGAGAACTGCCCGGCAAGCTGGTTAATGTTGCTGGTGAGAGATGCATTATAAACCTTGGCCATCTCCAGAATCAGGTTGTTAGTTGACCGGAGATCGTCAATATACTTCTGCCGTAATGCTTCCTCCGCCCTGTTGCTGGCAAAAAATGCCAGGAAGGACAGGGATATCCCTAAAATGATTGTGATTGTAAGAACAATCTTCATTCCCAGAGGCATACTGCTGAATTTTTCCATAATACTCTTCATTATCACCATTCCTTACTGTGTCATTTGATTTATCATGAAGAAGGACAGAATACCAGCAACCAGACTGCTGACGGCCGCTGTCACTGTCCCCCTGTAGAATTAAATATTTATTTCATGATCTCCATCGGAACTTGAAAGAAAATAATAATAGACTAAAGTATATAATTACAGGAGTTACTTAAAGTAGAAAGTTGATAGAAATGTGTTTTAGGAAAACTCAAATATCATCAAAAAA
>CAYNGH010000253.1:0-3090 GCA_964396845.1 uncultured bacterium | reverse complement strand
CCAGGCCAGGTCCCGGAAGGGTTTGTGCCCTCCTATAGTTTCGTCCTGATCCTGGGGGCCTGATCCATGAATCAGTACCACCGCCGGAAATGGGCCATCTCTCCGGGGAAGGGTGATGCTCCCCGGCAGTTTGTAAGAACCTACATGAACTTCCTTCTCGGTGAATTTTTCCGGATCTCCGTAGGCAGGAGATTGAAACCGTCCAGGGATGCTTTCAATCCGTTTGGTGAATATCCCGGCAATCCTGTTGTCATCATCAAAGGTGACCGACAGTTCATACTTGGCCCATTCAAATTCAGTATCCACCACCACAACCCGGTAACCAGGCTGGGGAGTGATAATCCGGGCTTCTCCCAGGTTCTTCAGTTCACCGTTTTCCAGCACCGTCAGCCCCACAAAAGCCTGCATCTTTTCTTTCGGGAATACTTCTTTCATTTTATCGTCAAAACGGTTGTAAACATCGGTGAATCTTCCGCTGAAAAGGAGTCTTACTACCTGGCGGGCCTGATTTGCCAGCTTTGTGTTCATCTCCGGCTCTCTGGGAGTATCACCCCCGAACCCAGGAGATGTCCAAAGAAGCAGTATTATCCCCAGCATCCAAAGACAACGTTTTTTGACCATAATCATTCTCTCCCCTGTCCTTAATTGTTCTGTCGTTTAAATTCAGCGATACTTTCATCGCCCCTTCCCGGGTTTAAAAATGTAACAGAGAGCTGAAGCGCCAGATGTGTTTTTTACCTGGCCTGTCATTTGAAGCGGGACAATGATTCAGCTGGCTGGGCAGGGCTTTTGGAGCTGTTAAATCAAACCCCGGAAGGAATTTTGCTTCTTTTATTAAAAGACTCAGCAGTCATTTTTTTCCAGCATCATATGAAAAACCCGAGAAAGGCAATTTGATGAATCTATTTTTCGTTATCACAGCAACAGTTTTATTCTTATTTTCTGCAATATCTTCTGCTACCGCCATTCAAAAAGAACCTGCCCCGCAGGAGAATTCTCCTGATGATTCCTCCCTGAAAGAAACAGTGGCTGAACCGGAGCCTTCCATAATTCGGGAGGTAGAAAACATCGCCTTTGATCAGCGGGTTGGCAGAGTGCTCCTCAGTTGGGACTTGGATGACACCGGGGTTGATCATATTGAAATATTCGGTAAATATTTCAACGATGAGCATCCCTGGAGATATGACGGTTTCCACAAGATGACCCGGGCTGTGGAGCTTCACCTGGATCCCCTGGCAGAAGTGGAATTGAGGATTGTTCTGGTGTTTGCCGATGGAACCCGCAGTCCGGGAAAAACCGTGAAAGTTACCGCAAGGCATAAGAATGTGGTTTCTGATGAATACCAGGGAAGAAGGCTGGATATTTATCTTCCCCAGGGTTATCATGAAGAAGAACGTGAATACCCTGTAATATATATGCACGACGGCCAGAATCTCTTTTCTCCACGGCTTGCCTACATTGATGAGTGGCAGGTGGACGAAACCATGGATCGCCTCACGGATAAAGGACTGATTGACAAGTGCATCGTGGTGGGGATATGGAACTCTTCCAAGCGGGCGGAGGAATACACACCCTTTGCCGACCGGCGTTTTGGCGGAGGCCAGGCCAGGGAATTCTCTGATTATGTGGTTCATCACATAATCCCCTATGTGGAGAAAAAATACCGTGTTTCGCGCCGGAGAGAGGACAGAGCAGTGATGGGCTCATCCTTCGGGGGGATTCTTTCTCTGTGGATGGGCTATACATATCCCCATGTATTTTCCATGGTGGGGGCCATATCCCCGTCGCTGTGGATTGCCGATGGCGCCATGCTCAGGGAGCTGGAAGAAAGGCCCAAGCGGAATATAAAAATCTGGATAGACCAGGGCACCGGTGAATGGTCTGATTTTACCAGAAATGCAGTGAATATTCTGGTGAGGAAGGGATATAAATATGGCAGTGAGCTTTTATACTACGAGGTGAAGGATGCGGTTCACAATGAACGGCACTGGGCTGAGCGGATAGACTGTCCATTTGTCTTTTTCAAGGGGAGCAGGGAAGGCAGGATAGAAAAAATCCGCCTTGATATTCAGAAAGTCCCACATTTCTTTGCCGGCCCCAAGAAATATGTCATCAATCCTGTGGGTTACTTTGATAACGGAATATGGTATTCTCTCTATACATCGGCAAAATACTCCATTGAAGGTAAATCCGGGGCTTTTATTGACCGCACCGGGGTTCTGCAGTTCAATAATGCCAGGGAGGCCACTGTGAAGGTATTGTTTGATCATGTTTCTGAGAAGGTTCATATTGTCAACGAGTATTATAAGTCAAAGCCCAGCGAAGCAACAAAGACTTTTCCTGAAGCAGATAAAACCGGAAAAAAAGAAGACGGGTCTTCCCCGGAGAAAACTCCCCTGGAAAAGGCACTGGATATTTCCCCAGCTAAGGATGAGGAACCCCAATAACCTGTTTCTGGAGATGCCGGAGTTTCAGATGTTCAGGAAAGCAAGAGTCAGGTTGCCGGGGATGCTGGTTCTTCATTGACAAATAAAGAAAAAGATTCTTCTCCAGGCCCTGTTGAAATCGAAGAAGCAGCAGGATCTGCCTTCTCCAGATCTTTGCGGGATGCCCGTGAGCATGCGAAAAAAAGTGACAGGCCCGGGGCCTGATATAGTTTTTTATGATTTTTGGAAGATTCAGGAAGTGATGAAATGAAAATACCACCCATCGGTATCGGCACCTACAGGATGAGCACCAAGAACCGGGACCATGCCAGAGCCTTGGAGAAAGCCCTGAAAGCTGGGATCAACCTGATTGACACTTCCAGCAATTATTACCTGGGGGAATCCGAAGAACTCATCGGCAAAGTAATTGAAGATCTCAAGGATCAGATAAAACGGGAAGACCTTGTAATTGTTTCAAAATTTGGTTACATGCAGGGAGATGTTTTAAATCGTTACTGCAACGGTGAGGCTTTTGATGAAGTGGTGGAGTTCGGGCCCAGGGCCTGCCACTGTATCCACCCCGGATTTATGAAGGATCAGCTCACCCAGTCCCTGGATCGAATGAATCTTGATTATATTGACATATATCTTATTCACAATCCAG
>CAYNGH010000252.1:0-3104 GCA_964396845.1 uncultured bacterium | reverse complement strand
ATCGAACCGTCCAATATCCACTTCTTAAAGAACATACCCCACAACTGCAGGGGACCGGAGCCCCGTGAAATCTGCTTTCCAGCCAACTTCACCGCTCCATTTTCGCACTCCCTTGAGCGCTTGACGAGTATATCATATCAATTCAGGGCTGTCAAGAGAAAAATCAAGATATTTTAAATTGTTTACCGCAAGCTAAAACCAAGTAATCAAGGGCATTTTCGCAAATTGTCATAAAATCTTCTACTGTCTTTTGTAGCGATATTTTAGAATAATATGCCCTGCATAGACCTTCGATAACCCATGTATTTAACTATGTCCCAGGCCATGCAGAAGGATTTGCAGAATATGGTTGAAAGAACTGCAATAACAGAATATAGTATATGTTTATCTGCTGACAGATTTATTTTTTTTCCTGTATAAAAATAAGCTTCCGGCAGTTCTTTTACCAATCGAAACAATTTGTTAACAAGTATGGCGTTGTAACCTGCCATAATGAGAATTGCTGACTATTATATAGTAGGATTTGATCAGGGTTTATTCCATGCTTTATAAATTTGAACCGGAGGATTTTTTTCTGCCAGCCAAGAAATCTTCACCAGGAGGATTTATATGATCACAAAGTTAGACCACATAAGTATTCTGGCCAGGGAGCCTAAAAAAACCATTGAATTTTACACGAAATTTCTCGGGTTTAAACTGACCCGCAGTCAGGAAATCCCGGAGATGAATATGAAGCTTTTCTTTATCGAATCAGGAGATAACCGCATTGAAATACTCTCCCCCACTCAGGACAGCACAAAAATGACCGACGGCATAAAACACCTGGCCTTTGTAACCGACGACATCCACCAGGAATTGAAAAGATTCCGAGAAAAAGGCGCTACCCTGCTCCATCAACAGGTGCAAAAACATGATAATATGGCCTTCTTCTTTGCACGTTCCCCATCGGGAGAGTTTCTGGAAATAATCCAATATATAAATGAAGGGGAATAATATGAAATTTAATGATAAAAACATCCTGATAACTGGCGGTACCAGAGGACTGGGACTGGCGACAGCCAGGTTGTTTCTGAACGAAGGCGCAAGGGTTGCCATTACCGGGCAGTCTATTGACAGCACAAAAAAAGCAGAATCAATCCTCGCCGGAGGGGAAAGCCTTCTATCCCTCACCAGCGATGTATCCCAGGAAAAAGATGTGATAAAATTTGTCGGAGATACAATTGAAAAATTTGGCAGAATTGATGTTCTTGTCAACAATGCAGGGGTTGCCCATGGCGGGAGCATAGAAAGCATTTCAAAAGCAGACTGGGACAGGGTCTTTGCCGTGAACATGACCGGGGTGTTTCTTGCCACCAGGGAAGTGGTGAAATCCATGATAAAAAATAAAATCCAGGGACGAATCATCAACATTGCATCAGTTATCGGGCAGGTGGGAGGCCCAATGGCAAGTGCATATGCCGCATCAAAAGCAGGAGTTATTAACCTGACCAAATCCCTGGCAAAAGAACTGGCACCCCGGCGCATCAATGTCAACTGCATAAGCCCCGGCGCTATGGATACGGACATGTATAACAACGACACCATCGGGATGATTGCCAGGGCACATCAGAAAGAGCCAGAGGAGATAAAAAAAGCTGTGGCCAAATCCATCCCCCTGGGAAGAATCCTTGACCCCGATGAAGTAGCCCGGCTCATCCTATTCCTTGCAGGAGAAGAAGGCTCAGGAGTCACCGGACGTATCTGGGAAATCGCCTGTGGATATGAAATTCATTGATTGGCTCCGAATAGCCGTCCCAGGTGTTCAGAAGGTTCCGGGCCATAAGCATTTTCTTTTTATAGCAAAAAAGACACGAAAGGTATTGATTTTAATTTAGAGAATAATTTAACACCTGATCAGTACATTAATTTATTTTATCAGCCAGGAGGCAAATATGAAGGATAAACTTCAGGATGCGGTTTCATCTCTTTCGGTGGATTATCTGGATATCCGCCTGGAAGAACGCACTGAAACAAGGATCATCCACAAGGGAAAAACTTTGGAAGAGCTTGGACAAAATAAGAGCTTCGGTGGAGTTATCAGGGTTTTGGACCGGGGCGCATGGGGTATTGTTTCTTTTTCAGAAATGAAAGACCTGGAAAAGAGCTTGTTTCTTGCGGTGAGAGAGGCAAAAATAAAAAAAGAAGGGGAATCCAGAATCGCCCCTTCGCCGGTTATTCACGATGTAATCAAACCGGAGATGAAGTCTGCTCACCCCGCGGATATTCCCCTGGAAGACAAGGCAGCCCTCATGGAAGAGTATAACCAGAAACTGATGGATCATCCCCACAGTCCCTCATCATTGCTACATTACGGAGATATATCCGTAAAGAAGTATTTTATCAATTCTGAGGGAACTTACCTTGAAACCCAGCGGGTTGACTGCGGAGCAAGCCTCGGCGCGGTGGCCCGCAAGGATAATCTGGTTCAGACTGCCCATGTTTCCAACGGGGGAACCGACGGCTGGCATAATGTCCTCAAAATGGAAGAGGAAATCGAAGTCCTGAAGGAACGGGCTGTGGGACTGCTGGAGGCACAACCTGCCCGGGGGGGACGGTTCGACTGTGTTCTGGACAACCGGCTGTCGGGGACTTTCATCCACGAAGCCTTCGGCCATATGAGCGAGGCGGATCACCTGGAAGACAATGATAATCTGCAAAAAATTATGAAAATCGGAACCCCCTGGGGTGTTGAGGATCTGACGGTGATTGACGACGGATCCCTTGAGGGGGGATTCTCCGGGACAAATAAATATGACGATGAAGGGGTTCCCTGCAAGAAAACTGTTCTCATCGAAAACGGCATTCTCACGGGACGGCTTCACAGCAGGGAAACCGCCGGTAAAATGAATGAAAAGCCCACAGGAAACGCAAGGGCTGTTAATCAGCATTTTGAACCCATTGTGCGGATGAGCAATACTTACATTGAACCCCGGCATTGGACTCGGGATGATATGATTCGGGATATTGACAACGGTTACTATGTGCTAAGCTCCCGGGGAGGCATGACCAATCTGGACATGTTCACTTTTTCTGCCGGGGAAGCCTACCGGATTGTGAACGGGGAA
>CAYNGH010000251.1:0-3119 GCA_964396845.1 uncultured bacterium | reverse complement strand
CTGGGGAATGAAAGATCCACCCGCAGTTGCCGGAAAGTCTTTGGGGCTTCCCCTTCAATCTGGTCTTGGGTGATAATCCCCTGGCTGAGGAGTTTTTCTGCCAGGCTGGTTTGGGGAAAGACCGTCAGGGAAAACAAGTAGAGTTCAAAAGGCCGGGGAAATCTCATTAACAGCTTGAACAGAGCTTCATGATCCTGATCAGTGGACAGGGGATCATCCAGGATCACCTGATAGCGGATGTCAAGTTTCAGCTGGTGAAGAATCCCTGCTGCTTCCAATACCATCTCGTCGGGGGTGTTCCGATCATAAAGGGGGCCGGTGATTCGGGCACTGTTCTGGACCCCCATATATATGATCTTAAGACCTGCGTCCCTGAGGCGGGAAAAGGTTTCCTGCTTTACCAGATTGGGTTCGGTGAAAGCCTCGAAGGGAAGTCCCATCAGCCGGGGGTATTTGTCGATAAATTCATCCAGCCAGTCAGGGTCAAAAGGAAACACCTCGTCGTCAAATTTGATCCGCCTGAGATTAGGAAAGGTTTTCCTTGCCGAAAGCAGTTCCTCCATCACATTGTCCACGGAACGCCTGCGGTAATAAGTCCCCTTTCCTTCATAAATTTTTTTAAAGGTGGAATTATAACAGTAGGAACACTGATAGGGGCATCCCCGGGTTGTCATGATTTGAAATATGGGATCACCTATCATGGGATCTCCCCGGCGGATGATCCTGCCGTCAATTATATACTTGTGGGGAGATGTGTAATCCCGGAAGGGTAGAGAATCAAGGTCGCATACCAGTTCTCCCGGCGGGTTCCGGGTTGTTTTATCACCCCGGCGGGCCCATATGCCGGGTATCCCCGATGGATCTTCTCCGAGGTTCAATGCTTCAACCAGTCTGGGCAGTGAATGTTCTCCTTCACCGACGCACAGGTAATCAGCATGGTTTATGCACTTCTCGGGGCACAGGATTACATGGGTGCCTCCCCAGATGATGGGAATACCGGTGCGTTCCCGGATGATACCAGTGAGATCCCCGGCCAGCTGGAAATAGGGAGAAGCCCGCAGGGAGATAGCCACAAGGTTTGTTTTCTCCCGAGTCAAAACTTCAATCAGGTTGTCAATCTCTGTCGGGGTTGGCGGGATGAAGGCGTTGTTCTTCCAGTCTTTGAAGTAAATTTCCGATACATGAACCCCCCGGTTCCGCAGGATCCCGGCCATGAGCCTTACCGCGTTGTTCTCGGTGTCATACAGGGAAATCAGGGCCGTAGAGAATCCTCCCGGCGTTTTATTTGCCTCGCCTGATGTGGATTGTTGATTATTTTCGCTGGTCAAGGTGTGATCTTCCTGAATTCGTGTGGGCTTTCCCGGAGAAATACAATACTGTGCCGCCTGTCAAGGACTGGGCATTGCAGGGATTCAGGCCACGGGAGTGCCGATTACCTGCCGGGCCATCTGCACAGCTTCCATTGCCCCCGAGGGAGCCCCGTCAGCGCCAATCTCTGTAGCCCACAGGGGAGATACGGGAGCGCCACCCACCAGAACTTTCACCTTGTCCCGGAGGCCTGCTTCCCGGAGTTTTTCGATGACCTTCTTCTGGCCGGTCATGGTGGTGGTGAGAAGTGCCGACATTCCCAGTATGTCTGCCTTTCTATCCCGGACCTCATCCACGAAGCGGTCAATGGGCACATCGACTCCCAGATCATAGACCTGAAACCCCGATGCCGACAGAAGCGAAGCCACCAGGGATTTTCCAATGTCATGGATATCCCCTTCGATGGTGCCGATAACCACGGTACCCATGGTCGGGGCTGATTGATTCTGTTTTTCCAGCTGTGGGCGAAGGATTTCAATGCCGGCTTTCATGGCTTCCGCCGACATCACCAGCTCCGGCAGAAAGGCTTCACCTTCTTCCCAGAGTTGGCCCATCTCCCGGATTCCCGGAGTGAATCCCATCTCAATGGCTTCCCGGGGATTGATCCCGGCCTGAAGGGATTGTTCTGCAAGCTGTTCTGCTCTGTCCCTGTGGCCTTCGATTACCGCCTGTGACATTTCCCTGAAAAGTTCCTGATTGTTCATTTCTGCACCCGCCTGTAAAGATTTTTGAGCTGACATACTTCAGTCATCATCGCTTTTAAATTCCAGATCCAGGGGAAGGGTAAAGTAGAATGTACTTCCATTTCCCGCATTGGATCGTGCTCCGATATTTCCGCCGTGGGCTTCCACTATGTGCCGGGCAATAGCCAGGCCCAGCCCACGTCCTGCTCCTTTGCCGGCCCGGTTCTTCTCCACCCGATAAAATCTTTCGAATATGTGTTTAAGGTGGCTCTGGGGGATACCAGTGCCCTGATCCTCCACAGTGACCTCCACTTCCCGGGTCAGTTTCCGGGCATGAATAACCACTGAGGACCCCCGGGGTGAATACTTCACTGCATTGTGGATGAGATTCAAAAGGACTTGTTTTATGCGGTCTTCGTCCACAATCACCTGGGGCAGGTTGTCTTCATACCGGGTAACGATGCCGACTTCTTCTTTTTCTGCCAGCTGTTGGAGTACCGATATGGAACGGTTGATGATGGGGGTGATGTGGGTCTGCTTGAAATTCAGGTCCACCTGTTCTGCTTCCAGCATCGACAGGTCCAGCAGGTCGTTTATCAGCCTCTCCAGCCGTTGGGCCTCGTCAAAGATTATGTGAAGCCACCGTTTTTTCAGATTTTCATCGTCCACTCCCTCGATGAGGGTTTCGGTGTAGCCCTTGATGGAGGTCAGGGGAGTGCGTAGCTCGTGAGATACATTGGATATGAACTGAACCATTATGTCTTCCAGCTGGGATTTGAAGCCGGCTTCCTTACGGGCCTCATATATGAGCCGTTCAATGTGCATATGGGGATCTTTTTTTATGACGGTGTAGCCGGTATGAAACTCCACCGACTCATCAATTCCCAGCTCATCGCTGTGTTCGTCAATCACAGTCTTCAGCTTCTGGGCAATCCGGGTGGAAATCAGCTTCAGATCGTGATTGGCGAAAGAATCTTTTTTCCGGGGAGGCGAAAACAAAAACAACACAAAATAATCCAGCCCTTTTCCCCCCACCACAATCAGGTCTTCATCCCGGTACAGCTTCAA
>CAYNGH010000250.1:0-3151 GCA_964396845.1 uncultured bacterium | reverse complement strand
CCTGGTATATTGTTTATAAAGCAGTTTCAATACCCGTTCAATTCCTTTGCGCCGGTTTCCCAGGCCCAGCAGACGGGTAAAACTCCTCCATGGCGGTGGTGGTGCTTCAAAAACATCATAATACCGATCGGCAGTTTCGAAAACTTTTATATTGTGGTTGAAATGATCAAACCGGGGTTTTGCCTTTTCGTGGACAAGATGCCTGACTTCTTTAAATCCGGGTATTTCCATCACAGCCTTGTTATTGGAAAAATATGCCACGCTTGCTGTGGTGTTAATCAGATACAAGCTGTCGGTGCCTTCCCGCAACATCTCCACCGCCTGAACCAGAGAGCTTTGCATCTTATCGCCGGCGCCGGAATCTATCACAAAGAGGTCGGCCCCTTCCCGAACCACCACACAATTGGATATGTAAGGTGCCGTCAGATAGTTATCCGGGTGGTTTCCCCTGCACATTATAATATCCGGGGATATCTGAATAATTTCGCCTGTCATGCTTTAACCTCCGGCGCAAGTATTTTATTTTAAAAATTCAAAAACAACGGTAAAACTCCTGCGATAGACAGAAATCTAAATAACAGATGCTTTCATATCAGGTATTATGGGAAATTACAAATTGCCTGGCTCCCTCTTTGTCAGCCACCAGGCCCAGAGCACTTGCCCGGTCAAGATCCTGGAGAATTTTTCCCACACCGGGGCCTGGCGGGATCCCCAGAATTCTGATAACTTCATTTCCGTCCAGAAACTTTGGAGGATGAGCCAGGGAATCTCCCCTAAAATACCTCCGGGCAAGATCCAAAGAGAATTGATGATGAATCCGTATCATCTCCGGCCTGAGGGCAGTTCCCATCCCTGCTTCCACATCAGCGAAGGAGAGCATCAAAACCCCCGGTGCCCATATCCGGGTATCCCAGAAAAATCGGTATATTGACTCCTTCTGCCTGAGGGGATCCCGCATCTGGGGCATGAAGACCGGATCCATATGATGCAGAATCAAACAGGAACCCATCTGGATTTCCTGATTAGACAGCTTCAGCTCCTGGCCGATATTCCTCCATATGTCTTTTCCCATCTCATGATGCCCGATAAAATAGAGAACTCCCCCTTCCACCCGCCGGGATCGGGGTTTTCCAACATCATGGAGAAGACAGGCCAGCTTCAGCAACTGTCCCCGGCTTCGGCCTCCCTTCAGGATTTTCCCGCAGTAATCCCCAAGATCACCCCCCATATCACCAAAGGAAGAAAAACCCGATTGCATGAGTATTTCCACCTGCCGAAGGCATTCAAGGCTGTGTTTTAGCACATCATAACGGTGAAAGCTGTTCTGGGCCATCCCTTCCATAGGGATAATATCAGGAAATATGATTTCCAGCACCCGGTCCTTCTGAAGCTGGAAAAAAACACCCCAGGATCCCGGCATTTTCAGCATAAGAAAAAGCTCATCTCGAATTCTTTCCGGGGCAATTCTCCTGAGGCCTTCACGGCCTGCCATCATAAGTGACAGGGTTTCCCCTAAGATCTCAAGGGAAAAACCAGCGCTAAGTCGGTATCCCCGGAGAATCCGCAAAGGATCGTCTTTTATGCTTTCAGGATGACATACCCTCAGAACCCTGCCCCGGAGGTCTTCAATGCCGTTGCTCGGATCCAGAATCTCCCGGTTCTTCAGATCCAGACCGATGGCATTTATGGTAAAATCCCGCAAGGTCAGATCCTGACCGATACTCCCACGGCTCCGGGCAATGTCCAGATATATTTGGGGATTATTCCGAGGGATCACCCGGTATATGCCCCGTTTTTCATCCAGGGCCACCAGGGAAGATCCTGTGGAATTCGCCAGATCCCGGACAAATGTTTCCAGATCCCCTTCCATTACCAGATCCCAGTCGGAAACCGAATGCCCCAGCAGATAATCCCGAAGGCATCCCCCCACAAGACAAAGCCTCATATCGGGAGAAAGCATCCCGGTAATTTTTTCCATAAAAGGAAGAGGTATATCCCTTTTAAGTACATCCGGGTCAATCATAGCTTCGAAACTTTATAAAATGGTTGATCTTCTCAAGGGTGGGATCACCGGTGACACCGAATTTATTTATCAAGGTAAAATGATTCCGCCCTGGAATCATCTCCAGCTGTACGGGAGCTCCGGCTTTTTCCATCTCCCGGTAATACGCCCGGGCCTGGGCCTTGAAAAATTCCGACTCCATCTGGGCATGAAGTATCAGGATGGGGGGCATATCAGCCCTCACATAACTTGCCGGGGATGCCTTCTTAAGATCATCATGAACATCACCAAAAGCAGGAAGGATCATGTCCCGGTAAACCTTGCCATCGGAGGGGGGATTCCAGGGATCCAGCCCCGGTGCCAGGTAATAAAACCCGCTGAGGAATACTCCGCCGTAAACATCTTCCGGGGAATGCCCCACCTTTTCAAGATACCTGGAATCTCCCACAAGCATTGCTGCGATGTGTGCTCCCCAGGAGTGGCCCACCACAAAGACCATATCGGGACTGCCTCGGTATTTGTGGATATTTTTCTTTACCCAGGCGAATGCAAGCGCAGCATCCTCCACCTGAGCAGGGTGTTTGTGGCCCGGCGACGGGCGGTAATCGATCATGACCGCCACAATATCATTGACTGCCAGCATCCTGCCGACACGAACCCAGTTTTCCCTGTCCCGGTCAATCTGATCGCCGCCATCAAGAAACATGACCACCGGCAGGTTTTTACCGGACTCTGGACGGTAAACATCCAGAACATGGGCCGGGTTATCCTCGGGGGAACCTTCGCCGTAAAAGATATTTTTTTCCATCTGAACGGGGGTCTGGGCCGATGCCAGATTCCCGCAACAGAGAAATAATACAATAACCAGAGCCAGTAATACCTGTGATTTTCTCATGATAATATGCTCCTTAATGCTTTATTAATGCTTCATTGCCGGAACCGGTTAATTCTTCCCCGGACACATTCCATCCTCCGTCACAAGAGGATTTTCACCCCCCGGGATGAAAAACTGACCGTCAGGTTGATTATTGTTTGAGGTCCTTAATATGAAGAAAAACATACAGGTGGCTCCTTCTCTCCTGTCTGCGGATTTTTCCCGCCTGGGAGATGAAGTGGAAAAAGTGACCCGGCAAGGGGCTGACATGATTC
>CAYNGH010000249.1:0-3164 GCA_964396845.1 uncultured bacterium | reverse complement strand
TTCCAGGCCCATGGCCGACTAATAAACGACAAGCTCCGGTTTCTCCTTGGCTTTGATCGGGACCAGCTGAACCTTGGTAAATTCACTTTCCGGGGCCGGGAATATGACATCAAGCAGGAAGCTGTCATCAGCGAAGCCCGGAAGATCCTCAAATATCAGGACAAGGCCGAGGCATATCACAGAATTTTTGACAACGACGGCCTGCTGATGGGATATGACCAGGAGTTTGGCATCCGGGCATACCACATATCCAACTCGGGACGGGGGCTTGATTTTGCCTATCCCTTTGATGCCATCGGTGAAGGCAAGGAGATCGGCACCAAGATTTTTGCCGACACCGCATACCGGATGAACCTTCAGGACAGGCGTGAAGGATTTAACTTCTCCGACGGGCTTTTCCTGATGATGAATGCCTTTGTGGAGGCCTATGATTTCAACAACAAGGCCGGCGGATATCTTCAGGTGTTCTTTATTGACGGTCGGGGCCAGTATTTCAAGGACCTTGTGAAAGAGATCAACGATCACCGCAGTTTTCTGGCTGCAGAAGTGATACGGGCCTACCGTTGGGGATTCATTCCCCGTCAGAGTGCCCAGGATTTGATAAACCGCCTTCTCATGGAAGGGGCCGAATGGGAACCCCTGGAAAAAGAGCTTTTTGAGTTGGCCGGCAGCATTGAACCACTGCGGATGTACCTTTCGGGATTCAAACCCGATGATACACCCCGCAAACCCCTGGACTGAGGAGGATTAAATGACATCAATCAATGCACTGCGTTTTGACAATTATTCAGGAATAATCATCGGGGATGAATCCATATCCACCGTGGCGGATATGCGAGTGAACCTGGGGGAGAAGGTCAGATCCTTCGTCCCGCCGGAGATTGTAAAATATTACGGCACTGTGGGGGCCATCGGCACCACCGGGACATGTTCCATGGGGGACACCCTTCAGGAACAGCTGGAAGGCCGTCTTTCAAGGCTGTTGGAAGCAGAAATCGAAAAGACCGGCAAGAAGCCTGACAGGTTCATGAACCTTGAGGAGATGGCACGGCTCTGTTTTGACATTGTAATCGAGGTGAAGAACCAGAGGCTCTCGGAAAAAATCAAGGGCACATACAATTTCACCGTGCCGGAATTTGTCCAGGGGGGTTATGACAAGGAGGGCAAACATCACCCCATCGAAGACAAAGACACCGTCCGGGAAGTGCTGGATCAGATGGTATGGCGCTGTCAGAATTCCGAGGTAAATCACATATTCATGAATGCCGGGCTTCTGGCAGGTTATGACGATGAGTCGGGATTCCAGATATTCCATTTTGACCTGCGGGACGGATACTGGCATCGGGTTCAGAACTGTTACATGGCCGAAGGATCCGGCCGTCATTCGGTGGACCCGGCAATTTACGGCTTTGCAGAAAAATGGCTCACATCCCAGCGAAGGGGCCAGGTGGACCCGGTGGAAGGGAGCATCGCCCTGATTCATGGGGTCAACTCCGCCTCGGAACATGAAATCGGGGTGGGAGGATATTACAACATCATCCTGGTGGACGGCCGCAGGGAAGATTACAACAACCGCCTCTGGGAGATCAACGACCAGCGGGCATTGCTGGCAAACCATATTGTCCGGGGACTGGACCAGGGGTTCATATCCTACGGGGACACATGCAGGATGATAAAGGGGTTGCTCTTTGAGGGAGCCTCTTTCGAGGAAACATATGATCAGATGTGGTCTGTGGTTCGCCAGCCCGAGGTTTTCTCACGAATCCTCCGGGGATACAAGATAATTGCCCGGCAGTTAAGCTGAAACCATCACCGGCACAAGATTTCAACAGGGCCTCCCGAAAGGCCCTGTCTTAATATTGGACAGCACCGTAAGCTGGAAGGATATATGAGAAAAATCTACAAATAAATATGAGAACCTGGCCTGGGGAGTGCCGGATAAAATATTCCGGGATATACCCGCCAGTCAGCGGGAGGTATATTGATTATGAGATTGCCTGTAACACCAAGACATGCAATAATGATTCTTGTGGTGGTAATGATTGGATTCCTGTACATATTCTCAGGCTGTTCACAACAGATCCAGCCGGTGGAAACCCCGCCGCCATCAACAGATGAGCTGTCTTCTCTCCCCTCCCCCCAGGTTATGCCTTCTCCCTCCCCTGCCGGTGATATACCCGAAAAAAACATCAATCCCGACAGCCTGAAGAAAGCTGACCGGGAGAATATCAAAACCGGAATGGAACTGTATCACGATGACGGCAGTTATTTCGGCCAGGTGGTAGAAATTGACGACAGCGGGGTAATCGTCGTGGTGGATCAGATCCGCCCCGGCGGAAAAGGCATATCTTACAACACCCATATCGACTGGGACAATCTGGAGAAAACCTTTCATATTCCCGGTGAACCTGCCGTCGAGTCTTCCGATGGTGAAGCAGTGAATCTCACCAATGAAGATTTAGAAGCCCTTATCGAAGCAGATAAGAAAATTGACATAATACCGCCGATCCCTGCCGATGATGAACCCCCACTCCCCAAGGAGCCTGATTCTGTCACTCCCCGGGACCACAGACCATCCCCCAGGGAAGAGCCAACAACTCCTCCTGCACCTGCTGATTATGGCAGGGATTTTTATGAACTCACGGGAGTATTGGACATGGGAGAGAACCGCACTGCCATACTTCGTCAGGGTAGCGCAAGCCACTCGGCAAAGACGGGGGACATGCTTCCCGGCGACTGGAGAATAACCGCAGTAGCCAAAGATTCTGTCACCCTTTCCCGGGATGGCGAAATTCGCACCCTGACCCTCAGGAGAGATTGACCCCCCGGCCCTCTCACCAGGAGGTCATGAAAGAACTCCTGCCCGCAAGTTTCGCCAAGGGGAAACGCCCGTATTTTTGGAAAAGTTTTCCCCTTTACAATCCCGACTCAAGTCAGATTCCTATACCGCCTGATAAGTCCGGCTTCCCCCGCCCCACTCCAGAAAGCTTTAAATCACATCAGAACTTACTCATTTTTTTATTTTCGGGGGAGCCTTTTTCGTGACCCGGCTTCAAACCAGGGGCCGGGCTTCTGATCTGAACCAAACAAGGATGCAATGTGAATAATTACAGGACTTACGCATTTTTTATTTTCGGGGGAAACTTTTTCGTGACCCCATTTGG
>CAYNGH010000248.1:0-3188 GCA_964396845.1 uncultured bacterium | reverse complement strand
AAGGATTTACCGTGGAAAAATACCCTTACATCTAATGATTGATGACACAAAAAAAGATTTTACTGCAGATCCCCGGCGGGGATATACATAAGGAGGATATATAAATGAGCAGCAAGATTGTCGGAGTTGACCTTGGAACAACCAACTCGGTAGTGGCAGTGGTGGAGGCGGGAGAGCCTATCGTCATACCAAGCGCCGAGGGAGATTACCTCTTTCCGTCAATTGTGGGTTTTTCCAAGTCCGGCGAGCGCCTTGTGGGCTCAGTGGCCAAGAGGCAGGCAATCAGCAACCCGGAACGCACCATCAATTCCATCAAACGTCATATGGGAACTGATTACAAGGTTAAAATTGACGACAACGAATATACTCCCCAGGAGATTTCCGCAATGATCCTGATGAAGATCAAGGCCGATGCGGAAGCCTACCTTGGATACAATATTGAAAAAGCTGTCATCACTGTCCCTGCATATTTCAACGACGGTGAACGTCAGGCCACCAAAGATGCCGGAACCATCGCCGGGCTGGATGTGGTTCGTATCATCAATGAACCTACAGCATCATCCCTGGCTTATGGTCTTGACAAGCTGGACATGACTGAAACAGTCCTCATATGGGACCTGGGAGGAGGCACCTTTGACGTTTCCATCCTTGAACTGGGAGGAGGCGTCTTCGAGGTGAAGGCCACCGCAGGCAACTCCCGGCTGGGTGGTGATGACTGGGACCAGCGGGTTATCGACTGGCTGGTGGATGAATTTAAAAAACAGCACGGCATTGACCTTCGCACTGACAGGGTAGCCATGCAGAGGCTCAAGGAAGCCTCGGAACAAGCCAAGATAAAGCTTTCAGCGGACCTCAAGACCCGGGTAAATCTGCCCTTTATCGCTGCAGATGCTTCAGGCCCCAAACATCTTGATGTGGAGCTTTCCCGGGGTGTTTTCCAGCAGTTGACTTCCGACCTGGTGGACAAATGCGTGGACCCCACAGAACAGGCCATCGGCGACTCCGGTTTTAGAAACTCCGATATTCAGAGGGTCCTGTTAGTGGGCGGTTCAACCCGCATGCCTTCGATTCAGGACAAGGCCAGAACCCTGTTTGGAAAAGAACCTTCCCGGGACATCGACCCCGACAAGGTGGTGGCCATGGGCGCTGCAATTCAGGGGGCGATTCTTGCCGGCGAGGTCAAGGATATTGTTCTTCTGGATGTGACTTCACTTTCACTGGGCATTGAAACAGTTGGCGGTGTGTTCACCAAGCTCATCGACCGCAATACTCAGATACCCTGCTCCAAGTCCCGGATATTCACCACCGCCGCCGACGGCCAGACTGTTGTTGAAGTCCATGTTCTCCAGGGTGAACGGGAGTTGGCATCCCACAACAAATCCCTGGGCCGGTTTGAACTTCGAAACATTCCTCCGGCACCCCGGGGAGTGCCCCAGATCGAGGTTACCTTCGAGATCGACGCTAACGGCATCGTGAATGTGTCCGCCAAGGACCTTGCCACGGGCAACAAGCAGAAGATTACCATTCAGTCCCCCACGAACCTTTCCCAGGATGAGATTGAACGGATGGTCAAGGAAGCAGCCATTTACGCCGAGGAGGATGCCAAGCGCCGGGATGAGTCCCAGACCCGGAACAAGGCCAACATCGAAATCGACACTGCAGAAAGAACCCTGCGGGAACTCTCTGACCGGATTCCCCTGGAACAGCAACGTCAGCTTCGGGACTGCATCGATCGCCTGCGTATGTCCCTGCAGACTTACGACACTGATAAGATCAAGGCAGATACCAAGGTTCTCACCGATGCCATGTTCAATATCAGCTCCGAGGCATACCTTGCCACGGGCACCGGCAAGACCGCCGGCGATGAAGACCGCCTGCAGATTGAAACCCCGGGCCTTTCCGACGAGGAACCCAGCGAGGAAGATCTGTTCGGATGGTTCCAGAAGGATTAATTCCGCTCTTTTAAGGATTATGTAGTTGGTATGTAGTTAGATTGAATGTAGCTTTAATAAAGGGGAACCTCGCTTTAAAAAAGTCGGGTTTCCCCTTTACAATTTTCTTCCTGAAAGATAGAAATAGGAAGTATAAATAATAGTAACGTCAATCTCCGTCAAACATAATCTCTCTCACATCTTCAAATTCCGGGTTTTGGGCATATATTTTTTCAAATTCTTTTCTGGCTTTGGCTTTTTCTCCTAATTCTTCATACACTTTGGCCCGTTGATACATCAAGGATAAGAGCAGATTGGCGGGGCGATCTTTCTTTCGGCGAAGGGCTTGGGTGAGGGTATCCCGGGCGGCGGTGGTCATACCCAGCTGTTGCAGTGCCATGGCCTTGTAAAGCATAAGGGCGCCATGAACCGGGGATTCGTTTTCCATTTTTGCCGTCAGCTTCACCACTCTGTGGCAGGCTTCTCTGTCATCCTGCCGGGTTGTCATTAGAATCTCCGCCAGAGAAAGCCGGATCACCACATCATCGGGTTCTATTTCCATCAGCTGTTCAAGGCATTCCATGGCCATGGGCCAGTTTTCCTGAAGCTGATAAACCTCCACCAGCCCCAGTAAGACTCCCCGGATGTCCGGTTGGATGTCTGCAGATATGTCCCTGGTGATTGGCAGGCTCATGGTGGCGGAAATGCGGTATTTGGAAAAATAATGCCCCAGATGGTGATGATTTTTTACAGCACTGCTCAGATAGCGGACTGCATCGTCAAGGCGGTTTTTCTTGAGGGCCACAAATCCCGCCAGGTATGCTCCATCGGCCATGTGGGTGGATTTTTCCAGATGCTTCAGGGCTTTTTCTTCACTGCCAAAGAGAAGCTCCCGGCATCCCTCCACCAGACTTTTTTCGTCATCAGGAGTAAACAGCTTCTGAAAAAAGCCCAGGCTGAGGCGATCTTTTGCAGAGATTGACGGGGCGGAAGTTTTTGCCGATGATTTTTTGGAAAGGGATTTTGTGTAAAAAAGACCGGTTCCAGGGATCCCCACGGTGGCCCGGCTTCCCCTTGGGCCTACTGTGACCTTGGCACCCCGGGGCCCCACGGATACGGATCCCCCTGACTTGCTCAGATTCAATGTCACTCCTGGGGCGATTTTAACCCTTCTCCAGAAACGGAAGCTCATTATGGTACTCCTTGTGTTTTCTTTTGCGGGGAAACAAGAGAAAGTTTAAAATTGCCGGGATCAGC
>CAYNGH010000247.1:0-3229 GCA_964396845.1 uncultured bacterium | reverse complement strand
TTCACTGAAGGCCTCCGTCAGTGCCTTCAGGTTTGTTTCCATATTCTTGATATAAGTATCCCTCCGGGGATCTCCCAGAGAACCCACCGGGTCGATGATGACAACCCTGCCACCAATCTCCCGGGCAATGGCCTGGGATGCCCGGGGTGAGAACTGGGGTTCGGCAAATACGGTCTTTACTCGGTATTCTTTGAGTTTTTCGATGACCTCTATCAGCTTCTGCGGGTCCGGCTCCTTCCCGGCAAACCCTGTCACTGTGGCAACCTGATTCAGGTCATACCGTCGGGAAAGGTAATTCATGAAGGGATGGAAGGTGACAAAATCACGGCGGTGGAAGCCTTCCAAAGTCTGGCGGTATTTTTCATCCAGCCTGTCAAGGTCTGCCGTGTAACGGTCATAATTCTCCTGAAGCTGTTCTGATTTGTCCGGCATGATTTTTTTATATTCCTCCAGAATGTTCCCGGCAATCTCTTTCATTTTCATCGGGTCCATCCAGATATGAGGATCATCCCCATGGTGATGATGATCTCCGGAACACTCATGATGGCCATTTTCTGTGTCCGACAGAGGGATGGTGACGATTCCCCGGGAAACCGCCACCGATGTGATGCCCCGGTCTGCTCCGCCGGCTACGGCCCGGTCAACCCAGTCATCAAGACCAAGGCCCAGCTTGAATATAATCCGGGCTTCCTCCAGGGCTACGGAATCAGTGGGAGTCGGCTCATAAGTATGGGGGCTTGCACCGGGAGGCAACAGCAGTGTGACATCCACAAGATCCCCTCCCACATGGACCGCAGCGTCATAAACCGGCATAAATGTGGCCACCACCCTGACCCGTCCTGACGATGCCCGGTTTTCCACCTTCTGCTGACAGGCACTCAGCAGGGGCAGGATAACCATCAGGGACAGTATGATAAAAGATTTAGTGATTTTCAGCATAACACTGTTTCCTTCCAGCCCCGGCATTAAGGGGAAGGAAGGTCATTCCTCCTCATCATCGCTTTCTGTTGGACGGGGATGCTTTGTGATCTGCAGGTTCAGGATCCTCTGATTCTCGGTTTCCAGGACTTCAATGTCGATACCCAGGTCCTCCAGACTCATACTTTCGCCCTTCTCGGGGATATGCCCCAGGCTCCCGCATACAAACCCGCTGATGGTTTCGTGATCATCGGCAGGCACGTTTATATCCAACTCCTCGTTCACATCCTCGATAATGGTGGATCCATCCACCTTCCAGATGTTCTCCCCCGCCGGGGAAATCGCCGGCTGTTCCTCGTCATACTCATCGGTTATCTCCCCCACGATCTCTTCGAGAATGTCCTCGATGGTGACCAGCCCGTCAGTTCCGCCATACTCATCCACCACCACCGCAATGGATATGCTTCGCTTCTGCATCTCCTGAAGCAACTGATTGACAGGCTTCTTGTCGGGGACAAAGAATACCGAACTGCGGGCAACCTGGCCTGCGGTGGATTCCAGCTCACCCCTGACCAGCAGAGGCAGAACATCCTTTGTATAAAGAATCCCCAGGATATGATCCAAAGATTCCCGGTAAACTGGAAGCCGGGAAAATCCCGACTCAACCATGATCCCGATGGCATCAGTAATGGAAGCCTTTTCTTCGATGCCTACCATATCAACCCGGGGGACCATCACCTCCCGGACGATGGTATCGGTAAACTCCAGGATGGAATGGATCATCTCCTTTTCTCCCGCCTCCAGAACCCCTAACTGGCCTCCTTCTTCGACAATGCGGATAATCTCATCCTCGGTGATCTTCACATTGTTGTTTCGTCCCCGGTTGAGCCTGCGGGTAATGGGAGTGAAAATCCATTCAAATAAATCAGAAAAAGGTTTTGTAATAATAGTTGTCAATTGGATGGCAGGATGTAGAAGGATTGTTGCAGATTCAGGTCTTGACCGGGCAATGTAACGGGGAAGGGATTCTCCCAGCCCGACAATGATGACCACGGCCCCGACAAGTATTGTTAGTGTGTGGCTGGAACCGCCGGGGAAAGCAATGTTAACCCAACGCATCAGCATGATTCCAGTAGTTATCGCTGTTATCAGGTAAACTGCTCCAAGCCCTGATATGACCCTGTCTTCGTTTCTCTCAAGAAATCTCAGAGCTCTCCTGGCCTTGAGATTTTTCCCCTCTTCACCCATCTTTTCCAGCGCACTCCAGCGCACCGATGAAACAGCACTCAGCGACCCGGTGATAACCGCCAGCAAAAAGGCAAGTCCTGCGACGATTACCAGGGTACTGCTATAGTCGTCCAAGGTTCCCCCCTGGTGAGTCGGCCATTCCCAAAAAATGGCCCATGTGAATATATCCAATACAAAAATTCCCCCTGCTCCCGGTGAAGCAGAAAGACCGGATGTTTATGCCCGAATAGCCCAACTGGTATCCATATCTCCCTTGCATATTGTCCTTGGAATGTGGGGTAATTCTACTATAATTTTACATATCCTCCCCAGAACACTTCCGGGTGAAGGATCTGCAGGCTGGCTGTTGAAAGTATTACAACAAGAGTCAAAATAAACCAACATAACAGGAGGTAGTTATGACACAAGTCATGGAAAAAGAAAAAGTCGAAAAAATTATAACTGATGTTATATCAGGAATGAGTGAAGCATACCTGGCCACCGTGGACGGTGACAGGCCATGGGTCCGGTATATGATGACGCATCATGTGAAAGGCACCCTGAAGCTCCAGTGCTCCACATCCCTTCGAAGCCGCAAGGTTGAACACATCAAGAACAATCCCAATGTTCACCTTACCATGGGCAAAACAAAAGATAATCCCATCCCATACATTCAGTATGTGGCCAAAGCTCACGTCAGAACCGACAATGAAACCCGGGAAGCCCACTGGCATGACCAGTTGAAGGAATACTTCTCGGGCCCCCAGGATCCCCATTACTGTGTTTTAGAATTTGAACCGGAAATGATTGAAGTATGGGGCGCCACAGCTGATATGAAAACTCCCATCACCTGGAAGAAATAACAACATTCGCCACGACAGACAAACAGCAGGTCAACCCATAATAAGACCTGCTGTTTTTATGCTGTTTCAACTGATTCCATAACAATGACGAGGGGCTTCCTGACGGGGCTTCCTGACGGGGTTTCTTGGCAGGGTTTGTTGGAGAACCTTTTTCTTGCCCCATTCCAAATGGGGTTCGTTTCTTGGAGAACCTTTTTCTTGGAAGAAAATGGTTCTCCAAA
>CAYNGH010000246.1:0-3240 GCA_964396845.1 uncultured bacterium | reverse complement strand
CGGGCCAGAGGACTGGTGCAGACAGTGCTGGTGGTGGTGCCGTCACATCTTCGCATTCAGTGGCGGGACGAGATGCACGAAAAATTTGATCGATCCTTTCAGGTGTATGTCAACAGAAAAAGCACTGATCTTGACCAGGTTCGGGAGCTTGTCATCTCCTATTCTGCTGTGGGACGCCGGGGAGCCACCCGGGACAAGGTCATGTCCCGTTCATGGGATCTGGTTATTGCCGACGAAGCCCACCATGCCCGCAACCACAGGACATTGCGATGGAAGTTCCTCAACTCCCTGAAAAAAAACTATATGCTTCTGCTGTCAGCCACGCCGGTTCAAAACAAGCTCTCGGATCTTTTCAATCTGGTAACCCTGCTGAGGCCGGGGCACCTGTCGGACATGTCGGCCTTCCGGAAGGAGTTTGTGGATCCCGCCAACCCCCGGATGCCCCGGAATGTTTCCCGGATGAAGGATCTCCTCTCCCGGGTGATGATCCGCACCCGCCGGGCCGACGCCCTGATCCGGTTCCCCCGGCGGATTGCCGGCACTCACCTGGTGGAGCTTTCCCGCCGGGAGAAGGAGCTTTATAGTCAGGTCACCGGGTACATCCTCCAGCTGGCCCGGCAGGATCCCGGCAAATTGCCCTTCGGATTGATGCAGTTGCAACAGAGGCTTACCTCATCCCCAGCAGCAGCCATGATGACCCTAAAGAAATTTTCCCGCAATGAAAAGCTATTTGACGAGGAAGAACGGAACCGCTGGTATGAATACTATCTGTTGAGCCGGGATGTTGGCGAGCCGGCAAAGACATCGGAGCTGGTGCGGATTATCCACGGGGCCGGGGACAGGGTGGTGGTATTTACAGGTCATGTGCCAACCAGAGAATACCTATTCCGGCATCTGGGAGAGCAGGATATTCCCGTGGTGGAATACCGGGGCAATGCCTTCCAGAAAAGCAAAGCCCTGGAGGAATTCCGCAGGAAGGGCCGGGTTCTGTTAGCTTCTCAGGCAGGGGGAGAAGGACTGAACCTGCAGGATCTCTCCAACATCATGGTCAATTATGATCTGCCCTGGAATCCCATGCAATTGGAACAACGCATTGGCCGGCTTCAACGCCTGGGCCAGACCCGGGATGTCTATGTGTTTAATCTGGCGGGGGCTGATACCATCGAGGCATATATACTGGAAGTTCTGGAAGAAAAAATAAAAATGTTTCAGCTGGCAGTAGGACAGCTGGATCTTATCCTGGGGCCCCGTTTTGCCGAGGGCCGTTCCTTCGAGGAGATGATCTGGAAGAAACTTCACCACGAAAACGACGGAAGCCTCAGGGAGCGGGTTCTGTCCCTGGGGGATGAGCTGAACCCCGGTCTGGAGGAATTCCGCCAGGTATCAGAAAGCCACCGGGGACTGGATATGATTTCCACGGGATGCGACATCCTGCTTCAACAGGAGGAATTATGCGAAGAATCACTGTCACCCTGATAATCGCCATACTGATGATATCAACTCCGGCACTGGCCCAAAGAAGGGACCCTGACGCTCCGGCAAAAGCTGCCCGGCAGTTTATTCTTTCCCTGGTTCAGTCACAGTTTGACCGGTCATGGCACGGCGTCACCGGAGAATCCCAGAAAAAAATTGCCCGGATGACCATCAATCGTTTTGAAGATCTTGACGGGGCGGTTTATACCCTGGAATCCATGATGCACCTGCTTCTTACCAACAGCCATGGCCACCGGACGGTGATGTTCGAGGACATGACCCGGTCATGGTGTCAGGAGTGGGGTATAGAAGTTAAGGATCTGGAAAAAGTGAAGGTAGAAGTGGTAAAGGGCAATCCCGACAACGCAGTGGTGCGCCTGAGCCTGGGGGATAAATCTACCATCCTTGAGATGGTCAACCCTGATGACTGGAGGGAAAACTGGAAGGCCATATGGCATCCTCCCATTGACCGGGAAATTCTCTTCCATTAATACTCCTGCCCAGAAAAACCCCGCTACAGCAACGGCCCCCGGTCATCGGTAAGGGGCCTGGCATCAGGTCTGGGGTTTATCACTACCCGGTGACGTTCCTGCAGTAACTGCCGGATCATGGACTCCACCTGGGGATGCATTTCCCCGTCAAGGCTCATGGCCAGATTCACAGGGCCAAAATCAGGATTGGCGCTGGCGAAAATCATACCATCAATCAGACAGATATGGGGGAATATTTCGCCGATGGTGGCAACACCCAGCTCCCATGCCTGGGGAGGGAAATTAACAACTATTACACCATCAGGGGCAAGATTATTTCTCACCAGCCGAAAAAATTCCACCGTTGCCAGGTGAGGAGGAACCTGATCCCCAAGATACAGATCCACCATGATCACTTGATACGGATCTTGATTCTGCCGGAGAAACCGCCGGGCATCCATCAGATGAATGGAAAGCCCCGGGGTATCCCAAAAAAAATATTCTCGTCCCGGGCCCATCAGCCCCGGGTCAATCTCCACACCGTCAAAGGAAAGCCCCGAAAAAGCCCGATGATACTGCCCCACCCAGGAGCCTCCCCCCAGACCCAGCATCAGAACCCGCCGATTTGACCAGCGGGAGTTTTCTGCCAACATGTAAGGGGCCAGCACACAGGCATCCACCCTGGTCCCCAGCAGGACATCCCGGGGATGCCACACCGAGTAGAGGGACTCACCGTCGTTGACCGTCAGCATTCGTTTTTCTCCCGACTGCCGTATCTGATATGTGGCATATATGGTTTCAAAGGTGATGACATCAGGCTCACCTTGAATCATAAAAGCCAGAGGAGCCAGGAGCATAAGAAACAGGCTTTTAGGAAATCCCGCCCCGCCGGTAATGATAAGAACCAAACTCATAACTGCAATGGTACTGCGGGTCCCCATGGTTGGAATTCCCACTAAAACCGGCAGAACTGCCCCGAGGATCCCCCCGGCGGTGGACAGGGCCATTACCATGCCCGCCACGGTGCCGGTTCGTTCCCTGTCCATATTCAGCAACCTCAGGGCAAAGGGAGTTATCCCCCCAAGAAGGATGCAGGGAATCCCCAGAAGATAACTGGTGGACAGGATTATTCCCCAGCCCGCCGGCAGGGACGACAGAAATGTCAGGACTATTGGGGCCAGCCAAAGGGCTGCAAGGTTCCATCCCCCGGCGACGGCAGCCAGAGATGCCATCACCTGCAGAGATGGCTTTTTGTCCGCCAGTTTCCCCCCAAGAAAGTTTCCCAGGGTCAGAAAGC
>CAYNGH010000245.1:0-3250 GCA_964396845.1 uncultured bacterium | reverse complement strand
CAAATGTCAGGGGGCCGGTCACACCTCGGCCACCTTCAAGGCAAGGCTATTCTTCGGGATCCTCCCCGGGAGGACATCCAGGTAATTCCCGTTTCAGCCCTGCACAACGTCCTGATCATGGCCCCCGTTACGGCCCTAAAAGATCCAGTCCCGGCACACCTCACCAGCCCAGACCCGGCAATGCACCTCCGGGCAATCCCAGACAGCAGGCTCCCATTACCCGCAAGCTGGGCTCCCCCCCTCCCCCACAGAGGTCTTCCATGGGGACTCCCCACAATCCCCGGATGGCCACCTCCTCCCGTTTGAGGCTCAACCCCAAGCAGGATCCCAGGCCAGCACCGGAAAAACCGATGGCCCCGCAACAACCGATCCATTCAGACCCGGTATCAGATCAACGTCGCTATCAGCGTATGAAAATGATAATGGGAATGGTCTGCCGCCGGAAAGGCAAAAAAGATACAAACGTATTTACCGATGACGTATCCGCCGGAGGCATCAAGTTCTCCTCGACGGTTCAGCTGGAACGAGGCGAAGAAGTATTTCTGGATGTCCCCATCGGCAACGGAGAATACAAAAGCATCCCTGGAAAGATCGCCTGGGTCAAGAAAACCGCCCTTTGCGGAATTGAAGGGGGTATTGAATTTGACCGGATGGATAACGCCACCCGTCGGGAATGGGAAAAGTTCATTGAACGAAACGCGGAACCGGAATAAGAAGAGCAATATAAAAAAAAGGCGCCAGGATAGACCTGACCCCATTCAATGGAACGTGGTGCCTGATTGCGGAGATTATCCCGCATCAACTATTATAAAGGGTCACAGGACATTCCACAACAGCCCGTTAAGGCGCAAATGTAAAAATAATGCTAAAATTGTTAACATCATGTTACAATTTTGTTAAATTATTGTGAATTGTGTTGTCCAATCTTAAAGAAGTCCCTCCCGGCGCATCGATTCAACGGCTCTCATAACACCCAGTTGTACATGGGCAAAACTGATACCTCCCTGGAGATATACCCCATGGGGCCATCGGATTGGGCCGTCGCAGGAAAGTTCAATCGAAGATCCCTGGATGAAGGTCCCTCCCGCCATGATTATGGGATCCCGATACCCCGGCAGACTGGCAGCCTCGGGCACAGCGGTGGAATCCACCGGGCACATCTGCTGGATACCCCGGCAGAACACCTTTTGTTTTTCAATACTTCCCAGGCGCACCCCAAGAATAATATCAGTGCGAGGTTCATTCCAGGAAGGTTTAGTTTCAAGGCCGAATTCCTCCAGAAATGCCGATGCCCATATTACTCCCTTGAGGGCCTGTGAAACTATGAGGGGCGCAAAAAAGGTCCCTTGAAACAGCAAACGGCTTATCCCCATTGTTGCCCCTTCATCACCGCCGATGCCGGGACATGTGAGGGCACGGGCGGCCCCTTCCACCAGGTGTTTCTTTCCCACCACGTAACCTCCCGTAGGGGCCACAGCACCCCCCATGTTCTTTATGAGGGAGCCTCCCATCACATCTGCCCCCACCGAGGTGGGCTCAAGGGTTTCCACCATCTCGCCATAGCAGTTATCCACCATTACGATGACATCAGGCTTCTTTTTTTTCACGGCCCTGATGACTTCTCCCAGGGTTTTCACATCAAAGGAAGGCCGCCATGTGTATCCACAGGATCTCTGGAGGAATACCATGCCAGTGTCAGGGCCAACAGTCTTGAGGATCTCTTCCACATTGGGCATATCATCAGAACCCAGGGGAACAACCCGGGTTGTTATGCCCCAGCGATCAAGGCCCCCTTCCCATTTCTTATCCAGTCCCAGCACAGGTTTGATGGTGTCGTAAGGATCCCCGGTGGCGCAAAGGATCTCCTGACCCGGCAGGAGATTGCCCCGCATTATAATGGAGAGGGCATGAGTGCCTGATACTATGTTATGTCGAACCAGGGCTGATTCAGCATCAAAGATCCCGGCCCATACCCTGCTCAGGGCTTCCCTGCCGGAGTCTCCGAATCCATACCCGGTGGTGCCGGCAAAATGATAATCGCCGACCTTCTCTTCAATGAACGCCGAGAGAACCTTCTGCTGGTTGTGAAACAGAACCTCCTCCACCTGTTCCAGGGCCGGAGCGGTAACCTTCAGGGCCATATCCCGGGCTTTTCTGATATCCTCATCAAATTCAAACCAGTTGCTGTGCATTAAAATCTCCTTATAACTCCCGATTTTACGGATTGATACAATTTGCCCCGGAGATTGGTTTTCCTCCCGTCACGCAGGTGAAACCGGCAATTCTGTAGAAATTCAGCACGGAGGGATAACATTGGACGAAGCAAGTCAGATAAAAACAAAATTTTTCAAGGCAGGGTTCATCCTGCTGGTAATGATCATCACGGGAATTGTGATGTGGCTTTTATCCAGGGTGGCAACAACTGTCACCATACTGGTGGCGTCGATTTTCCTGGCGTATCTTCTTTCTCCCATGGTGAATTTTTTTGAAAACCCCATACACCTGACAATACCAGCAAAAATCAACCTGCCGGGAAAAGAAAAGAAGCTGTTTTCCGGGCGTCGAAAAGTAACCATCCGTAAAGTTGGGTTTTCCCGGCTCTGGTCTGTGATAATCGTATATCTCATTCTGGCGTTGCTGTTCATACTGGTAATGTCCTTTGTTGTGCCGAACCTCATATATGAATTCAACAACTTCCTCATCAACTTTCCCCGATTGAGCCAGCAGATACAGGATCAAGGGAATGAATTCTATCAGGGAATCCTGCCCCGGCTTCCAGAAGCCTCCCGGGATATTGTCCCCAAGACCATTGAGAAATACACCAATGACATTGAAACATACATTTACCAGGGGGCACAATATACCTTCGGCCTTTTGCAAAAAATGCTCTCCGCGGCACTGGCCATGATGATTATTCCGATTTTCACTTTTTACATACTCATGGACATGGAATCCTTCAAGTCGGCTTTCCGGGGAATGCTTCCGCCGAAAAACCGCCACCGGGTAATGGAACTGATGAACCGGATTGATTTTATGCTGGGGCGATACATCCGGGGGCAAATTCTGGTGAGTGCCTTTGTGGCGGTGGCCATCACCATTGCCCTGCTGGCCATGGGCATTGATTATGCCTTTCTCATCGGCCTGTTATCCGGAGTGGTCAATTTCATCCCTTACCTTGGAGTCATCATAAGCCTGATACCTGCCCTGACCCTGGCCTTCATCAGCCGGGGATTCCTGTGGGTACTGCTGG
>CAYNGH010000244.1:0-3289 GCA_964396845.1 uncultured bacterium | reverse complement strand
CATGGGAATTTCCCCTGGTGGGAAAAATGCCGTATCTGGGTTTCTTCAACCGGGATGACGCAGAAACCCTCGGAGAAAGCCTCCGTATGAAGGGGCTGGACGTTTTGATCCGTCCCGTGTCTGCCTACAGCACTCTGGGAATTTTTCCGGATCCCCTGTTTTCATCGATGCTACGGGGAAGTGAAGAATATCTGGCAAATACCATCATCCACGAAATGACCCATGAAACGATTTATTTCAAGAATGAAACTAATTTCAATGAGAGTCTGGCAGTTTTTGTCGGGGACAATGGCGGTGTGGAATATTTAAAACACAAGTATGGCGAAGATTCCATACAGGTCAGAAACTCCCTGGCCTATAAAGAAGACGACAGGTTATTTTCCGACTTTATGGCGGACCTCTATCAGGAGCTTGACGCTTTTTATCGTTCCCCCATCAGCCGGGATGAAAAGATTGCTAACAGGGAAGAAATATTTTCAAATGCTCGCCACCGCTTCAGCCAGGATATAAAGCCTATGCTTTCCACTGGGGCTTTTGACTATTTTGAAAAAATTCAACTCGACAATGCCTATGTTCTCTTCAACCGCCGTTATCGCCACAAGGTGGGAGATCTGGAAAAACTCCACAGCCTTATGGGAAGCGATCTGAAAAAGACTGTAAAATATCTCAAGACCCTGAAAAAAAATAATGATCCCCAAAAAGAAATCCACAGGAAAATACTAATTCTATCTGATAGCAACTAAACTATATCATGTTTTAATGAAATTGTCTTATCCTGTTTTATTAGAATCCTGCAAAAACCCTGCGTATGGTTTCAGGGTTTTTGTTTTTCTTTCAGATATTTCTGATATACTCCATAATAATGTTTGCCAAATCGAGGATTAACCGTTACCCTTCTTTCATTTGTCTTGTTGGTGAAATATATCCTGTCATGAAGAAACCATTCCTTAAGAATCCCCTCAAGAACCGACCGGTAAGAAGCATTGGGCAGGTCAATCTCCACAGAATAGCCCGTCAGATGCGGGATGAACCTCTGGGGTATTTCATCTTTTTCATGTAATTCTAATATTCTCGCCTCCAAAGCTCGCCGAAGGGGGATTTTTACTTTTTTGTTGTTAGTGCGACGTTGATATTCATATGACAGCTCAACAAGAAACCCCGCCAGCTCAGGCCCCACATAATAATCATAAACCCAGTTCCGTTGCCGGTATTCCAATGACGGAGCCTTCAGACCGCTGATCCCCTTGTCGGTATATACCTTGGGCAAGGGAACCAGCCACTCACTGCGGATGGATCGGCGGATGGATTCCACATCATCATATATCCTCAGCCCGGAAAGCTCCACCAGATCCCAGGGGCCGTTGTATTTTTTTACGAGATAATCAACAAGATCACCGTCAGCCTTCAATGCGGCATAAGCTGCGACCGCCTTCCAGAGATATATGTCCGATTCATCTCCCAGGGCAAGGCGACGATTGGCGGGAGTAGTCACGTGGCCATACACAGTTCGCAGGCCGTTTAGCATATCCCGGCAACGGGTGTCTTCCCACAAGGATATGAACTTCAGGTCTTTTTCAACTATGCCGGCGATTATGTCAACCTGTTTTGCATTTGGCCCCAAGCTGATAGAACGCCTGCGGTTCAGATAATCCCGGATAATATCGTTGTTGTTCAATCCTCCATTATGATATGCTGATATTGCCAAATCCATCCGTTTGTTATAATTATAATAAAGCAACTTTAGATAAACCACCGCATCTTCTATATTGCATTCAGGAATAAGCCGGTCATCCTCAATCCCCAGGGACTTGGAAATCTCCCGGTGCCGGGCTCCCACATCCAGCTTTTTGGCGCGATCTTTCAAGAACCATTGTTTGTATCCCAGATACGGCAGATGGTAATTGAGCCATGCCCCATTATGATGATCCGCATAACGGCGAAGGTTGGCAACATGCTGATCATAAAAGGAATGGGCTACATTCACCGCGCCCATTGACAGCTGTCCAACTCCCACACAAGCAGCCCATGATTCCTTGGCAATTCCACCGGAGTTCTCAAAGGTGATTACCGCCTCTACCATGGGAAGAGGCACTTGGTGCAATTCTGAAAATTTTTCCATGAAATGATGAAATCGACGGGTAACAGCAAGATTCTTGCGGATGTCATGGGTTCGGGTGGGCCGGTAAACAACCCAGTGATACGCCAGAATCGATCGGGTAGCCAGGAGTTTTTCCCTCTGGGTATAATCGGGGAACAAAGTGTTCACCGCATCCCAGACCTGTTTCACTTCAAGGGGATGATACTTGCGACGATAAAAATATGCCAGGTAGCCGTCCCGGTTGATTTCCTTCAGCTCCTGCCTGGTAAACCCACTCTTCCTGGGAGGTTTAAAGGGCACAGTGTCCAGTGTGAGATTATCATTTTTTTCTAATATATCCTCGGCAGATTTATCGGCAGGGCCATGGGAAACTCCCGGCGATAAAGACGGCGAAGGGGAAGATGAGGAAGGAGGCTCAACTCCCGGAGAACAGCCCGGGAAAAACAGAATCACCATCATCAGCATGAAAACAATGAAATGTCTGTGGATGAGCTTATTCATCTGCTATAATCTAACCCCAGAAATCAAACAGGACTTTTGCATTATACTTGTTTTCCCGGGACTCTTATTCCAGTCCAGCTTAAAGGGCAGGGATTGAGTTTCTCGGTAATTGTTCATCGTCGGGCCTGTTCATTCATAAACTTTATTCTAACTATCGGCTATGGAGTTCCCCGGATCCCCAAAAATTCCAATTCATTTGATGACGTTCATAGGCAATGCTTGTCATTGCTTTGAATTTTTTTGTCAGCTATTTTTTCGAAGATATTTGGTTTGCCAAAGAATCTTCTGTCCACTGTCTACTTCAGGCAACTCCTGATAAAAATGGAAGCAGGCCTTATGCTCTTCACAACCGGGGATTAACTGCCGCCTCATTAAACAGAGGGGAAACCAGAGTTTTTCTTCCAACCCTGCAGAGATTCATCAAATAACATCGAGGAATTCATTCTGCTGTAATCAAAATCTCGCCAATCCGTCACAGCACAAATCCCTTCAGTGCGGGAAACAAACTTAACTTTTTTCTTGCTGGCTCCAGCGGTGGCTCATCAAACTGGACACCTTGAACCCGGCATTCCGACCATACAAACACCCGGAAGTCGTCGGCTTGAAAAAAATCCTCATAAAACATGTCCAGTTTTACCTTTCTCGGGGCATCGTCTTTCACAATCAAGGGTTCCATTACCGGGCCCTTCA
>CAYNGH010000243.1:0-3368 GCA_964396845.1 uncultured bacterium | reverse complement strand
CATTTTTTTAAATCCTCGGTTCACCCCCACGGGCGTGGGGACATTCTGCTCATACCCCGTCCACCGCCGAAAATATACGGTTCACCCCCACGGGCGTGGGGACATTAAGGCTTATCCCAATGCTATTGAGGCAATAGACGGTTCACCCCCACGGGCGTGGGGACATTTGGGGACTGCCTTGACTGCAACGGAAATGGCACGGTTCACCCCCACGGGCGTGGGGACATTATTTGGCATTTGTTTGTGCCAAAACACCGGGCAGGTTCACCCCCACGGGCGTGGGGACATTACCAAACATACGTTCGTAAAAATCGAGATCCTAATCTTTACGTGGGAATTGTATCAATTGAATACCATCCAAATCAACAACTCTTCTGCTACTATCACCGTAACTTTTTATCGAAAAGCCCTGTTCGGTGTTGTTTTGATAGATCATAATAAATCCAGAAGAAGGAGATTTCTTTGTCATTAAATCCCACAACTTCTCTCGAACCCGGGCTGAAAGTTTGCCTACAAACACTCCTGCCCGTGGTTCTATCATCCAACGGCTCAGATGTCCCCGAAGAGAAGTGCTGGTCCTCTCCATAATAAATACAACCAAAATCAATCATCCCCTTCCAGGTATGACGGATCCCATAGGGGACCAGGTCTGGCAGGGTCCCAGTCATAGGGGGAATCTGATATGTCGGTCATAATACCAAGAATATTGAATATGTCTGGAATAATCCGCTTCATTATCCTTGTTTTTCTAAAAACATCACGGCACAGCCAGCGCGCTCTGGTTTCAATCTGGGGAACTCCTGCAACAGCCAAGTCAAAAGCCATGGGGATGGTGAGGTCTGCCTTGTATAGGTCTGCAATGTCATACACAAAGGACAACTGCTTGCCAGTGTGTATGAACCCAAGACCGGGAGAAAGCCCCACTGACAGAATTGCTGCATGACAAATACCGTAAAGACAAGAGTTGGCCGCAGACAAAGCCCGATTAACAGGGTCGGCACAAGACCAGTTTCCCCGGTCGTAGGACCGGCCCCGCCAGCGAATCCCGGTTTTATTACTCATTTCCTCATATAATTTGCGAACTCTTGCCCCCTCAAGTCCACGGAGTCTTTCAACAGAAAACTCCGGATCCGGCTCCTCGCCAAATCGCATAGCATACATACGACGGACAACTCCCAACCTCAAATTAGAATCAGAACATAAGCTGGCCTGATGAAGCAAAAGATCGCTGTTTCGGGTTCCCCCTGATCCATATGCATAAAACCTTACACCTTCTTCCCCTACCCAAATCAGCAGACAGTTGTTATCCGCAGCGGTGGAAATAGCAGCGTGAGTCACCTTGGTGCCAGGACCAAGCAGGATAACCGCAGAAGAGGAGGCGGGAATTCGGGTTATACCTTCCTTGTCATGGAAGGCAATCGACTTGCTGTCCCGGTCAAGCCGCCCCCTCTCAAGATATATATATGAGATGGAATCCCTGAAACAAGGGATTTGATGGAGATTTTCCACAGGTTGTCACCTCCAGTCAAGCAGGGGCCAGGGAAAGCAGTCCATAACCAAAACCCTTGGCAGAACCAACCCCGGATTTTACAGTATCAATCATACTGACCGGGTCAACCACTGTCAGTATGCCGTCGAAGCAAACGCCAAAGTGCTTCGCCCTCTTACCCTTTGAAATCTTGGAAAGCCTATCTCCGCAGGGACTGAGCCGAACCGATTCAAGGGCAAAACCGCCGTTTACTCCCTTCCTTTTAATCCATTCTATCTGATCCTGTTCCTTGTATAGCGGATGTCTTTTGCCATCCCGCTTTACCGTTGGGTTTGCCTGCAAACGGAAGCGCAGTTTCTGCCCCCTGTCAATCCTCAAATTGACCGCTTTCACCATAGGTTCAGACCGGATATAATCTGCTTTTTCCCTCAAAAAAGACCAGTCAGGTTTAATTAAAGACTGAATCAGCACCACAGGGATTCCTGCTGGTGACTCAACCCGAAAAAGAAAACGGGCCTTTTTATAATTATCGCCTTGGCCAAAAGCCCGAGAAAATGTCTTGTGCATCTGATATGGATCGGCAATCTCTTTCTGAACCTGTCGGGAATTTGGCCTCAGATCAAGTCTTGTTAGAAATATCATGATGACGCCCCCTTTGTTTTCTCAATGGCTTGCATATTAACCAGTTTGACCTGCCGGAAACCATAAAGCCTGGCTCGGTTGATTCGAATACTGTCTTGACGGCGATAAGACCCATCAGGATCTTCTATCCATGCAAAATAATCATCAACAGGCTTTCGCTCAACTTCACTTATCCCCATAGGATATCGGGATAAGGCATCTTCGATATTTTCATACTTGTTGGTGAAACATTCAAAAACCGGCCGGGAGGGAATACAGCATTTCCGTCCCAAAAAGTAAGGCCACTTAGGATTCTGCACCGCCTGGGAACACTCCATAAGCAGTTCCTCTCCATCAGAATCTCTGGCTTCCAAAGCTACCAGAAAAGAAGAGTCTTCCAGATATTCTCTATCAGAAAGAATGGTTGTATCCTTTAATTTTCCTTCGGCTTTCAGCAAGGGACCCAACACCGTGTGGTAATCTCGAAGATATGTGCCCTGTTTTTCAACCCTGACCCCAATCATAAGCTTGGAGTCAAGCTCCTCCAATTTGGGGTGATACCGGGTAATACCAAGGGCACATCCGAGAAGGCCGATTATCCCGGATTTTGTTGGTTCGGGCTGTGAATCCCGGTGAACCCAGCGAGCCCTTATCCCCCAGGATTGAAGAGGACCTTCAAGCCTTAGCAACAGCAAGTTCTTTCTCAAGAATAATCGCCTCCATTCTATTCAGAAGGGATTTCATATCATACTCCCTTTCTGCCCCATCAACTTCAACAGGAAAATCAGGTTTTCCAGGCATAAGAAAACCTGTGTAAACTGATTCCAGGTTGTATGCATCCCTGAGTTCTCTCACGTGGCTAAAGAACTTCTCAAGAGAAGCAGTAACCAGGTCCTTGTCGCCCCAGGTATTGGCAGGTTTCACAAAAGCATTGGCATAGCTGATGGGGATCTTTTTGTTTTTAATCTCAATGAATACCAGGGATGGAGGCTGATGAGCGGCAAAAGTATTCTGTTTGCCGGTAGGAGTGACCAGAGCCGCAGCCTCTACGAAGGCCATTATTGCCTTAGTAGCTTGGGCGCGGGCCTTTGTTTCATCCTCCTTGGTCACCTTGTCGTTACTGATGCTTTTTCCAGTCAAATTATCAATCAGTCCATCGAGATCTATGGAAAAATACTTGTAATAACAAGCTGAGTTGAACTCAACATCACCCACCATGTCGGCTCCGGTTTCCTCCCCATGTTTTTGTAAATCGTCA
>CAYNGH010000242.1:0-3386 GCA_964396845.1 uncultured bacterium | reverse complement strand
GGCCACCATATCTTCCACCAGCCAGCGGGGAGTGTAGAAGACCCCTTCCCTCTTTCGCATTCTGCCATTGCTTCTGCGGTTCTGTAGGTCTTCATACAGAGCGCCTACAAAATCGACTCCTCCCTGCCTTGTCCATTCCCACAATGAAGAAGGAACACCACTGGGCACCCATAAATCTGAAGGAAAAGGATATTGTTGGACAATATGGTCAGGAATCAGGTGTTTGAAAGAACCGCTGTTAATGCCCCCATCGGGATATTTCTCCAGGGACTGACTGCACCGGGGATAAAAACAAGAAAGGCAGAGAGAAACAATAAAATTCTCCACTGCCTGAGAATCCTCCCTGGAAAGAGTGCTGTTCCGGGAAGATTCTGTCATCATTCCAAGAACTTTGCCTATCTTATCTCTGCTGATCCTCTCCATAAAGGCTTTTCCGGCCCGACTACCGGACTCCGCTTTTCTTTATCTCTTTCTCCTTGAGATCAGCGGGGAGTTCCCCGGTAATCTTGATGCTCTCGATCTTGTCCCCCACGTTTATCTGCAGAGCCACTGGGGCGCCTTTTGTCACCTGTCCAAAAACAGTATATTGACCGTCAAGATGTTTCACCTGCTCGGCGCCGATACAGATGTAAAACTGGCTTCCCGCACTGTCGGGATGAGTGGATCGGGCCATGGCCAGAGTGCCTACCTTGTGGGGTTTTTCGTTAAATTCCGCAGGAATGGAATATCCCGGGCCACCAGTCCCGTCACCCTTGGGATCTCCCCCCTGAACCACAAAGCCTGGAACTACCCGATGGAAAGTAAGACCGTCATAAAAGCCTGACTGGGCCAGCTTCACAAAATTCAAAACCGTGTTAGGAGCCACATCAGGATAAAGAACCCCTTCCATTACACCCTTGTCGGTGGTAATGACAAAACCTATGCTGTTGGCTTCCTGGGCCTGAATGGTGGGCTGAGTGTCCCTGGGTGTTGCCTGGCATCCTACCAGAAAAATAATTGACAGTAAAATTACAGTCCAGAATCTGCTTATATTTTTCATTATATCACCTCAAATATTTATTCCGCCTGATATTCCAGGTTTCCTTCTCTGTTCCCGATAAACCGTCGATTTTGATGCCGGGGCTATTTCATTTTTCACACAGACGTGATAAAATAAAATATTCAGGAGAGAATTTATGGTATTTTTTGGAAAAATAGTTCTTCCCATATTCCTGATCATTGGAGCTATATACCTGATCATGATAGAGATCGGTGCTTTTCCGCGTCTGAAAGAATCAGGATATCCAGGAAAAAAACTAAAACTCCGCTTTTTTCGAAGGGTGACGGGAGCCGGGATCATCGCAACAGTGGCAGTCCTGCTGTTCTGGGGACTCAACTTCATGCCCAAGCCCTCCATCGATATGTTCCATCAGCAGGCAGCCCACTGGGCACTGGTGATGATACTGGTTTTCGTGGTAATACTCCTGGCGATATGGGACACCCTGGAGAGCCTGCGTTACCTGGAAACCCTGGCAGATCAGGTTTCCCGCAAGGACCTGGAAGATCTGGAAGCAATCAGCCGGCACCTGCAGTTGAATAATAATTCAAAACACCGCGAATCTGCCGGCAACCGGCAATAACCGGGCCTGTCAATAATCTTGCCCTCAAAGATGCCTCGGCATCAACCAGCAGGTCAGGGGGTTCTAAATATCTCTTCCTCCGTGGCGACGGAGAAACTCCAGAGCCACCTGGTTCTGAATCACCTGCAGGGCTGTAAAGCCGTCATTGTTAGTATGGTTCACATCAATTCCCTTTTTCACCATCAGTTCAACCAGCTCCACAGGGGTTTCATCAGTGACCATAAAAAGCGGAGTACACCCCATCTTGTCAACCTTTTTTACACTGGCTCCCTTGTTGAGGAGGATGGTTGCCAGCTGGTGGCGGTCTTCCTGAACAGCCAGGTGCAGGGGAGTCAGGCCGTTTTCGTCCTGAGCATCCAGATCTGCCCTGCGGTTTATCAGCATCAGGGCTTCCTTTTCGCAACCGTCAAAAACCATAATATGAAGGGCTGTCTTTCCGTCCACATCCCGGGAATTGATATCGGCACCCTTGGCCAATAGAAGTTCCATCAGCTTAAGGTCCGCGTTAATTGCTGCCATATGAAGAGGAGTCTTGCCGGTGGTGTGGCGGATGTCCACATTGGCCCCGGCGGTTACCAGAGCAATCACCACATCGCCATGTCCCTCGGTGACTGCGTATTCCAGGGGAGTCCGGCCAAAATACCTTCGAACAATAGGGTTCGGGTCCCTTTCAGTAAGGTTCACATCGGCCCCCGCCTGAATCAGCAGTTTTACAATTTCAAGATACCCGTTCTTGGCGGCAATATGAAGAGGCATCTTGCCGGTGGAATCAGCCACTGTGAGAAGCTCCGGGTTTCCCTGCAGAAGGGTTTTAATCCGGCGGATATCATTGTCCTGACTGGCCTCAAATATTGCCCTTACCGGATCCATCTCACCGCCACGCTTCAGGAGAAACTCAACCACATTCCTCTTGCCGGCCTTTGCCGCAAGACGCATGGGAGATCGGCGAAAACAAAAATCCAGATAAGGAACCTGGCATTTCTCAAGATCATTCACCTGGGATCCCTTCTCCAGGAAAAACTGAACCACTTCCAGGTGACCTTTCTCTGCAGCCAGATGAAGGGGCGACTTGCCAAAAGGCGTGCGGGTATCCCTCAATTCCGGGTTCTTGAAAAAAATTTGTTGAACCTTGTCAAGATTTCCGTGTTCCGCTGCTTCCAGTATGGCTTTTTCAGCGGGCGTCAACTTGAATGCATCTATTGTTGTCTTTATGGCATCCATTTATAATCCTCCTCCACCATAAATATCCCTGATAACCAGTGCCGGGCAGAATCAGGAGATATCCATCCCCACCATCATCTTTTCAAAACAGTCCCCCACATTGGCCAGAGTTTTCACTGACTCCATCAGCTTCCGGGGGGTGGCATCCTCCACCAGCATGGTTTCTATCATGGCAAACCGGCTCTCCCGGTCAATATCCGACGGCCCTGTTGAAGCACAGGGAAGATGATAAATTCTGCCATCCTGCCCATTTCTGTCCAGGCTTATATTGGACAAGCAGAACCCCCCCATAGTCAAATCCATATTCATCATTAATGCAGTTCTGTAGAATCTCTCGTCACCAGGGGCGCAAAGCGTGATTATACGAAGGACATCATCCTTTGGATCCGGCTTTTCTTCGAAGGTGATAAAAACCCGCTGCCAGCGCATATGCTTTCCATCGATGGAGCAACGGCCAAAAGGGCTCTCCTCAACGGGAACATCCAAGATAAATCCGCCCTCGATGGGCTGGGCCTTGATGGGAGAATCCCCCACCACCTGACGGAT
>CAYNGH010000241.1:0-3407 GCA_964396845.1 uncultured bacterium | reverse complement strand
TGAAGTCGTCCCGGCACAGAGGAAAAATATACACAGAATCCGTCGAAGGATCAATCTCCTCCTGAAAACGAAGAGCTATCTCGTCAATCTGACCCGTTTCAAGAGTCCCCAGGAAAACCGACTTCTGAACCCGATACAGGCCCATCTGCTTGCAAATTTTCGCTATATTCGACCGTGGTTTGTTCTTCGTTATGTCGTAAATTACCCATACAAGCATCTGGATTTACCTCCTTTAATATGAGATTGGCAAAACGATGACACTCGGCCTTGATAATGTTTGTTCGCTTCATGTTCCTCCGGCGATAACGTTCAGATTTCTCGAACATGTCGTTTAACTCCACAATCAATGCCTGCTTGCCCGGCTTGTCAAGCATTATGCCATTCTTTGTTTCCCGGAAAAAATCTTCACTCACCTTGCGACCAGTGAACATATAAACTGTGGTTTCCTCGACCCAAGGCCGGAACATCTCGATAATATCATAGACCAGGGACAACTTGTTGTAACTGTCGGTATGAAGAATCCCGACATAGGGATCCAACCCGGCAATAACACAGGCACTTTCCATCTTGGAATACAGCACTCCGTATGCATAGTTGAGCATGGCATTGAAGGGGTCCCTGGCGGGGTGTTTACTCCTGCCGCTGAAACGATAACCCGAAGGCATCACCATGGAAAGAGCTTTGAAATAATTGATGCCACTTCTCCCTTCGATGGTCATTACAGTGTTTCTGACTACAGAAGGCATTCCTGATACCTTGCTGAGGGCTTCGATTCCTTTCTCTAAATCTGAAACTGCCGGCAAAAAAATATCCTGGGAATCTTTTCTGCGCTTTTTCAGCATCTTTATAAATGAAGAACGAAGTTGCAGTTTCTGGGTCAGCCATTCCTTCACCATCCTGATCCCCAGGGGATGACGATCGAGATAAAGCTGAAGCCGGCGGATCCTGTTGGTACTGCCGGGCCGGCAATGCCACACTCTCCCGAAGGGCTTGCCTCCGTAATCCAGGAGAATAATTTCGATGTTGTTCTCAATAGCAAGATATATGGCATCAGTGGATATGGCCGCGGATGTGGTAATCAGTATGGACGAAACCTTCCGGGGAGAGAATTCTGATTTTTTGTTGTCAACTTTTATCTGAAAATTATTGTCCTTTTTTTGAATATACGCCCCCCTGGTATTGATTACAATCTGCATATTCCACCCCGGGTTGATTTATTTGAGCCTTTTAATTGTCCCGAAACCCCGGGAAGTGGATTTGCCCAGACCCCAGTAATCGGGTATCAGAAAGTTTACCGAAACCTTTCCCTTGAATGCCAGCATCGGTTTATCCTTGAAATTCACTTCAATGGGCCGAACATTAGTATAAGCCCTGATTCTCCCTTGGACGGTGTAATTGAGGCACTTTGAGATTGAAAGAATATTTCCGGTGAAGATCCTGTTTAGCAAGTCACTCTGGCGGGACAAGTTTGAATTCAGGTATTTTGTGTGGTTGGACTGATTGAGGGCCATCCAGGGAGTCAGAAACTCGTAGTCATATATTTCATCTGTTTCTGTCCATTCCCCATGGGCAATTTCGATGGTTCTTTCGTATATCTGCAGTTGTTCTCTGGAAATATTCAAAACCTCGATTTCCGAGAAAACCTGTTTCAGAATGGCAGATGCTTCGGATATGCCAAGAATGAAGGGGGTGCTTTTTATCACCTTATATTGAATAAGGGGATAAGAATAAACATACTTGTCGCCGTCATGGTTGTGAAGGGCAAGATACTGGGGATATCTGGAAGCAAGATATCCCCGGATCCTGGGAGCACAACGGGGGGGGATGTTCAGCTCGTTGAATATCAGCCTTATGGTTTGAACTTTCAAATTATACTTACCCCTTCCTTCAATGTCCTGATGAACCCGGTTTCCCTGCAGTAATAGCGGGAAAAGGTTTCGTGGCTGATGTGATAAAGCACCTTGTCATCATCCCGGCCTTCTTCATTTATGTCTTGAAGGAACTTGGCAGGAACAGAAATAATATGGTTCTGGAAGTCCTTTTTGATTTTCAGGTATTCTTCCCGGCGTTTCATAAAATCTTTGCATTCCAGGACAATTTTCAGATACTTGTTATAAACCGATTCTGCTTCTTCATCGGTTTCAATATAAACATCCCTGTAGCTGGGGAGATCTTCAATCAGCTTGAACCCCGATGCAGAACAAGATTTTTTTTCACTGCAAGAAAACCTCAAATCCTCGATGATACCACACCAGATGCTATCAGACTTATCCTGGTTTTTTTTCTTTACGGCACTCTGGAAATACCTGTCTATCAGCTGAAAATACTTGCTTTCCGGGTAGCTGTCCTCCAGCAGTTCCGTTACAATGTTGGTGATGGTCTTTCCATAAATAAGGTCTGCCACTGGACGCTCTGTTCTTTCGTTTATGATTTTTACCACTTTTACCGGGGATCTTTTTTGTTTTTTCGATTCCCGATTGCACCTGCCGGCAACCTGAATGATGGAATCCAGAGGCCCAAGATCCCTGTAAACGGTGTCAAAGTCCAGGTCAACTCCCGCCTCGATTACCTGGGTTGAAACCACCAGGGGGTTTTCTCCCCTGGACAGGGCTTCCCGGATCTGCCCGATTGTTTCTTTTCTGTGCTTTGGAATAATATTGGTGGAGAGATAAAACAAGGATCTGTTGGCAAATGAACCATCATCGATTTTTTCCTGTAGCTGGTTGAACAGGTTGATTGATGATTCGATGGTATTTAAAACAATCAGGCAGGATTTGTCATCCTGAAGGTTGGCGATGATATGAGAACCCAGGGACTCCGTAGTGACCGGGGCATCATCATCAAGCCTGTAAACAGGTTCTATCATAGTGCGATCCAAAAGTGGCGATGTAAAAAACTCCCCGGGGTTCCTCACCAGCTCCCGGCAGTCTTCTGACGGAAAAATCAGAGGTTTTGTAGCGGTCATCAGTATTATTCTGCAGTTCAATTCCCCGGTGAGAAGCTTGAAAAACCTTTCAATCAATCTCCAATACTCTATGGGGATGTTCTGCACTTCGTCCAGGAGTATGATGGAGCCGGCAATATTGTGGAATTTTCTAAGAAAGCTGTTTTTGTAAGCAATGATGGAGTGGAGCAGCTGAACAAAGGTTGTGATGATTACCTCGGAATTCCAGGAGCTAATCAGATGCTCCGACTGGAGGGTTGAATAATTCTCGTTCTCGGTGCTGTATGCCATCTCTGAGAGATGATGATGCTTTATGAGATAATTGCTCTCGTTTCTGGAATAGTCCGGCAGTTCATCGGCAAAGATTTTCTTTATCACATCTGTGTTTTGATCGATAATACTGGTGAAGGGAAGAGAATAGATAATCCTTGGGATCCTGCCTGTATCGGCATTCTTGTCTGAC
>CAYNGH010000240.1:0-3436 GCA_964396845.1 uncultured bacterium | reverse complement strand
CGCCGACGCAAACTGGAACAGCTGGGGATGATGCAGTACTGCTGAAGATGGTTTTTGTCCGATTATTACTAAACTCATTGGATTTATTAACAAATTGTTAACATGATATTGTTGCATTGATTGACACAACGTATTATATTTAATTTTGAAGATTAACTATGTGAGGTGTAGCCATGGACAGCATCAAAAATGTGGGGACTGGGGTAAATACCCATCAGCATTTAGCTTCCCGCCGGGCAAAAGGTGATGAAGGGGCCACCATCAACACAAAGGACGGATTCGGGGGATCCATTGAACAAAAGCCCGACGAGATTCAGAATCAGGGAAAGCTTCGCAGTTTTGCAAAGAAAGTCGCAGGCCCCGTTCTGAAGGGCGGGCTTATTGTCGGTGGCATAGCCCTGTTGGGTTCCAACCCGGCATTTTATCCAACCTTGGCCGTGGCAGGCATTGCTGGCTTGGGAGTCCTGACATTAAGATGGATTACAATGTAGTTAAAAACAAGCAAAAGCTCAAGGAAATTGAAGAAACTCTGAAACAAGAAGAGCAAAAAAGCCATCGGGAACAAGCCGGAAAAGCCCGTGGAAGAAAAACACCTCAAATATCCCGCAGGTAGCACAAACCCTGTTGATTGCCTGAATTACAAGCTCAATCATATGGTGAAGGACAGCATGCCTCCCCTGGCCCCCAAGCTTACCCGTGATGAGAAATACGTCCAAAGAGAGTTGAATAATCTTGCCAGGGGACTCTATTTCGACTGTTGACCTTTACAGCTTCCCTTTCCTGATGTGAGGCATATGTTAAGTTGTGTTAAAACATTTTACATTCTGTTAACATGTTCAGGACTGGTTTTTAAGGGAGTATTGATAAAAAACTGGTAATTACTGACAAAGCCGGATTCCCATGGCCAAGGGGTTCGGCTTTTGCGTTTTTGTTGAAAAAATAGACAGTGTATCTCCTTTGTGATATAATATTATCACAATATCGAACAGGAGGATTTGCTATGCCAGGAGTAAACAAAGGTGGCGGTCCGCCGGAATTTGTCCGCCCAGGCGGTCCACCGGAATTTGTCACCCAAGGGGGAGGACCGGGCAGAGGCAAAGGCAGAGGTCTTGCCCTGGGACGGAACGAAGAGTTCCGTGCTCTGAAGGAAGCCCACAAGAACGGCGAGCTGGAGGGGCCTTTCGGCATTGCTCTGCAGGAGCTGAAAAGCAACCTGAGGGCCGGCCCTGCAGAAGAAGTGGTTTCCAGCGAAGCTGCCTCGGCAGTTTCAGAAAAGGCAGAAACCAGTGCAGTCATTGAAAGCAAGCTGGAAGTCATCGTCAAGTCCACCGAAGATGGAGAAGCCAATCAGCAGGAGATCATCGAGGGTGCCTTTGCTGATAATGCCAAGTTCTTCGAAACCTAAAAAAAATCGAACCATACGGGTCAAAGTTTATTGAAGCAGGCGGTGTATGCCGTCTGTTTTTATATTGAATGAGAGGATAAATTGTGTTATATTAGAGCAGTTTGAATCCTTGTCCTTATTGAGGCCAGGAATTGTCATAATGTCATCAAGAGAAGTGCTCCATGAAAATACTGTTAATCGATCCGCCCCGTAAATACTGGAACCTGTTTTTATTCAACACTCCATCAGTGGCTCTGGCGTTTCTTTCGGCATATCTGGAAAGCCGGGGACATCAGGTTACAATTTGTGATCTTTACGGACTGGACAGGCCATGGGATGTTCTGGAGGAAACTCTCCGGCGGGAGGAACCGGGGCTGGTGGGAATCACCTGCACCGTGGCTGCCAGCTCATATGACTCCATTCATTGCGCCATGCTGATTAAATCCCTTAAGCCTGATTTGCCGGTGGTGGGAGGCGGATTCATGTTCACCTCCATCCCGGAGGATTTCATCAATTCCGGTTACATCGACTTTGCCTGCATCGGCGAAGGGGAGATAACCCTTGGTCATCTTGCGGATACTCTTGAAAAAGGCGGCGACCTGTCGCAGGTTTTGGGAATTGCCCGTCGAGATGGTGACAAGGTGGCCATCAATAAACCCCGTCCCCACATCGAAGATTTGTCCATCCTGCCCTATCCCGCCTGGGAGAAGTTTGAAATGGATCGCTACAGCGTCCGCCCCATGGGGGGGGAAGTAGCTCTTGCCATCACCTGTTCCCGGGGGTGTGTCAATTCCTGTGCTTTCTGTTCCGAGGCCCTGCTGTGGAAATCCACATACCGCAGTTTCTCTGCAAAGTGGATTTGCGACAATCTGGAGATCCTGACGGGAAAATATCACAAGCGGGTTTTTATATTCGGCGACAATGATTTTTTATATGATCGGGAAAGGCTTGCTGACTTCTGCGATGAGATGGAGCGCCGACGGATCCGGGCTTATTTCTGGATTGAAGCCAGCGTGGCATCTGTCCTTAGAAACCACGATCTTCTCTCAAGACTTCGCAGGGTTGGAGGATTCAACATACAGCTGGGCCTTGAAACGGTATGCCCTGAAGTTTTAAAAGAGTATAACAAGCCCCAGAACCTGGAAGAAATGAAAAAAGCTGTGAAGCTGGCCAGGGATAATGGTTTTTCTGTGACGGGGCTTTTTATCTGGGGGGACTGGAATGACACAATAAAATCCCTCAGGGACGGGGTTCGATTCATCAGCAGCCATGCGGATTTCATCGCTCCCAGCATCATCAACCCATTTCCCGGGACTCCTTATCATAAAAAATGCCGGCAGGAAGGGAGAATCCAGGAAAACAATCTCTGGAAATACAACCAGCACCATGTATTGATGCCCACAAAGAATCTCTCGGTGGAAGAGGCCCAGGAAGTTTACGAAAAAACCGCTTATTCTCTGCCAGTTCTTTTAAATATGATTTACCAGGCTCTTTTTTCTCCCTGCCGTCCTGCCCGGGTATGGGCATGGGAATTCATCATGCTGGATCTGAGATTCATGATTCCTAAAAACCGCATACCCGGCGGTGAAAAATTTGAAAACTACCTGGAACGAAAGGGAAAAAAGATGCCTCCCTGGACTTTTCCATACCCCAGGGAATCTGTGGTTACCACTCCACGGATGGGTATTGTCTAAAACAGAATCTACCTCTAATTGTTTCCTCAAATCAGATTATCTGCAGGACTTACGCACTTTTATTTTCGGGGAAACCTTTTTCATGACCCATTTTTAGAAAATGGGGGCACTTTAGAAGTGCCCAATATGAGTCGGGACCCATTTTTAGAAAATGGGGAAAACATGGATCGGGATTGTCATGCTCGGTGGGATATAACTCTCGGGCCGTGGGACACTTTAGAAGTGCCCGATTTAGAATAGGGGAATATGAGTCGGGATGCCCATGATCGTTGGGACATAGCTCTCGGGCCGTGGGACACTTTGGAAGTGCCCAATATGAGTCGGGATTGTCATGATCGGTGGGCCAACCTTCTCGGGC
>CAYNGH010000239.1:0-3440 GCA_964396845.1 uncultured bacterium | reverse complement strand
GGGGATTTAAACAGATTCCTGCATATTGTTATAATCATTCTGTTATTTGCCGTGGTATTGCTGTTGCACATAACCTGGCTGAATCTCACTGAGGCTGCTCCCTTGGGTGATGGATATACCCACTACCAGAACACTCTGAAGCATCTGAGTTTTCTAAGAAACCTGAATATCACCAGATTTTTCCTGCCCGAGGAGAGTTATTATAATTTCTACCCCACCCTGATGTACCAGCAAAATTCAATAATTATGCTGATATTCGGCCAGAATGCCACCACTGTAATCCTTGCCAATGCACTTTTTAATCTTTTGCTGATTATATCGGTGTTTATGGTGGGTAAAGAACTCTGGGGCAGAAACACAGGAATCCTCGCAGCCCTGGCCTCGGTTTCTGTTCCTATTGTTCAGGACAACATCCGGGAATACATGTTAGATGTCCAGTGCGCTTCCCTGGTTGCCCTGGGATGTTACATGCTCATCCGATCCCAGGGCTTCACCCGGCGAAGGTACACAATATCATTCTTTGTGGTTATTGCCTTGGGGTCCCTGATGAAATGGACTGCAGGATTTTATGTGATGGGTATATTTCTTGTATCCCTGTGGGTTATGATAGCCGGGATGGACAGACATGAAAAGAAGCAGTTCATTTTGCTGGGGGGCTGTCTTGGGCTGTCATTGATAATTCCTCTGGGGTTCAGGTATTTGGCATTCGCAAAAAATCGGCAGACATACACCTTTTTTGATTATTTTGCAGGCATATTCCTTTTGATACTGTTTTTATCAATCATATACAAGAACAAAAATATTCACCGTCATATCCGGGATTTTTACACTGGCGCGTCATTGTTTTTTCTGACCTGCGCTCATTTTTATTATCTGAAATTCTGGGACCTGCTCCATTACTACCCCGTGATGGCAGCCAAGGGAGCTACCGCTGAGATGGAAGGTATCCACAACTCCTGGTATTTCTTCCGTGAATTCCTGCCCAACAACTATCTGATATTATTATTGGCAGGATTGTCATATTATATTTACACTAAAGACAAAAACCCTCAGAGAACCGCCTTTCTGGCAGGAAGCCTGGCGCCTTTGTTTCTTTTTATTTTTTACCCTGCCAGGGACGCAAGGTATCTCATCCCAATGCTGGTTTTTTATGCTCCCCTGATGACCTTCTGGATAAGCCGGACAAGGAGCAGAGTAATCAGATATGGCGCTTTTGCCTTTCTCATGCTCCAGGTAATCATTTCTCAACTGGGGTGGCTTCTGCCGGCTGATTTTCCCCGAATCAGTTCTTTTGTCAATAAGAGTTACAAGCTCATAAAAGTTGATAAATACACCGGAGATCTGCCGACAATATTCTCACCGGCCCGGCAAGCAGATTTGGACTATCTGGTGGATAAAGTTGTCAATCTCTCCCAAGGCCGGACATACCTTCTGATCATATATTATCCACGTTCTTATGAATACAAAATGAGTGGGTACCCCAAGAACTACAAAAGCCTGGATGTTGCCTTTTATCTGCTCAATGATAAGGGCTACTGGCCAAAGTGTGTTTCAAGAGAAATGGGATTATTCAATAACATTATTTACAAGGTTTATGCATATAAAGTGATAAATACCGGTTTTTCATATGATTCCGTATCAGAAAAACTAAAATTCGGACAGCTTACCAACATCGTCACCGACCGGCAGAACCGGTTGTACATATTTGGAGAAAACCGGCTGTTTGCTGTAAAAAATGGTGAAGAATTCAATGAATACTTCCTGAACATTCCATCGGATATCAGGAGTGTATGGGTTTCCCCCTCAGGAATTCTTTTTGCCCTTCTGAACAACGGAAGCATCTACTCATACCAGGACGACAAATGGGAAGAATACTGCCAAGGCAAAGCCGGCCTCAGAGATATAATCGTTTTTCCCGATGATGAGCTTTATGCGGTGGGGATTTTGGGAGAAGTTTCCCGCTATCGGGATGGAGCCTGGGAAAAAATCAGCCCAAAAACATGGTCCCAGCTGAACACCATTTGGGGCAACGGCAGTGATAATTTTTATGTGGCTGGGAGTGGAGGCACTGTCTTTCATTATCACCGGGGGAGCTGGGACAGAATCCGCCATGACAGCCGAGAAGAGATACTGTGTATGGCCGGATCCCATGGAGATGGCAACACAGTATATCTCGGGGGAACCAACGGAAGCATCTTGAAGATGACCAACGGTTTGACAACCAGCATTGAATCAGGGGTTGATTTTGATATTGAATCAATGTGGGTTGAATCTCCCGAGAGTATATATTTCTCTGGCGACGGTGGCGACATTCTCCATTTGAACCGGGGTATAATAAACAAAATAGCTCCCATTGACACCCACGGCCTCAGCTACAACTGGGAGTCCCTTACGGGAAATGATGACGGAGTCTTTGCCGCCGGCAGTAACAGCACCATCTTGCACATAAAGCATGGGAAAGTATTGCAAAAGATTGTCCTGGAAAACCTTTATGGATACCAGTCTGCCATCGCCATCAGAATCCTTTGCCCCGGAGATACACTAAGTGCCAGAATGCCCTTTTCCCCCATCGTCAAAAGATTTTTCCCCTACAAAGAGGAATACTATACCATCGACAAACTGCCAGGCACCGGAAACTACCTGGAAATATTTCAATACCATTGATATTAAAAAAAACAGAATTATTGGAATTATATCCATTTCCCGGCCCCTTCCGGCGAGTATGTAAAATAATTCACAAGCTTGGCTCATCTCGGGCGAAGCCTGTATTAGTGGCGTTTCAGGCGTTTTTTATTTTCGATGATTCTCCCTGAGCCTTTCCCGGCAGTTTTTCTCCTGGAGGAATTCTGATAAATCCATCGAATTTCAGGGCATTCAGCAAATGAACACATGTCTTATGAAAACATCTCCATGGCAATACCGGCCAACTGTCAGATTAAATGCCGGTTACATGCAACATCCACCGTTCCTTTCAAAGCAGTCGTCCCAGAGAATGCGTCCACCTTTCCGGAAAGCAGGAGGGCTTGATGAAAACCAACCTAACTTATAATTTTCTGATTATCATGCTTTTGTGCATCCTTTGGATTGTTCTTCTTGAAGAGATTTCACTGTTCAGTATTGCCACGGGAATATTTCTGGGATCCATTTCCCTGTATCTGACCAACCGGCTTGTCCCCCACAGCTATTACGAGCATATCCGCAGTCTTAATCCGATTATCATTCTCAAATATTTATTTTACCTGATCTTTCAAATTTACAGTGCTGGTTTTTCCACCATCAAGAAAATAATCAACAAAAAAGTCAACGTGGATATAGTGGAGTTGAATACCCGATTAAAGGACGACCTTCACATTGCAATTCTGGCAAATTCCATCACCCTCACCCCGGGAACAGTGACTCTGGACAAGCAGGGGAAAAAATTAAAGGTATTATGGATTGAC
>CAYNGH010000238.1:0-3447 GCA_964396845.1 uncultured bacterium | reverse complement strand
CCATGGAGCTTAGATCCACTCTGTCAGTCAGGTTGTGTTCTGGGTTGGCCCCGGCAGAATTCCCCGAGTATCTGCCCTTCATCTCTGATATATTTCCAGCTGAATTTTTCAAGCATATTGTATTCATTTTTTTACTCCTTATTTTTAATTTGTGTATTATTATAATACCCTTCCGGCATGTTAAAAACAAGACATGTTTTGTTGCTATTCTGTTAACATTGTTCGCAATTGCAATATAATTGCCAACATATATTATCATCATAATCAGTATTTCCTTGTTGACGCCAGAGCAAGTCTGCTCTGAGCCAGTATCATCAACAATTATTGTTTGCATTTGCAAAATTTTCCGCGGAGTCTTTACAGGATCGGAGTCAGGGGAAGGATCGAATATGATTGCGGTGAAAATATAAGAAAGCAATAAAAACAGGGGGGCATTGCATTATGGGCTCAATTTTTAAAAAAGATCCGAAAGAAGAATTTTACAAGGCATTACAGGCCGGTGACTGGTCCAAGGTTGGCGATTTGATCAACTCTGATCCCCAGCTGGCGACCCTTCAGGATGCTAACGGGTCAGGTCTGCTTCACCTGGCGGTGGCCAACAGCCAGAAGGACCTTGCCCGGACACTCATTGAAAAGGGGCTTGATGTCAACGGCAAGAATCCCCAGGGCAGAACTCCTGCGGGACTGGCCTTGGAAAAACGGGACAAGGCCCTGGTTCAATTGCTGGCAGAATCGGGAGCCGACCTGTCCATCAAGGAGCCCGACGGCAATTCCCTGCTACATGTAGCCGTCAGGGAAGGAATGACAGACATGGTGGAAATTCTCCTGGACCGGGGGGTTCCCATCGATATTCGAAATAGTGAGGATAAGTCACCTCTTATAACGGCCCTGGATACCCGGCGATTGAACCTGGCAAAAACCCTGGTGCAGAAGGGCGCGGATATTAATATTCATGATGAAGGGGGAAAGACTCCTCTGCATCTGGCTGCAGACCGGGGTGATGTTGAACTGGTAAAGATTCTCCTGGAGAAGGGGGCCGATGTGAGGGGCAAGGATCGGGATGGGAATGAACCGATTCACTCCGCGGTGGGCGAGGGCCAGACCCAGGTGGCCCGGATTCTCATCGAAAATGGCGCCGATGTCAACGCCAAGACCGCTAACGATCAGACTCCATTGTCCCTGGTCATATTTTTTGGACACCATGAAACTGCTGCTCTGTTAAGGGAAAACGGCGCACGGCGATAGGCTACATCAAAGAGTTGACTGAATCAGTTAAAGAAACAATCAGACGAATACTTAACTTTCCTGTGATTCCAGAAGCTCGTCGGGACAATGATTCCAGGCAAGCCAGTAAAAGCCCAGGTCCCTGAGAAGCTGGTGAAACTCCTTGAAACCCACAGGCTTCAGGACATAACTGTTTGCATGATACTCATATGCCCGGGCCACATCCCTTTCTGCCTCGGAAGTGGTAAGGACCACCACGGGAATTGATGAAAGCTCCGATGATGTTTTAATGGTGCGCAATACTTCCAGCCCGTCAATCCTAGGAAGACGGAGATCCAGAAGGATCACATGGGGCCGTGGACTTGAATCAGATGTAATGTAAGCCCCCCGGCGATTCAGGTAATTCAGGGCTTCCTCTCCATCGGTGACCAGCTTGATCCGGTTGACCACCCTGTGTTCTTTAAGGCTTCTTATTACAAGTTCTGCGTGGTCTTCATTGTCTTCCACCAGCAATATGTCCAGGGGCTCCCCAGCCAATCTTCTTTCTTTCATTTTATATTATAACCTTTCCTCACTGTGTCAGCATTAATTACAGTCAGAGGCCGAATGCCTGTGGTGGAATATTCTGTCAATAATTCCCATACCGGCGGGACAGTTGCATTTGATGGCGATGTGGTTGCGATAATTATTTACTGCAATCTTTGATGTCAGCTGAATCATTACTATTATAAACTAAGTGCCGGCAATAATCAAGATTGGCCTGCTTATTTTTTGACAGGCTCTTCCTCTGCTGATGATTGAAGCCTGCAACCAAAGCCTCTGGTAAATATGTTAACAGACTGTTTACATCTGAAATATTGCCCCGGAGGTCATGACATGTTAAAATATAAAAACCGGCAGTATTAACAGATGCAGGAAGGATTCAATCATGATTGACAAAACAGGCAATTTATCTAACAACTTACCGGTAAGCAGTGCAATAAATCCAAAGCTGATGGAGAGTTCCCCGGAGATTGTTCAGCTCGATTCAAGGGAAGCTGACAGCTACAGAAAAGGCTCAAATGATAAGACCCCTTATATCATTATGCCGGACCCAAAACTGACAGGCAGTGAATCTGCAGGATCAATCTACAGAACTACAGATATGAAGCTGTCTTCCATGAAAATCAAGGTGGAACAAAGAATCCCCATCATCGGCGGATACCTGGCCAATATTGATGAAAACAGCAAAAAAGCACTGTCAGAAGCAGGTTTCCTCGTTTTTGAAGACAAGGTGAATAATTACCTGCCTCCGGATCCCCTGGCAGTTGCTCTGGCAGATGCCGACAGAAGCCCCGGCAGTGCCGATGAAGCTCCTCCGCCGGAGTTGGTGGAGAGGCCAAAAATGATTGAACCCCGGTTTGATACTCCCCTGACCCAGAAGTATGACGGCGAAGGTGTGGGGATAGCCATTATCGACTCGGGGATTTATCCTCACCCGGATCTCATCACCCCGAAAAACCGGATTGCCGCCTTTGTGGATTTTGTCAACGGAAAGAAAATCCCCTATGACGACGGCGGTCATGGCACTCATGTGGCAGGTTGCGCCGCCGGCAATGGAGCTCTTTCCGACGGACTTTACAAAGGCACTGCTCCCGGTGCTCATGTTATCGGCCTGAAGGCCCTGGGCACCAGCGGGGGGAAGACCTCTGATGTCATCAAATCCATTCAGTGGTGCATTCAAAATAAAGACAAGTACAACATCCGGGTCATTAATATGTCCCTGGGGCATAAGGCTTATGACAAATGGTGGAAAGACCCCACCAACATCGCCATAAAGAAAGCATACGAGGCAGGTATTGTGGTGGTCACCTCTGCCGGTAACTCCGGGCCTGGCGATGGCACCCTCACAGCTCCAGCAGACAGCCCTCATGTTATTTCCGTCGGAGCTGCCGATGACAATAACACCCCAACAGATCCCACCGATGACAAGGTGGCCGATTTCTCCAGCCGGGGGCCGACCAAGTCAGGCATGTTAAAGCCCGATGTTCTGGCGCCGGGAGAAGCCATCATATCCACCATGTCCCCGGGGACGGAAACTTCATCCCGCCGGAGCAATAATCTCCATGAAACATTGAAATGGCTCTGGAGCATGCCCGATGAAGCCTTGATGAATGTGCCCGAGGAAAATTTAAAACTTTACGGCTTTGCTGATACCACTGTCGAGCGCTGGTTCAAGTCGCC
>CAYNGH010000237.1:0-3500 GCA_964396845.1 uncultured bacterium | reverse complement strand
CCTGAACTGGACTGGATTCAAGATGAGAAACTCCGGGAAGCTACTTTGCGAGTGTGGTGCGATGCCATGGAATTCGGAGGATGGAAGCCCGAAGACCTGGACAACATCCCCTTCACTCTGCTAATTGATCCCTGTCCTGCTTCTTTTCTGACCCATACCCGGTCGGTGACCACCATCGCTTACACATCGGGTAAAACCATCCAGAAGTTTTATGATGAAAAGGTACTGCCGGTGAATATTGATTATCTGGTCAGCGGTGCCATTCTTCATGATGTGGGAAAGCTGATGGAGTATGTCAAGAAGGACGGCAAGGTGGTGAAAAGCCCCAACGGCAAGATGCTTCGCCATCCCTTCTCTGGAGTAGGCATCGGTTTTGGCAAGGGCCTCCCCGATGAGGTGCTTCACATGATCGCCATGCATGCCAAGGAAGGAAACCTGGGGAAACGGATCCCCGAGGCGGTTCTTATTCATCATGCCGACTTCATGAATTTTGAATCTCTCCATTGATCGATTACAGGTGAGCTGATGAGCCTGTCCACCGGATGGAAAAAATCAATAGGTAGTATTAAAAAAACTGGGATTTCCCCGGACACGGGGAAATAATTTTTTTTTACGGGAGGTGTGAAAAATTGGGTAAAACTTTTGCGGAAAAAATCCTGGGGAAAAAAGCCGGCAAGGATGTGGTGCCGGGAGAAATAGTTGTGGTGGAGCCGGATCTTCTGCTGTCCCACGACAACACCGCAGCCATATCCAAGACCTTCAAATCCATTGGGATTGACAAGGTTAAATACCCCGAGCGGGTGGTGATTGTTCTGGATCACTGTGTGCCTGCCGCCAGCGACAAGCATGCCACAAATCACAAGGTGATCCGGGAGTTTGTTAAGGAACAGGGGATTAAGCACTTCTATGACATACAGCATGGCATATGCCATCAGGTGTTTGTCGAAAAGGGCCACGCCCTGCCGGGCACAGTAGTGCTGGGATCCGATTCCCATACCACCACATATGGCGCTGTGGGAGCGTTTTCAGCGGGGATAGGCCGGTCGGAAATGGCCGCCATGTATGCCACGGGAGAATTATGGCTGAAAGTGCCTGATTCCATGAGAATCATTGTCAGGGGGGCATTCCCAAAGGGAGTGTCCGCCAAGGATCTGATCCTCCATATCATCGGCACCATCGGAGCCGACGGCGCCCTTTACAAGTCGGTGGAGTTCACCGGCCCCACAGTTGCCAATATGACTGTGGCAGATCGGATGATCCTGGCCAACATGGCTGCGGAAATGGGAGCCAAGAACGGATATGTTGCCCCTGATGATGTGACCAGAGAATACCTTGCCCGATGCGGGTGCAAAAAATATGATGAAGTTCATCCCGACACCGGAGCCCATTATGATGAGGAACTGGAGTTTGACGTTTCCAGCCTGGAACCCACTTTGGCCATGCCCCATACCGTGGACAACATGGCTAAAATCAGCCAGGTGGCAGGAACTCCGGTGCATCAGGTCCTCTTGGGAACCTGCACCAATGGCCGGATTGAAGACCTGCGGATTACTGCAAAAATCCTTAAGGGGAAGAAGGTCAACAGCAAAACCCGGATGCTCATATTCCCCGCATCCAGAGAAGTTCTTCAGAAGGCTGTAAAAGAAGGCCTTGTGGAGGTATTCATCGAGGCAGGGGCTGTGATGATGAACCCCGGTTGCGGTCCTTGTCTGGGTGCCCACGAGGGATGCCTTGCTCCCGGAGAAGTGTGCCTGTCCACCGCCAACAGGAATTTTAAGGGCCGTATGGGCAACAAGGACGCATCGGTTTACCTCTCATCTCCGGAAACCGCCGCGGCCAGCGCTTTGACGGGCAAGATAACTGACCCCAGGGAGGTGTTGTCATGATTAAGGGAAGAGTCTGGAAATTCGGCGACGACGTGAATACCGACGTGATATTTGCGGGAAAATACACCTACACGGTGACGGAGCGGGATCAGATGGCCCAGTATGCCTTTGAAGATGTCCGCCCGGAATTTGCAAAGGAAGTGAAGCCTGGAGATATAATCGTTGCCGGCAAGAACTTTGGTTGCGGTTCATCCAGGGAACAGGCGGTCATAGCCCTGGTAAAAGCGGGAGTGGCGGCAATCATCGCCCCCAGCTTTGCCCGGATATATTACCGCAATGCCATCAACGAGGGGCTCCCTCTGTTGGAGAACAGGGAAGCCCCCGCAAACATCAATGACGGCGATGTGATATCGATTGATCTGGAAAAGGGTGCCATTACCGCCGGGGATGGGAAGAGCTTCAGCTTTCCCCCCCTTCCCAAATCGGTGGTGGAAATAATGGAAGACGGGGGGCTGATCCCCCATATCAGGAAAAAACTCGCCCCGGGTAAATAACAAATATTTTTTTAAGGAGGTTCATTATGGCCAAGTACAAGATAGCATGGCTTCCCGGCGATGGTGTGGGAAACGAGGTCATGGAAGCGGCAAGGATAGTTCTGGATGAAATGGGTCTGGATGCCGAGTATATTCACGGTGACATCGGCTGGGAATTCTGGAGGACCGAAGGGGATGCCCTGCCCCAGAGGACCATCGATATGCTCAACACGGTAGATGCGGGATTGTTCGGGGCTATCACTTCAAAACCCAAGGAAGAGGCTGAAAAGGAGCTGCTCCCTGAGCTTCAGGGGAAAGGCATTCAATATTTCAGCCCCATAGTCCGCCTGCGTCAGCAGTTCAACCTGCGGACAAATCTTCGTCCCTGCAAGGCATACAAGGGAAATCCCCTCAATTACCGGGATGATATCGACATCGTTGTATTCCGGGAAAACACCGAGGGTCTTTACTGCGGATTGGAGTTTCATCCCGTCCCCGATGCCATCAAGAAGGCGTTAAACGAAAACCACAAGAAGATGTCCCGGTTCATGGATATCCCCGGGGAGGATATGGCCATATCCACCCGGCTTATGACCCGCGCCGGTTGCGAGAACATATGCCGTGACGCCTTTGAGTATGCAAAAAAGTATGGCTACAAGAACGTCACAGTGGTTGACAAGCCCAATGTTCTGCGGGAAACCGGGGGACTGATGGTCAGATCCGCCCGGAAGATTGCAAAGGAGTATCCGGAGATTGAGCTTTGGGAAACCAACATAGATGCCATGTGCATGTGGCTGGTGAAGAATCCTCAGAACTATGGAGTTATGATAGCTTCCAACATGTTCGGGGATATTCTGTCGGATCTCTGCGCCCAGTTAGTGGGGGGACTGGGATTTGCCTGCAGTGCCAATATCGGGGACAAGCTGGCAATATTCGAACCCACCCATGGTTCTGCTCCCAAGTATGCGGGGCAATACAAGGTGAATCCCATGGCGATGCTCCTGACCACAAAGATGATGCTGGATTACCTGGGAGAAACAAAGGCTGCTCAGGTGCTGGAATGCTCCGTGGCTGATGTTATCGCCGAGGGAAAAATCCGCACTTATGATATGGGGGGATCCAACACAACTCTGGATGTTGC
>CAYNGH010000236.1:0-3543 GCA_964396845.1 uncultured bacterium | reverse complement strand
GCTGTCTTATTTTATGTAAACTCAGCATATCACACATAAAAATAGTAATGACAAGAATTAAAAATGGTTGTATTTAGGTGATTTAAAGATTTTTGGTGGGGGTTGGGGGGAAGCCTTTTTCTCGAAAAAGGTTCCACCGAAAACAAATAAATCAAGTAAGTCCTGCCGGTAGTCTGCAGGGGCACTCACAGGCAAATCATATCAGGGGCTACTGGTATAATCCTTCACATGTTCTGTGGGGACGGACTTGGCGGGCAATGCGAAGCCGTAAGGCTCCTTCAGGGGTTCCTTTCCAAAGGCATGGTAATATTCATTGAGCATGATTTTTTCAAACTGCTTATATTTGCCCCGCTGACGAAGAGCTTCGGCGGTTTCCCTGTGAAGCCCTCCTGCCATTGCCACAATGTTGGGGAATGTGCCGTCGATGGTTTTCATGTGTGAAACTGCGGTGCCGTCGTTGGTTCCTGATTCTCCTCCCCCAAAAGGCCCCTGCATTTTCGGGGCCTGGAGCATATTCAGAAGCCAGGCAAGGCCGTAATTGCCCTGGATATCTTTGTTGTCGGAACACTCCAGAAGCAGGGGGAATGCACCGTATATGGCGAAGGTGTTGTTTTTGTCCAGCTCGAAGAGGCCCACTCCTTCAATCCCAACGTAGTCAACATATCCCGGGCCGTCACCGGGTGGATTTGTGGCAGCGGCAAGGCCGGGATAGCCCCGCTGAGCTGCGTTCTGGGTTCGAATTTTTTCCCGGATTCTGAAAAGATCGTTAAACTCCGGTATCTCCCGCTTGGGAAGGAAAAGATAAGACCAGGATTCATGGGGCGCTCCGTTGCATCCCTGCCATGTGGTGCCGTATTTGTGTTCAACCCGGGTCATTTCGGTTTTGCTCCAGATCCTATCAGTGGCATCCTGGGGAAGCCCCCTGCCAAAAAGAGTGACATACATAACCATCATGGACCCTTCATGAACTGCGTCATCCCCCGATAGATACTTCATCCCTGGGCCGGTGTTGGTTTCATATTGGGTATCAGCAGAGTATTGATCTTTTATGATGACATCAGCCCTGACCTTTCCCGCTTCGTGATCATAAAATATGTCTGCCACTTTTTCATTCACCTTTTCAAGGTATGTATCGTATTTGTCGGCAATCTTTTCAAAGCCGGCATCCCGCAGGACATTCTCGGCAGTGACCAGAGTCCATAACCACTCGCCGTTGTCAAGCCCGGGGATCTTACCTGCCCAGTCATCGGTGGGGGTGATTTTGTCGCCAATCTTGAACCAGGGCAACATCCCGTTGTAGCCGGGATAATCCTCCTGAAACTTCATATATGTGTCCATTTTTTTATCAAGAATATCCGCGGCGATTTTCTTGGATGCCTCCACATCGCCCTTGCCCACCACCAGAACAGCTCTGGGATCTCCCTGTATGGCCTTGAGGCAGATAGCTATATCGAGGCATTCCTTGGATGGCGCGCTCCAGTCCCTGGGTTCTTGTGGCTTGCCGGTCTTTGTGTCCAGCTGGTAGCCATCATAAGTGAGCTTGGATTCAGGATCCCTGGCACTGGCGAAATACTCCGCTTCGCCCAATAGATATTCTTTTTCAAAGGAGGCTGCCTTTTCCGGGCTGGTCATGATTTCCTGCACGGTGTAATTGCGGGCAAACCTGTAAGCCGGCGATGCTCCCGTGTTTTGCCTTCCGGCAAAAAGACTTCTTGGATCTTTTAGCACCGGCTCTTCAATACTTCCGGACATTTCATCTTTTATAGAGATTGACATCCCATCAAGGCCTGCCTGGTGCCGGGTTTTGCCCGAGTCAACCTTGTAAAAACTCCCTGTCCCACCTGTTATCTGACTGGTATCCATTCTTTCCTCCCCCAGGTTGCCCGCAGAAGTCAAATCCGCCGGTTTTATTGATTGAGCAGTACACAAAGACTGCATTACCACAATTACAAAAATTAGTATTAATATCCCCTGTTTCAACTGTAATAATAATCCCCCAAGAAAAACATACCCGAATCAGTCCTATTATACCATAAAATCGTATGAAATCAAGATGAAATCATGATTGGCAAGTCTGCAGGATCAAGTCATCAAGACTATTGACCTGTCAGATGAATCGGCTTTTACTGTGATTTTTTAAAAAACTGTTCCCGACGCAGGGAGATATTCAGAAGCAGACCGCAGGCCATAAGGCTGGCCACCAGAGAAGATCCTCCATAACTGACAAAGGGAAGGGGAATCCCCGTGGCAGGCATGATTCCCATTGCCATGCCCAGATTGATAAAGATATGAAATAGAAACATAGCGCTGATCCCTGTGGCAATAAGAGAGCCTGTCAGATCCCTGGACTGCCGGGCAATGTGGATTGTTTTCCATAAAAGAAAAAAATACAGGAGAATCAAACTGGCCCCGCCAACAAATCCAAGCTCCTCTCCAAGAACTGCAAATATGAAATCCGTGGAATGCTCCGGGACAAACTGAAGCTGAGTAAGAGTGCCGGAAAAAAGCCCCCGGCCCCATAGTTTTCCCGAGCCGATCCCCACAATGGATTGAATGACATTCCACCCAGCCCCAGTGGGATCCGAGTAAGGATCCAGGAAAACCGAGAGCCTCTGCTTCTGGTATTCCTTGAGAAGAAAGGGAGAAACCCCGGCCCCTGCCACCACAAGGCCCAGAATATATAGGGGATTGAATCCCCGAACAAAGAGCATTGTAAAGAGTACTGCCACTAAAACCAGGGCAGTCCCTAAATCCGGCTGCATCATAACCAGGACCATGGGCAACCCAAGATAGATGAATGTCCCGGCCAGGTTATCCAGCTTCAAGGCGTCGTCCTTTGAAAGGCGAACTGCCATGGATATGATAACAAATATCTTGGCAAACTCCGAGGGTTGAAAAGAAAAAAAGCCTATTCGTATCCACCGTTGAGCGCCCAGGGCTTCCTGCCCCACAAAAATTACCGCCACCAGAATAATCAAGGTGAATACATAGGTATATAGCTCAAATCCTGCAAAAATCTCATAATTTACAGCGGTGCATATTATCAGCATCAGCAATCCCAGGGCCAGGTAACTCAACTGACGGCGAAACTCTCCATCGGGGGATAAATCCTGCCCGCTGGCGCTGTATATCAGAATCAGCCCATAAATTACCAGGATCAGTACCAGGAAAATCAGCACATAATCGATTTTTGCCCACCAGGACTTATACATCCACTATCACTCATCCTGTCCCGGGTTAAACTTTGGATCTCTTCCGCAGGGATCTTCCCTGGGCCCTGGCCAGGTAACGCTTTCGACTCTTCTTTCCTCTGCGTTTGGAAATTTTTCCCGTTCGAATCTCCTCGGTGGTAAGCTCAATGGATCCAGTGTCAATCTCCACCGACTCTGTATTATATTCCCCGGAATCACAGGGATGATCTTCTTTTTCACCGGGCATTTCTTCCCGGGCCGGACGATCCTGCCGGACCACCGATGCAGTCCTCCGGGCCAGATCGGATTTTCCTCCGGTTCCTTTCCGGCTTCTGGTCACATCAATTATGGG
>CAYNGH010000235.1:0-3575 GCA_964396845.1 uncultured bacterium | reverse complement strand
CTGCTGATTCTCCAGGCCGGCATCAACGCTGCCACCACTCAGCCCACCCTCTCCATTTGGTGGACCCCTGGGCTTTCCGAAGACTTTCTCCTGAAGGCCGCGGAATGCGTGAAGACCGGAGTGGGATATCCAGCTTGGTTCAACACCGATATCTATATCAAGCACGAGCTTGCCCGGAATCCCCAGCTGGGCATCGGGTTTATCCGCAAATACGCCGCCATGGGCGGCTGCACCGAGCCGGTGCTGGAAGGCGCCAGCTATGGGGTGGTCCAGCCGGGATTTATTAACCACCTCAAACTCCTCGAACTGGCCCTGTTCGGCGGAAAGGATCCCCGGACCGGCATCGTGATGGAGGAGAGGCCCCTTCCCCAGGATTATGACGCTCTTCTTTCCGATTACAGGTATTTCCTCGAAAAATCCATACGCAGCTGGCAGGAATACTGGAATGTGGTGATGGAAGCTCACAGCAGGACGGTGCCCCTCATCTTCTGTTCGTCGGTGATGCGGGACTGCGTAGAGAGGGGCAAGAATATGGACCACGGCGGAGTCTTAAACGAGGATTCGCCTACCACCCTCAGCTCCGGCCTGGTGAACGTCGCCAACTCCCTGGCGGCGGTGAGGGAATTGGGCGCCAGCCTCGACTTGCTGCGGGAGGCGCTTTTGGCCAACTGGGAGGGTCACGACTCGCTGCGAAGAAAGATGCAGGCCGCTCCCAAGTGGGGCAACGACGACCCCCGAGCCGACGGGATAATGGAGGATCTCTGGGATTTCTACTGCTCTACCGTGGAGAAGGGCGAAAACTACCTGGGACGGCCCTATGATCCCAGCATGCTGGCCATTTCCACACCGGCCCCCTTCGGAAAGGCGTGCCTGGCCAGTCCCGATGGGCGTATGGCGGGGGAATCTTTAGCTGACGGCGTCACATCGCCCTATCCCGGTACCGACTTGAAGGGGCCAACGGCGGTGCTGCGCTCGGTGCAGAAATTGGATCATACCCGCATTCGGGGCGGACTGCACAACATGAAGTTTCATCCATCGGCCCTGACCGGTGCCGGGGGCTCTATGAATCTCCTCCAGCTGGTGAAAACCCTTTTCGAAACCCAGACAGCGTTTCAGATCCAGTTCAACGTGGTTGACAGCCGAATGCTGAAGGACGCCCAGGAACATCCAGAAAACTACCGGGATCTCATTGTCCGGGTGGCGGGATTTTCGGCATATTTCGTGGAGCTTCAAAAATCCGCCCAGGATCAGATTATCCAGAGAACGGAGCATTCGCTGTAAAATGGTCCCATTCGCTCCCGTTTTCGACATTCAGAGTTTTTCCACCCACGACGGGCCGGGGATCAGGACCGTGGTATTCCTTAAGGGATGTCCCCTGTGCTGCACCTGGTGCAGCAATCCAGAGGGCCAAATTCCCGGGATGCAGATGCGGCGCCGGTTATCCCTGTGCCGCATGTGTCTTACCTGCGCCGAGGCTTGTGCCGGCGCAAACCCCGGGGAAATCCATGGGCAGATGGTCATCAACTTCGAGCCTTACCGGTGTTCCCACTGCGGGGCCAGGAAATGCTTGGATGCATGCCCGACGGGAGCCCTGGAAGTGGTGGGGCGGAAGATGGATGCCGCCGGACTGGTGGCGGAGCTGAAAAAGGATATCCGGTTCTTCTGGAATTCGGGAGGCGGAATCACCTTCAGCGGCGGAGAGCCTCTGCTCTACCCAGAGTTTATCATCTGGGTGGCCGGGAAGATGGCCTCTTACTCGGTGCCTTGTGCTATCGAAACATGCGGGTATTGGGAATGGAAAGAAGTGGCAGGGGCTGTGGATTCCTGCTCGATAGTCTTTTTCGACTTGAAATCCATTGACGAGGAAAAACATCAATCCTTTACGGGAAAACCTGTCGGCAGGATCCTCAGGAATCTCGAATCGTTGTCGGACAGATGCCCGGATAAAATTGTCGTTTCTATCCCCATAATACCCGGCTTCAACGACACTCCGGATGAAATCGTTCAACTGGCAGACCGCATTCAGAAGATGGGGCTGAGGAAGGTTCGCCTTTTGCCCTATCACAATTTCTCCTCGACAAAATATCTGCAGCTGGGGATGAACTATCCCCATGCCCCCTGGGATCGCCCCCTGGGCCGGGATTTTCTGTTTAAGGCAATGGAAATTATGGCTTCCGCGGGGCTTGCCTGCCCGGAGGATTGATTTTGGTGAACCCAATCCTCGGACAATTTTTCTTTAAAACTTAAGCAATAATTGTGACATGATTTATTTAAACATTTGGTTTACTTATTCTGAATTCAATTTTCATTCAGAAATTTCCTGTTAATTACTTCTTGCCATATCCTTACAGGAAGAGGAATCACCAGCCCTTAACTATCTCTACCGCCACAGGACAGAACCACCCCCAGGGAAATAACCAAGCCCAGGCACCGCCTCCGGTCACCCAAGGCCCACAACCGGGCCCGGCAAGGACTTCCCCGGACTCCTGAATCCTCGGGCCCGAAGTCGTGGGAGTAGAAGCCCAAAAGTCCCCACGGCTCTCATCCGCAACAGCTCCCCTTCCAAATCGAGGAGGATGCCCGCGTGGTGCTAAGGTTTTTGGGGATGGCATAAACAGTGGAGTTTAATCAGCCAAGTGTTGAAGATGGGTAAAGAAGCTGAAAATCCCGATATGCCGGTCACCTGAACAGAGATGGGTTGCGGTATTCCAGTCTGTAGCCACATTACTCCTGCAGTTGCTCATTGCAAAACCAACAAAGGCGGTTTCATCGATGTGGGAAAAACTATAAAAATTCCTATACCCCAATGTCCATCGAACTTTGAGGCTGAATTACGGGAGAGCTTAACAGAAAACGGATGAAGAGCTGCCTGGTTAATCTCCCAGCAATGAAGGGGCTGCAGGATTCAGAGGGACAAAATGAAGAAAACAGGGGAGCTGATTGATTCTGTTCAGGAGCAGTTTTATGAACTTCGCCGAGATGGTTGCCTTTCTCTTATCTCTTCCTATGGCCATGTTGAGATCCATAACCCCCAGGAAGTTCCAGGCGGATTTTAATACTTACAGGACTTACGCAAAACTTAGATGTAAAAAAGAGTAATATATGAAAAATATTCCCAGCACCTATCACATATGGCAGCAGACAATTGCAGATACGGAATATAAAAATATTCCTGAATACTGCTATTCTGTTAACATCATAGAAATTCTAAACAAGGATTCTTCGCTTGTCCCAAGTAAATATATTGAGTTTGTAAACCGGGATGAAAATATCGATTTCGATGAAAAAATGGCTGGCTTGCAGACTGAGTTTACTGAACTGCTGAAAGCAGAAGAAGCATCAAAAACCGAACTGCTGAATGTATTCAGGGAGCTGGGATATGAAATCAAGCTATAAAAAAATTGGCTCTTTTGTAAAACAGGTCAATGTTCACAATAAGGATTTGTCGGTAACAAATCTGCAAGGGATTAACATGAACAAGTCCTTTATGCCGTCTGTTGCCAATACTAACGGAACCCCACATTGGTGTTCGGTTAAGTAATATAACCTTGTAGCTGTGCCGTCTGGATGGGGTT
>CAYNGH010000234.1:0-3589 GCA_964396845.1 uncultured bacterium | reverse complement strand
CGATGACTTCCTCCAGATTCACAAGCCATATTTTATGCATAAAAATTACCGTCGCAGGAAGTGCATCCTGTGCCAGTGAGTTTCAGGTTTCCCCTTCCGCTTTTTAATGAGCAAAGAACAAAATCAAATCCGCCTCGGTTAAGAAGCCCGGATATCCGTTGGATGCTTTCCCGGCGCAGGTGGGGCAGGTATGCCCTGTAGTCGGTTTCTTCCTGTCCTGGAAGCATCTGATGGGGAGTTTCTTCGAAGTACTCAAGAAGCTCTCCTGTAAAGTCATCGCCGAATCTATTCCTGATAATTTCGATTATACTGGAGTTCAACAGCAGATAAGAAAACATGACCCGACGGAGGCGAAATTTTCCAAGCCGGGTCAGGAATTGCTCCAGAATGTCTTCCCCATCTTCAATGCCCGGCACCATAGGATCCATGTGAACCGTCACCTGCACCCCGGCATCATTGAGCCGGGCCCCTGCACCCAGACGATCCTCCAGGGGAGGGATCCCATCCTCAAGCTGGACTTTTCCTTCGGGTTTGGCAACAAAATTATATGAAAATTTCTCTTTGTACCGGGACATCAGGGTTATGGCTTTGTCATCGGGGACTCCCTTGGTGGTTATGATTATTCGTCTGACAGGAGATTCCGCCAGGATTTCCAGAATCTGATGGGCAAGGTGGTTTTTCTGGAAGATCGGCAAGAATATGTCGGTATATCGGGACAGCTTGGCAATTTCCACTGAATTTTCCCTGATGCCCTGCCGGATTTCATTAATCAGCTGATCTTCTGAATAAAGGGGCAGGGGAGAGTCGAAAGCAGTTCCCAGCTGGGAAAGCTTATCTCTCACCGGACTGCGAAACCGGGCATAGCAGTAAGCACAGTCAAACTGACACCCGGCCCAGGGTTCAACATAATGATATCTGCCATGCCAGCAGGTTCCAAGGCATCCTTTTTTGATGAGAGTCAGCCTGTCATCGTTCATGTTGTGTTTCCGCCTTCTGTGCAAGAATAATCCCGTAAAAACATGTCCTGTGCCATTTCCTGATTATGCTAAAACCCCCTGCTTCAAGAACAGATTCCCAGGTATGTATGTCTGTGGGAAATTCACGCTCCATCATTTCTGTGAAGGCCTCCCGCATTCCCTCCCAGCCCGGGCCATAAAACCTTTCAGCCTCGTCGAAAAGATATTGCCGACGTTTCTGGAAATCCTTCAGGGGAAAATCAAAAACAGCGTCTTCGATGATAAATAATGAACCGGGAAGAAAATACTCCCCTGCCCGCTGAAAGAAAATACTTTTATCGGGATCTGTCAGGTGATGAAGGGATTTTCTGGCGGATCCCCGGGTATATTTGTTATGAGGCAGGTCAAAATCCAGAAACCCGCCCTGGATGACCCTGACATTGGATCTGCCGGAGAGGTTCTTCCGGGCCAGGGATACCTGCTCTGGCGAGCTGTCAATCCCCACCGCCTGTTCTGCAATCCTGCCGGCAAAGTCCAGAAGAGTTCCATCACCACAGCCAAAATCCACCAACAGGTCTTCACTTCCCAGCTTCAGCCGGTGAAGATACTTTTCCAGCTGTTCCCTTTGAGGTGTCAAGTTTTCGTTATACCAACGGACAAACTCCTGACTGTTCCAGTTGCTTTTCATAAAAGGCCTCCAACCGATAAATAATACCAGAATCGATTTGCCTGGTCAATATGATTCTTTTCAGGCAGATGCAATAAAATAAGTCCATTGCTGAAACCACATAAACCATAAAATATTGACTATAAGTTAATGCCAGGCTGAAAAATTGGGCTAACTGAAATGATATGGGGAGAAGAGCTTCTTTGGACTTCAGATGCAAATGTTTTAATTGATTCAAACTGTCAGAAATATATTGAAATATTTACAATTATGCTTTGCCGGAGGAAATATGATCTGATTGTTCATTATTACTGTGAGCTAAGAAAGAAAATGGTTTGAGGATAATATTAAATTAGTTGTTGGGCCATATTTGTATTCAGGAAAATTGAAAATAAATAAATATAAAAGCATTTGATTATTAAGAAAAAAATATTTTGCTCTTCGTTTTTTGCAGAAGGGAAAAAAATGCCTCGATTGAACTTCGAAGTACCTTAACCGGAATTATTTTTATTGAAAAGGAGAGAAAAACATGAAGAGATTTCCCGCATTAATGGCAGTCATACTGACTGTCCTTATGGCATGCGCCTTGTTTTTTGCCGGGTGCTCAGGCTCTTCCGATGATCATGCAGCCCCGACACCAACAGCCACCGGCGACAGCACCATATCCGGAACTGTTACCGATGAGTCGGGGGTTCCTCTGAAGGGAGCTTCGGTAACCCTGGTTCAGGTGAACAGGAGCCAACAGGAAAAGAACGGCAACATACTCACCGATGAAAACGGAAGTTTCATCTTTGAAAATCTTGCCAACGGCGTCAGCTACCTGGTCAGGATTTCTTACGACGGCAGAATCACTGCAGTGATAATTGTCGAGATTAACGAAAACGACCCCAACCCTGACTTCAAGCTGTTTCTGCCCCAGGGCAGTGGCACTGTAACCTTTGATCTGCCCAGGCCTGCAATACTCAAGGACCCCGTGGTCAAGGCCCGGCAGGTTGAGCTGGAATGGAACATGTCCAGAAACACCGCCATGCAGTTTGATGCCAACTACCTTTACCGGAAGGCAACTTCCAATGTAACCCCTGACAATACCCTGGTTTTTGAAACCGGGACCGTGGTCAATCTCAATTACACCGACAATATCACCTCGGAAGGACGCTGGCATTACCGGCTGTTTTCCGCATACAAAGTTCAGGACACCAATGTGAAGGTTCTCATGGGGTCCAATGAGGTGGAAGCCTATGTGGACAAGTATGTTTTCAGCCAGCGTTGGGACGAGGAGAATATTCCCGTGGCGAACCCCACTGAAATACCTCTTGAGCCAGAGCAGAGGCTTGAGGAGCAGGGATACACCATGCCTTATGACTGCGTGGTTTATGAATCCGGTGGAGACAGGACTGTTTACTTCAGCGATGTGGAACAGGGCTATATCTTCAAGATGGTGAACGACGGAGAAATCGTCCCCTTCTATCCTGCAGAGCATCCTCCAATAGAATATGACACCAGGGAGTTCAGCCCGGAAGGCCCCTTCTTTGCCAGCGGTCTGGCGGTGGACAACTCCGGGAATATCTATGCGATGGATCAGGGACAGGCCGTCATTTATGTGTTCGCACCTGATGGAACTCACATCGCTTCCAGCGGTTCCTTCGAAACCTGGATGCGGGATATCACCGTATATGATAACGGAACTACCAGGATCGTTTATGCAACCTCTGCAGTAGAAGGCCTGGTCTTCAAGACCACCTTTGATGGAGTAGAATTCACATATCCCACTCTTTTTAAGGAATATCAATTCGTAGAAGGCTATGACTACATTGAGTGGCCATTTGTCCTGGGAGTTGATGTGGATTCCAGTGGGAATGTGTATGTGTCAGACTCAATTGCAAGGATATATTTTGGGCAATTTAATATTGACAGCATAATGGATAAAACCTTCGAAGAAGCTGTCAGATTCCTTCCTGAGCAGACC
>CAYNGH010000233.1:0-3606 GCA_964396845.1 uncultured bacterium | reverse complement strand
TGATGTCCCCTCCGCCGTCGAGATCTGCGATGGTTCGGGATAGCTTCAATATCCTGTCATAAGCCCTGGCAGAGAGTCCCAAACGATCCACCGCCATGCGGATGAGATCCCGGGCATCAGAAGGGACCCGGCAGTAATGCTGAAGCTGTCGGGAGGTCATATCCCCGTTGCAGAAAACCTTTGATCGGCAGAAACGTTTCAGCTGAATTTCTCTGGCCCCGGCAACCCTCTCCCTGATGGCGGAAGAAGGCTCCCCGGTGTTTTTCTGGGACAGCTCGTCAAACTTGAGCCGGGGGACTTCCATCTGAATGTCGATTCGATCCAGCAGGGGGCCTGAGATCCGGGAGCGGTAACGGCGGATATGCCCGATGGGACAGGTGCATTCTTTTTCCCGATCGGTGGAATAACCGCAGGGGCAGGGGTTCATTGATGCCACCAGCATAAATGATGCCGGGAAGCAGATGGTCTGATTTGCCCGGGATATGGTGACATTGCCGTCCTCCAGAGGCTGGCGCAGGACCTCCAGGGTAGCCCGGTCAAATTCCGGCAGTTCATCCAGAAACAAAACCCCCCGATGAGCAAGGCTCACCTCGCCGGGGCGGGGATACTGTCCTCCACCCACCAGCCCCGGACGGGATGCAGAATGATGGGGGGAACGAAAAGGCCGGGAGGACATCAGGGGCCTGTCCCGGGGGAGAAGACCGGAAATGGAGTAAATCCGGGTCACTTCCAGGGCTTCTTCCCTGTTCATGGGAGGAAGGATGGTGGGGAGCCGCTTAGCCAGCATGGTTTTTCCTGACCCGGGAGGCCCCATCATGAGCATGTTATGGCCTCCCGCCGCGGCTACTTCCATGGCCCGCTTGGCAGAGTGATGTCCCTTCACGTCGGCAAAATCCACAGGATAATCCGGGATCTCGGGAGAGTTGTCCTGGGGTTCGCAGGGTGAATAAAGTGCCGGGGATTGAATCCGGTTGACGGCATCGGTGAGGGAGGCAACAGGATAAATTTCGATGCCCGGCACCAGTGCTCCTTCGGGAGCGTTCTCCATGGGCAGGATAATCTTTTTAATTCCTATTTCAGCCATCATTGCCGAGATGGAAAGGACTCCCTTCACAGGACGGACGGTGCCGTCCAGGGCCAGTTCTCCGATGATGAGAAATTCATTCAGGTTTTCCAGTGGCAGTTGATCGCTGGCAGAAAGAAGTCCGATGGCTATGGGCAGGTCGTATATGGAGCCTTCCTTGCGGATGTGGGCGGGGGCCAGGTTGACGGTTATACGGCGGTAAGGGAATGAAAGGCCGGAATTGTTGATGGCGGAGCGGACCCTTTCCCTGGATTCGTTAACCGAGGCATCAGGCAGGCCCACAATGGTGAAGGATGGGACAGTGGAGGATATATCGGTTTCCACCTCTACCGGATATGCGTCGATTCCCAGGACTGCCGCGCTTTTAATCTTGGCAAACAATTTATCCCCCAAGTTTTTTTGGTAGATTCACCGGCAGTTCACAAACATCCTTTGTTGCCATATTTCCTGATAGGACAGTTGGTTTGCTTGTCGCCGTTGACATTTTAATATTAAATCCAACTAAATTATATTAATTAAAGTGCAATGGGGGAGGGGATTTGTATGTATTTAAAGAACAATCTCTTATGAAACATATGGCCAGGACGTGAAAATAAAACTGAATTGACATCTTTTGTTAAATTCAGGTTTTTTTCTCCTGGTAAATCAGCCATGGCAGTCGGAGGTTCGTCAGTGGAGCAGAACAGATACGAGTTCAAGTATATCGGCCAGGCAATCAACCTCAAACAGAAACAATGGAAACGACTTCATTCAAATGTCAAGATTATCAAGGAGCGATGCAAGGGATGCAACCTGTGCATCGAATTTTGTCCCCAGCATATCCTGGAATCCTCCCATGAGTTTAATTCCAAGGGATATCACCCCCCCCGGATCCGGGAAACTTTTGCCCAGGGATACGATGACAAGGCCTGCATGGGATGCGGATACTGCGCCATGATCTGTCCCGAATTCGCCATATACACCCTGCCAGAGGAGGAATCTGCCTGATGAAAAAGGTTTTGACCGGAGAGCATTTTATGGCGGGCAACGCCGCCGCCGCAGAAGGTGCCCTATCTGCGGGTTGCTCTTTTTATGCGGGATACCCCATCACGCCGTCCACTGAACTTGCAGAAAGAATGTCCCGTCGGCTTCCCCAGATTGGCGGAGTTTTCATCCAGATGGAAGACGAGATTGCTTCTATGGCGGCGATTTTGGGAGCTTCCTGGGCCGGCAGAAAAAGCATGACCGCAACTTCCGGGCCGGGCATATCCCTGATGCAGGAAAACATCGGACTGGGAGTCATCACCGAGGTTCCTTGTGTTATCGTGAATGTCCAGCGGGGAGGGCCCTCCACGGGGTTGCCTACTTTGGTGGGCCAGCAGGATGTGATGCAGGCCCGGTGGGGATCCCACGGGGATTATGAGATAGTGGCCCTTTCCCCAAACTCGGTTCAGGAATGTTTCGACCTGACCCTGGAGGCATTCAACTATTCAGAACAGTATCGGGTTCCCACCATTGTTCTGATGGACGAATGTGTTTCTCACATGTGGGAAAAGGTGGTCATCCCCCCTGAAGAGCAGTTGAGTATCATCGAACGGAAACGGCCTGACGACGGCAAGAAGGCAGGGCATCTTCCCTTCAGGGCCGATGAGGATATGATCCCTCCCATGGCGGTGGCGGGGCAGGGATATCAGATGCATATCACTGGCCTGACCCACAACGAGAAAGGCTATCCCGTAATCAACGCCCAGGCTCAGGAAATCCTGGTTCGCCGGCTTTGCGATAAAATCCGCAACAATGCTGACAAGATTGTCCGATATGACGAATTTATGATTGAAGATGCCGATGTTGTGGTGGTGGCTTTTGGCAGTGCTTCCCGATCTGCAAAGCGGGCAGTCCGCCAGGCCAGGGAAATGGGCATAAAGGCAGGTCTTCTGAGGCTCATCACCATCTGGCCCTTTGCAGAGAAACGCATTCGTGAGCTTGCAAAGCAGGTGAAGGCATTTGTGGTGGCAGAGATCAATTACGGCCAGATTGTCTATGAAGTGGAACGGTGCGTTGCCGGCAAGGCCATAGTGAAGCTGTGCGCCAAGCTGGGAGGAGAACTTCACCGGCCCGACGAGATATTAAAAGACATCCAGGAGGCGGTAAGATGATAACCCGGATTACTGATCCCATGGAAACCACCGAGGAACTGCTGGAATCCCATCCTCTGGACAAATTTCTCCGGGGGGACCGGATGCCCCATATATGGTGTTCCGGCTGTGGCGCGGGGAATGTCATGGCGGCTTACATCAATGCTATCATGGATATGAATGTTCCTTTTGAAAATCATATTGTGGTGTCGGGCATCGGATGTACCGGCAGGATTCCCGGATACCTGAACCTGGACACTTTCCACACCACCCATGGCAGAGCCATCCCCTTTGCCACAGGGGTGAAGCTGGCCAACCCGGAACTTTTAGTTTCTGTAATCTCCGGTGACGGGGATCTTTTTGCCATCGGAGGGAATCACTTCCTCCACTGCGCCCGGAGGAATCTGG
>CAYNGH010000232.1:0-3641 GCA_964396845.1 uncultured bacterium | reverse complement strand
AGTTGAGCAACATGGGATACTTCAACCGGAAGGGCAGGGGATACCAGATTTCTCCTCCCAGCGATGCTCTTTATGTTTATCGCCAGCGTCTGGTGAAGATGCTCCGGGAAAGCGGGGTGCGGGTCAAGTATCATCACCACGAGGTAGGGGCTCCCGGTCAGATGGAGATAGAGCTGGACTTCAACACCCCGGTTCGATCCGCCGACAGCATAATGTTGCTGAAACACATAGCCAGAAACCTGGCCCGATCCATGGGCCGGACGGTTACCTTCATGCCCAAGCCCATATTCGGCGAGGCGGGATCGGGAATGCATGTCCATTTCAAGCTTTACCGCAAGGATCGGAATATCTTTGCCGGCGACGGATACGGTGGCCTGTCGGATAAGGCCCGTCACTTCATCGGAGGGATTCTATCTCATGCCCGCTCTCTTATGGCCTTCACCAATCCCGGCACCAACTCATACAAACGGCTGGTCCCCGGTTATGAAACGCCGGTTTCCCTTGTTTACGCAGTTTCCAACCGGAGCGCCGCGATACGGATTCCCGGCTATGCGAAATCTCCCGATGACCGCCGGTTTGAATACCGGCCCCCTGATGGATCCTGCAACCCATACCTGGCTTTTGCCGGTTTGATAATGGCGGGGATTGACGGGATGAAAAAGGAGATTGATCCTCTGAGGGAAGGCTTCGGCCCCTTTGATGGCAACCTCTATAACCTTTCCCCGGAAGAAAAAGATGCCATCGGCAGGCTTCCGGTGAGCCTTGAGGAATCCCTGGAAGCTCTCCGGGAGGATCATCAGTATCTTCTGGAAGGGGGAGTCTTCTGCCGGGAGCTGATTGACAACTGGATTGGGGCCAAGATGGAGAAGGAATGTCATCCGGTAAAAAGCCGTCCCCATCCTTATGAATATGAACTGTATTTTGACGCATGAAGAAAAAACCCAAGATGACTGACATAAAACAGATGGAGGCTGAGTATAACACTCTTGGCCCTCTTCTGGATCGGTTTGCCCGGGAGATGGTCAACCAGGTGGAAACTTTGATGGATCGGGAAGAAGTTTCTCTGGGGTTTCCCATCCAGTGCCGGGTGAAGGACTGGCATTCCCTGGAGGTGAAATTCCAGCGTCTGAACCGTCAGTTCAAATCAATACGGGATGTTCAGGATCTGGTGGGCCTGCGGATTATCCTGCTTTTCTGGCGGGATGTGGAAAAGGTCGGCAGTCTTATCGACAATAACTTTGATGTGGTGCGTAAATACGATACATCGGAAAAACTCCATGAGGATCAGTTCGGTTATTCATCTATTCATTATGTGGTGAGGCTCCCCCGGGAGTGGCTGGCGGTCCCAACCTTGTCAGGACTCGAAGGACTTATGGGGGAGATCCAGATCCGCACCCTTACCCAGCATCTTTGGGCGGAAACATCCCACAAGCTCCAGTACAAACATGAAGAGAACATCCCCCCTATGGTTCAGAGATCCATATCCCGGGTATCTGCCCTGCTGGAAACGGTGGATCTTGAGTTTGAACGGGTTTTAGTGGAAAGAGAGAATTATCGCAACAGCGCGGATCTCTCTGGCACCGGGGAGCTTCTGAATGTGGATCTTCTGGAGCGAACCCTGGATTCTCTTCTTCCCCCGGATAACAGGGTTGAGCCTGAGCCTTATGACGAGCTGTTGAAAGAGCTTTTCCACCTGGGGATAAAAACCCAGCAGGATTTGCGGGAGATGGTGGAGGGATGCCGGGAAGAGGTTCTGAAAAAAGATCAGAAGAAGGCCGGGGATATGGTGGATATGTATGAAAAAACCGGCAGACCGGGGGTGGAAATATCCCCAAGGCTTCGCCGGGGAGTGTTCGCCTCGCATTGTAATTTGGTGCGGGAGATGCTCATATCCCGGTATGGAAAGGAATACTTCGAATACCTGCGGCAGAATGTGAACAAGCCCGGCGGAGAAGAAAATTAGGCGCGGATCAGATTTTTGTTTTCAGGGCCTTGTGCCTGACTTTGTAGTGAACCGGGGTCTGTCCCAGAATTTCGCCGTCCACCTGGCAGTAAACCGGGGGATCGCTGGTGATTTCAAAATCCGATGAGGTGACATAGATTACCCCGGCTTCCTCGGGGGATTTTTCTGCAATCAGCTCCAGCACCTGGTTTGTCATTTCCTGTTTTTCACTGTAGGGAAACACCAGAAGATCCAGGAGGCCGTCATCAGGTTCTGCCTTACTTACCAGCTGGATTGTCCCGCTGTAGTTGGGGATATTCCCCACCATCACAAGCCACGCACAGGTTTCAATATCTTTGCCGGCCCCGTCGTTGAATTTTACCTGGACCTTGGAAACAAGGTCTTCCTTGCCGAAGAGCATAGTGAGAGCGCCTTTTATTATGAACCCCACACTGCCCAGAGTCCCCTTGAGTTGTTCCTCCATCTCGCTGACGATTTTTGCATCGAAGCCTATGCCTGAAGTTATCAGGAAATGCCGGTGATTGGCGATCCCCACATCCAGGCTTTTTACTTTGGCATCCATGAAATGCTGGCAGGCTTCAGTCACGTCCATGGATACTCCCATAGCCTTGCAGAATACATTTTCTGTCCCCAGGGGAATGGCCCCCATAACAGTACTGCTTCCCACCAGGCCGTTGACCACAGAGTTAATAGTGCCATCGCCACCGCAGGCAAGAACATGGGTGTAACCTTCCCGGGCAAATCGAGCCGCCAGTTCTTCAGCATCAATTTTCGTTGATGTGGTGGCAATGCTGACCGGAATATCTTCTGACGAAAAAAAATCCACCATACTGTCGATAGGGCGGAAACCAAACTTCCGCCGGGAAAGACCTGCTTTGGGGTTGACAATCAGGGCCAGACGGAAATCATTCATGGATGCCTCCCATAAAATTATTGCCGGGGCAGGGTTCCATCAGACAGACCTTCATCTTTTTTAACAATCTCCGCTCCCGGAATCGCCGAAGAGATACCCTGGTGGTCCAGTGGATCCTTCCCAGGGGCTGAATCAGGATGGTAAGCATCCCCAGCCGGTTGCCTCCTAAAATGTCGGTAAAAATCTGATCCCCTATAACTGCGGTATCTTCTATTCTGGAGTTGAGGAGATTCAACCCCTTGACAAAGGGCGAGGATCGGGGCTTGGCGTTGTAAAAACTGGCCGCTACATAAGGTATCCCCAGCTTCCGGGCCATCGTTGCCACTCGTTCCCTTTTTTTTCTGCCGTACATGACATTGGAAACAAGGCATGCATTCTTTATGAAACCCCTCTCCATTGCAGATTTTATTGCCTTGAATGCCCCCGGGGACATTTCCGGGGAATGGGCATCAGCGATGGTGCTGTCAACATCTATAATGAGATAGCTGATTCCCCGCCGGGACAGTTCCTCAAAGTCGATGGCCCATATGGCGGTGTGATACATGTCAGGCCGGAGAAGGTTCTGCTTTATTGATCGCTTTTTTCTTCTGAATATCTTCAACATTGCATTCACTCTCTCACCTGGAATAAGTTTGCCGGCTGTTCATGAAATACTGGACAGGGGGAATTTTCCCTGCCAGTGTATTTTGAATTGCCACCTGCAGCATCCATGTTCAGTTAAGATTACAATCCTTGCTCCATCAATGTCCAGGCAGTCAGGATTGG
>CAYNGH010000231.1:0-3828 GCA_964396845.1 uncultured bacterium | reverse complement strand
ATCCGGCCCGGGCAGGACCGCCGGAATAGGGTCATCACCTGAAACACAAAAGCGGCCGTGCTTGGGCCACTTTTATAATCTTGCATGTTTTAATTAATTCCTGGTTTCCGAGGGAGAAATCTCCTTCCCTGTCAGGGCGCCGGCCTCTTTGAGAATCTCAATGGTTTTTTCATAATCAGCCCCCGGAAAAGCATCTTCATCAGTCTGACGTGCGTTTTCATAATCCCTCTTGCTGGTCTTGTGGTTGGCAAGATCCAGAGGAGATTCATTTCGGCTTGTCAGCTTGTTGACATCCATTTCCCGGTCAATAAGAATCTGAACGATTTCATAATATCCCTTTGATGCGGCATGATGCAATGCATTGAGTCCGTTACCATCCAGATCCTGAGGGTTTGCCCCTGCTTCCAGGAGGATGTTGAAGGCTTCCAATCTGCCATTGGCGGCAGCCTTGGAAAGAGGGGTGATGCCCATGTTATCAGCTATGGTCATATCTGCATTGTTTTCCAGTAGCAACCGGATAATCTTCTCCTCCATCTCATTGGGGCGGGGAGCTGTTGCCGGGGCCACCGCTGCGTGAAGTGCCGTTGACCCGGTGTGGCTTTCACGAACGTTCACATTTGCGCCGTTTTTTATCAAAAGCCTGACACTGTCAAGATAATTCTTGTTGACAGCATTGATAATCGGAGAAACTCCATCAACATTGTCGAGATTTTTATTTTCACTAATCAAGGATTTTATTTCTGATTCAAAATACAATTCAGTCTGATCTTTTTCGTATTTGAACTCTTCTGCCTTGCGGGCACAGGATGCCCCAAGAAAAATTAGTAATAACATCAGGACAATGGATATTTTTTTCATAGATCCTCCTTATCATCTGGAATATTTGAGTGAAAACGCCAACATCCTTCCCGGACAACAAAAATCTCCCGGGAATTGCCCACAGCAGGTTTTATTCCTCCCGGCGGTGAAGTACCTGCCGTAAAACCGTTAATCTGCAGGGAGGTATAAAAATGCACAACATCGGCATTTTTTCTGTAAAAGAACAGTTCACCCAGGATCTGATCAAGTCCATCAATCACCAGAAAAGAAAAGACATCCACGTGGAATTTGCCATGGTGGGAGAAACCCGATATTCCCAGAGGTCCCCCTACCGGGTTATCATTGACCGGATATCATCCCATGTGCCATACTTTCGAAGCTGTTTCAAAAACAGCTCTCTTCAGGGGTCTTATATCATCAACAACCCCTTTGGACACCTTGCCCTGGACCGGTTTTACAGCTACAACAAAACCAGAAAACTGGGGATATCCATACCCCGGACAGTTACCCTTCCTACCAGAGAATACCACCCTGCCTGCGGATCCAGGGACCTGACCAATCTCAAGTATCCCCTGGACTGGGAAGGAATTGCCGACTTCATCGGTTTTCCCGCCATTCTCAAACCTTACGAAAGCCATGGATACAGGGATGTATTCAATATCAACAGTATTAAAGAACTTATCGAATGCTACAACGGCACGGGAAACCAGGTCATGGTAATGCAGGAATTCATCCAGGCGGACTATCATGTGCGGACTTTCGTCATCGGCGGTGAACACGCATATACCATCATCGAAGACCCCTTCCAGGGGACATATTCCGAAGACCCCGCTCTGCTGGGAGAAATTGATCTGGAAAAGATAATAAACGGCGCCAGGAATATCTGCCGTGAACTAAATACCGACTTCAACTCTGTGGAGTTTTCCATCCAGGATGGGATCCCCTATGCCATAAATTTCCTCACCACCCACCCTGACTGTCGCCGGGAAAACCTTACCGCTGACTGCTACCAGTGGATACTGGATAAACTCACCGGCAGGATCATCGAAATTATTGACAAGGACTTAAAGAACCACAGAAATATTCTGATTCAGGAATAACTTCTTCAGAAAGTTTTTGCTCGAATAAAAACAGGGCCCTTCACAATCACAAGGCCCTGTTTGTTTGTTAACATGAATGCTTCCACATCATATGATGCTCAGAGAATGAACCGGCTCAGGTCCTGATCTTCCACCACGTCTTTAAGTTTTTCCGCCACATATTTTCGATCTATTACAACCCGGCCTGAAATATTCTCAGGGGCTTCAAAGGCCAGGTCTTCCAGAAGTTTTTCCATGATGGTATGAAGCCGTCTTGCCCCGATATTCATGGTGGATTCATTGACCTGCTGGGCAAGGGATGCAATCTCCAGCACTCCCGATTGGTCAAATTCAACATCCACTCCGTCGCAGGCCAGGAGAGCCTTGTATTGACGGGTCAGTGCATTTTTCGGCTCCACCAGAATCCGGGAGAAATCATCGCAGGAGAGGCTGTCAAGCTCAACCCTGATGGGAAAACGTCCCTGCAGTTCAGGGATAAGGTCCGAAGGCTTTGAAACATTGAATGCCCCCGCAGCAATAAACAGCACGTGATCTGTCCTGAGAGGGCCATACTTGGTAATGACAGTGGATCCTTCCACTATGGGAAGGATATCCCGCTGAACCCCTTCCCTGGAAACATCCGGCCCGTGGCCGGTTTCCCGACCGGCTATCTTGTCCATCTCGTCGATGAATATTATGCCGTTTTGTTCCACCAGGGCTATGGCTTCTTTTTTTACATCTTCCCGATCAACAAGTTTCCGGGCTTCTTCAGCCTGACATATCTGCCGGGCCTCGGATATTTTCATATTTCTCCGGGACTGTTTTTTGGGGAAGAAATTCCCGAATATGGACTGGAAATCTATCCCCATCTCCTCCATCCCCGCCTGGGAGAAAACACTGACGGTTTCAAGGTTGGGGGATTCTTCCACCTCAATTTCCACAAACATGTCGTCCAGCTCACCGGAAGCGACTTTCCTGCGAAGCTCAGCACGCTCCTGCTCTTCCTCCTGGGGAGTTTTTATATTCTCATCATCGGAATCATCGTCAGAGTCATATCCGGAACTGCTGGTGGCCCCGGAAAGAGATCCCAGAATCATCTGGAAGGGGTTTGTCCCGGCTGTTTCACGGCGGGGACGCATCGCATCGACAATCCGATCCACCGCCATCTCTCTGGCCCGGTCTTCTACAGTTTTCATCTTTTTTACCTGAACCATCCGGATGCCAATCTCCAGAAGATCCCGAGCCATGGATTCCACATCCCTGCCCACATAACCAACCTCGGTGAACTTCGTGGCCTCCACCTTGGTGAATGGAGCTCCCGCCAGCTTTGCAAGGCGTCGGGCAATCTCGGTCTTCCCCACCCCGGTGGGGCCAATCATCAGGATGTTTTTGGGAATCACTTCATCCTTGAGATCATCAGAAAGAAGACTTCGCCGGTAACGGTTCCGCAGGGCAATGGCCACTTTTTTCTTGGCATCCTTCTGTCCGATAATATACCTGTCAAGGGCTTCCACAATCATCCTGGGAGTCATGCTGTCATTGTCCCTTGACTGTTCAGTTTTATTTTCTATTATTGCTGTTGTAATTTCACTCAATATACTGTCCTCCAGGCAAAATGTTCATCAGGTGGTAGGTATTCTTGTTGCAGGGCTTTTCCCCTGCCGACTTAAAGCTATCAAATTATAAAACATCTTTGAACAGTGGGTATCATCCTTGGCCCCGTCAGTTCATTGCAAATTTCGAGAGAACGAAATCAACAGAAAATGATGATTAAACTTCCGGCGAATTTCAGGATTTTTTAATCTGTCTAAAGCCTTATTTTGTACAGGACTTACGCATTTTTTATTTTCGGGGGAAACTTTTTCGTGAAAAAGTATTCCCCCGAACCCCCTTCAAAAAGCTTTAAATCACGCAATACCAAGCATTATTA
>CAYNGH010000230.1:2903-3949 GCA_964396845.1 uncultured bacterium | reverse complement strand
CTCAAAGAAATTGGCGCAAATATTTCCTGCGGAAGTGACTGGTGCGCTGCTCCCATGAACCCCCTCTATGGAATATTAATCGGCTCAACCAGGCTGACCCAGCTTGGCACTCCCATAACTCCGGAGCAAGCCCTCTCAACTGAAGAAGTAATAAGAGCATACACCATCGAATCCGCCAGGTCTATAAAGATGGAAGATAGAATTGGTTCCATTGAAACAGGAAAATATGCGGATTTTGTTCTTTATTCTGTTGACCTGACTGATATCAACACCTGGAATCTTCCCGAAGATGGCAATTTTGTCGGCAAACTGGATGATTTTGTTCTGCTGACAGTTGTCAACGGAAGGATTGTTTACCAGAAGGAAGGCACAGAATTCTGAAGTAAACATATTTTCTGGAGAAACAGCAGGACAATAGGATTTACAGCCGGGAACAGCTGTATCTTAACAATGGTTACATTCTAATTGCTTCTGGTTATTTCCACTATCCAGAAAAAATCAAGGCTGATGCAAAATAGCACTGGTTAAACCGTCAGCTGATTACATGCAGGCTGTTGTCATAAGCCTTTCGTTCCTTCTGAAATATGGAGGCTTTCAAGGTGTTTTCAATTATCATCGCTACGGTCAGAGGGCCTACCCCGCCGGGAACCGGGGTTATAAGGGATGCCTTGTCGTATGCCCCGTCATAATCCACATCTCCCACCAGTCCATCATCGGTGACATTTATGCCCTCATCAATTACCACCGCATCCCTGCGAATATGGTCGGCGGTGATAAAACCGGGACGGCCCACCGCCACTGCCAGTATCTCCCCTCTCCGGCAATGTTCCCGGAGATCCCTGGTGCGACTGTGACAAAGGGTTATCGTGGCGTTTTTCGCCTGCATCAGGCAGAAAAGAGGCCTCCCCACCGACAGGCTTCGACCAACGATGGTCACGTTTCTGCCATCTAATTCTATCTGATAATGCTCCAGCAACCGCATTACCGCCATAGGGGTGTTGGGAATAAACCGGGGATACCCGGAAAAGAGAAGACCCAGGTTGGCG
>CAYNGH010000230.1:0-2893 GCA_964396845.1 uncultured bacterium | reverse complement strand
GAAGGCCGTCAACATCCTTCAGGGGATCCAGGAGAGATACCGCCTGGTTATAAGGGATATGTTGGGGAAGGGGCAACTCCAGGATGATGCCGTTCACTGCCGGGTCTTCATTCAGTCGGTTGACGGTATTTCGAAGGTCCCTCAGGGATGAAGCCTCGGAAAGCTGAATCAGCTCGTTTTCTATGCCCATCTTACGGCACATTCTCTGCTTGCTACGAACATAGGCCGCTGCGGAGGGGTCCTCACCCACCTGAACCATAGCGAGTTTCGGCACCAGCCCTGTGGATGAACTGTGGCCCTGGATTCTTTCCTTTAACAATTTTTTGAACTCTACTGCCGCGGCTTTGCCGTTAAGATCCTTTTCTCGCATCTTCATCACCTGTTTGAAAAAATATGTTGAATAAAAAAAACCGCGGTAACCCCACGGCTTTTTAGAATGAACTAATATTCCTCATCCTCAGGGTCAATAATATCTTCCCCTTCTTCATCCTCAACCAAAGAATCCACATCTTCATCCTGTCCAAGACCATAATCATCTTCTTCCAGGGTGCTCAACTCTGAGAGTTCCATATCCAGGGGAATCTCTTCCGGTTCCTCGTCATCAGAAGCTTCAGGGTTGATGGTTCGAGGCGTATAAACATCCCTTTCATCTTCCTTCAGAATCCCCCGGGCATTCAGATCGTGAAGCAGGGGCAGTACATTGCGGAAAAAGTCTTCGGTATAAGGCTCGGCTTCTTTGTCGGTGCCTGGCACTCCCTCACTATAGATGAAGGGTTCAGAAAAAAGCTCTTCCAGCTGTTCTGCCAGGTTGTCATCATCAACATCAATATATACGTCATCCTCTTCCAGGGAGATATATCCCATATACTCGCCTGCTTCACAGGTTTCATCTCCGTCCATATACTGGTAAATCTCAATATGCACTCGGATCTACTCCTCAATAATAGTTTCTTTTCAAGGTTTTGACCCTCACAACTCAAGTTCCTCTTCTTCTGGAGCATATCCGGAACTTTTTGCAAAGGGTCTGGTTAATTGCCGGGCAATTCTTTTCAGCCATGAACCGGCATTCTCCCTCGATTTTTCTGGTTGTATTCTCATCAGTGAATAAAGATCCTTCAAGAAGGCTTTTACTGTGGGATATCTAAGCCCCGGATCTTCATAGGTTGCATTTTTGATAAGGGCTGTCATTTCCCTGCTGATGCCAGAATTAAGTTTTTCCACAAGAGGTATGACACCGCCGGCCATTGTGGGGTCCCAGAAGGTCAGCATCTGGTGCATTATAATCCCCAGGGCGTAAATGTCAACTCCCTGATTAATAATCGGCTGTGATCCGAACTGTTCCGGCGGAGCATAGCCCAGGGTGCCCCAGAGCGGTTCATTGTCATTTCTGGGAGCAATAACCTTTCCAAGTCCATAATCAGTAAGAATAATATTCCCCTGGGGAGTGATGATGATGTTGGAAGGCTGAAGATCGTGAAAAACCATTCCCTGACCGTGAAGATACTCCAGCCCTTCGGCCACTTTCTGGGCCAGATCCAGGACCTGGGACTCGCTGAAAGGCTCTCTTCGCAGTTGGATTATCTCCGAAAGCCGATGTCCAGGGATATATTCAAATACAAGATATTCATAATTCTTTTCGAAGAAATAATTCTCCAGGGGCATCAGCCGGGGATGTTTCAAGGCAAGATACCGGGAAGCCTCGTTTTCGAAAAAGCGGAACAACTTCTGGCGAAGGGCAGGAGAGTCGAAGTCAAGCTCGATCTCCTTGATAGCCCAGCGCCGGGCAGGGTTGTGAAGGCTGGTGGCAAGGTAATAAGTGCCATAGGAAAGCTTCTGGATCACCTTTATCAGCTTGTATTCACCCTGTAGAATCGGCTTGGTTATAACCGAATCCAAACTGCCTCCCATCAAAAGTAATCAGCTCTCCTTTCGAGGGGTTCTTCATCTCCCCGGTGAAGTCGAAGCAGTACCCGGTGGACATGATTTTCTCCATCAAAGGTGATGGAAATAACGACCCCATAATACCGGCAGATTGCCTCGCCCCCCATGGGAGAATTCCCCAGGGACTGCCCAGGAATTATGTTTTCTCCGACGGCAACTCTGGGGCCCCATGTGGCATCAACCTGATACTCTCTGTATTTTTCCATCTGATTCCTCCTGTAGCACTCCTGTATTACGACATTATCGCAATATTAAATAAAACCTTCCCGGCAATAAAAAATTATCCTTATAAAGGAAAATAAAGTAATGAAAAGAAAAGATTTCTATGGTTAAATATTTTGATGCCACAGTGTCCATAAGCCCTGAGATGGCGGTTTATCGGGGGGATCCCCCGGTAAAGGTTACACAGCTATCTTCTCTTGCCGGCAATAATCCATACAACCAGAGCTTGATCGAGATGACCACCCACACCGGCACCCACATCGATGCCCCAAATCACTATTTTAAATCAGGCCGGACTGTTGACCAGATTCCCATGGAAACCCTCATCGGCCCGGTAAAGGTGGTGTTAATCCGGGGTCACCGGGTAATAACCCGGGAAGTTCTGGAGCAGGAGAACCTTGACGGAGTGACCCGACTGCTGATTAAAACCGATCATTCCTATCTCCTGGACAGATATACCAAATTCCGCTCCAGTTTCTGTCATCTAAATGTGGATGCCTGCGGATACCTGGTATCCCGAGGGATCAAGCTGGTGGGAATCGACTCTTTTTCCATCGAGGAGCCAGAAAGTCAGAATCACATGGGGCACAAGGTCCTTCTGGGGGCTGGATGTGTCATCGTCGAACTGGTGAATCTCAAATCTATCGATCCGGGAGATTATCAGCTGATCTGCCTGCCCCTGAAGATTTTTCAGGGTGACGGCGCGCCTGCCCGGGTTGTTTTATCCACT
>CAYNGH010000229.1:0-3952 GCA_964396845.1 uncultured bacterium | reverse complement strand
TTTGAATAAGGAAAACATATAAATCGGCCCGATGATGGGACATTTCGGAAAGACTTAATCCCGAGAAACATTCCCCCATTTCAAATGGGGCAAGAAAAAGGTTCTCCAAGAAAAAAAAATCAACAGACTGTCAAACCAGCCCGGCAAAAAACCCTCTCGGGCCGTTGTTAATGTGTTGGTGTGAGTTATCTTTTTTCTTCCAATAAAAATAAACTAAATCAACAGATTAATTTTTCCCTCCCTGGAAGTATTTCGAGAATTTCTTATATAGGGAGTTAAGTTTTCCCAGATAATACTTGATGTTTTCGTCGGGGTTTTCTTTGTTCCACAGGTATGAGAACTTGCAGTTTTTGTATGCCGTCACTGTTGCCTTTGTGCCGGTGATATAATATGCAATCACATCGCCGGTCTGGTAATCCCGGTCTGACTGCAGGGCCAGTTCATACACTGCTGCGGGGTTTCTTTTGCCTTCTTTTATCTTGTCCTGATATGTGGTCAGGGATTCCTGCAGGGACTCGGACTTTTCAAAATCTTTCACATCCCATTGATGGTGCAGGATCATATTCCGGGTTTCATTCAGGAGGGATTCAACCTGTTCTTTTTTACCGGTAAGAAGCAGGTAAAAGGCTTTTTCGATGAAGTCCCGCTGGAATTTTTCGATGCCCCGGGATTTGAGTCCTGATCCCTTGATGGTCATGTTGTTGTCCTGGTCCAGGAGGATGTAATTTTTCATCTTGTAGCTGAACATGGCCTTGTATCGGCCATCCAGCTCCAGGTTTATTCCTGGTGGCAGGGAATCGTTCAGCTCCTCCACAAGCTGTTCCTGTTTGTCCGGCGTATCGATTCCATCTGGCGGGGTGAAGTAGATGCCGTCGGTGTCCAGCTCGATGAGAAGGCATTTGCGATCCTTGAGCCAGCGAACCATCTGCTGGATAATATCCCGTCCTTTGGCGGTGGTGGCCTCGGCCATGTCAAAGTCGGCAAAGTGGCCAAAAGAGAAGCCCAGGTAACCGTAAAAAGAGTTGATGAGAATCTTGAAGGTGTTCTGAAGGGAATTGAAAAAGTCCTGTCGGTGGGGATCCTGGGTGTTGCGGGCTTCGTCTTTTGCCTCAAGGCGAAAGCTCCTGAGGTCCTCCAGAAGCCCCTGGAAAATCCCCAGGGTATCCCTGGAGGGGAAGTATTGAAAGTTGAGCATGATGGACGGATACAGGGATGCCACGTCCACGTGAAGGACATTGCTGACGACACCTGTTTCAAATATGTCGGTGTATGCCCCGGGAAATCTTCGATCCGGGGGAGGCTTGGGGATTGACCGGCCCCGGCGGATATACTCCCGGATAAAGAGTGAGTCAATGCGGGTTGCATTGCCCCGGACCGATACATTCTGGTATGAGAAGGGGAAAATCTGGGTCTGCAAAAATATGGGCACCGATAGAATCCTGCTGATGCCGTCGGTTTCCCGGACATCGTCCATTCCATAATCAAGGAGCCGGGCCGGATCCTGTTCATAGACTCTGGATATCCGGGAGCCTTCGATATATGTCCTGTTGGGAGGGCTGACCCGGAAATGCCGGGCAATATCCTTGAGGCTGTAGGATTCCAGCTCCCGGGCGGAAACATCATAAAGCTGGGCCAGGATCCAGGTGTCAATAATATGCCTGCCATAGGCTTCATATTTCCTGTATGAAATTCTCCTCTCGGCAATGCTCATCCGGGAGTTATGGCTTTTTATGCGGCTTTTGTCCCGGCCAATTTTTATGGGGATTCGATAACGTTCTGCCCGTTTTTCAATGTAAGACAAATCAAAACGGTGCAGGTTGTGGCCTTCGATGACATCAGGATCTCTTTTATTTATTTCCTTTATCATCTCACGAATCATCTCGTCTTCTTCAAACTCGGTGCCGGGAATGGCCCTTTCCCAGCCGGTGGAGTCGGACATGGATATGAGTATGATCCGGTCGCTTTCCCTGTTGGGGTTGGAAAAATCAAACTCCTGGGCGCAGTATGTTTCAATGTCTATCTGCATACGGCGCAGGTCTTCAAAGGTTATCCCCTTGAACAGCGTCCTGCCGGTGAGCATCAGATATTGATTTACCATGTCCGAAAAGTAGAGATATGGCGCCATGGGGCTTCCATAACCGGCCCCGGTGACAGACTTCAGGTGGGCAATCAGTTTTCCCAGGGTTTTTTGGCTGTCCACATGTATTATGTATTTATATTCTCCGCCCCCGGAGAGTTCCCGGTGACTCCAGCTGTGCTGAAAATCTTCCATATATGACAGGCTCCGCACCAGAACATAAGGACGGAAAGGCTCCACCTGTGTTTCCACCTTGTCACCCTTTCTGATAAAAAGTGTCGCCTGACACTGGTCATCTCTGTCCTCCACTTCCACTGCCACTATTCCTTCCTGAGAATCATGGCCGTACAGGACTTTGTTTTCGTAATATTTCAATGATGATAAATCCATGATGAAACGCCTCCAGACAGTTTCTGTCATGTTCGATGTGATCTCACCTCCCCCTTCGACAGGATTGCATCTTGTTGATAATGATTTTGGTGATAATTAAATTTTGCATATGATATATTGTTGAATGTAAAAATATAGAAAAATATCAGACATATTATTTTTAGCATTGTAATAGAACTCATGGGAAAGAGAATATGGCCTTCCATGGGATGTTCATGAATAGAATTCATAATATTTATGGCCGAAAGTATGTAAATATTGCCAGCTTACCAGATGTGGCAGGGTAGTTCAAGCGCCTACCAGATATTGTGGCGACAGGGCTTGTTCCATGGCAATATTTCTCGATAGAGATAAAGAATGATTTTTTTTGTATTTGCTTATTATTTTTCTATATATACACAAGATTCTTTAAAAAAAATAGCTGGCAAATCATAAGTTCAAAGGGACTGACGATTGAAAGAAACTCATTATATGAAGTAGGGGTGAATAATTTTCATTGCCCGGATTCCCTCTTGTCCAAAGGGTACGACATAGTTCGTATTATGGTGTAATATGAACTATGTGCATAGGGAATCATTGCTGATCCCCTATGGTATGGGAAGTATAGTTTTCAATTCAAGTTTTACCCCGTCATACAGGGTTACGGCAAAAAAAAACATAAAAAAACCCCGGAATTACAAAAAAATTTTAATTTTAAGAAGGAATTCCCCCGTCATTGAGCGAAGAACGAAAAACTAATTTAAATTTATTAAAGGAGGAGTATGGGTATGGCTACAAAAACCAAGAAGAAAATTATGGGAAAAGGTGACTTAATTGAGGCAATCGCAAAAAAGGCAGAAATGTCAAAGAAAGATGCCGCAACAGCTCTCAACACAATTCTTGAAACCATTCAGGAACAGCTGAAAAAGGGCAACACTGTCCGCTTGATCCCCTTTGGATCCTTTGAAGTAAGATCCCGCAAGGGACGCACCGGACGCAATCCCCGCACCGGCGACAAGATTTACATCAAAGCCCGGAAAGTGCCTGCATTCAAACCAGGAAAAGCACTCAAAGATTCCGTCAACTAAACTGGAAAAATCAAAGAGCGTTCCATCGGGACGCTCTTTTTTTTATATGCTTTAATGCCGGCTCAAGATGACGATGTTGCTTTGAACAATAACTGCCGACTGAGCCGGCGATTTTGATTTTCAGGAAGAATTCCGGCAAATATTATTTTTTAAATGATTCTTCCTTTGCAGGGGGAATATAGAATCAGGGTTCCTTCATCACCCCTTTCATTAATACTATAAATATTAGAAAATTTCTCCTGGAGGTGGACATGAAAAGGCTTACTCTGATTACAGTCGTCCTGGCGGTTTTAGTATGCCTGCTGGGACTCTCACCGGCACAGGCAGAAAGAGATATTCTGCTGGAAGAAACCTTGATGGCCCTGGTCAGAAATACTCCGGTCAGGGTTGGAATAGCGGTGAAAAATATCTCCACAGG
>CAYNGH010000228.1:0-3962 GCA_964396845.1 uncultured bacterium | reverse complement strand
CTACTTCTGGCAACCCGGACCCCTTATCATTTCTTTGTGGACTTCCTGACCATGAAATATTTTGGGATTCCATTTCTCATCTTGTTTCTGGTGGGTCTTTATCTGCTGACAACGGGAAAAGACCGGCCACAAGGTTCCCTTCTGCTTCCCTTGTCGGTGGTGGTTTCTCTGGTTCTGCTTTACTTTCAGCCCATATACGATCCCCGTTATTTCATACCCATGTCAGGGCCCTGTGCCAGTATTGCCACTTTTTACCTGCCCCGCATCAAGCCCAGATCCCTGCGGATTTCAACCCTGTTAGGCGGATTTTTTCTGGGCATATCATACCTGTTCGGCTGGGGATTTCTCCCCGGCAACATAAACAGCTCCCTTTCATCCACCGCCATTGTCACCCCGGCTCCCCGCAGGATGGCTAACAGCCTGGATGAGGCATCCCGCCGGGTCCTGGAGATGAATTCCAAAGGCGCTATGCTGGTAGCCTTCTATGATGAATCCCGAGGGTTCCGGGTAACTCCCCTGCTTTGGTTTCTCCAGCTGAAGCTGAACCAGCCCAAAGGGCAGGAAGTATCGATGCTGTTTCCCGGGGTTGATCCCATATACCCTTACCGGGAGGCCCCATGGGGAGTGCTGGTTTACCCTTCCCTGGGGGAGGATGATGAAGTGGTTGAAAGAAGCATCTATTCTTGGCAACAGGATGAAAGAACCGGCCCTCCCCGGAGCGATACCGGAATGAGAAACTTTCTCGAAGGAGCTTCCCTGGACCGGGCAGTTCCTGCATCGGTGATTATTGTCAGGCTATACTCAGTAGGAGAGGACGGGGATCCTCCCAGCAACCTTGAGGAACTCCAATCCATCACCCGCAGGAACCGGGGTCTGTCCGCCGATGTCACAAGAGATGGATCCCATGATTCGCCGGGAGAGTCAACCCTGACTGCCGGGAATCACAAGGATTATGACATGGGGTCTTGGGAAAGGCACGGCTTCCCCGGCCAGGTTGTCAATTCCCTCTCACCCCGGGTTCGGGACAGGGTAAAAAAGATTGTTCACGTGGAAACCTTCCAGTTGCTGGGAAACACTTACGCCGACATATACCGGGCAGTAACCGATAATCCCCTCAGGGAAGCAGGGCCAAATAAATATCTGCATATGCATCCCGGGACAAAGGAAAAGAACCCACTATAACCGCCCCCTGCAGGGCATCTCCTTCTCCGGGAAGGATCCGGCGGACCTCATGGGCCATGACTCCAGGGATCCCTCCGGGAGTGTCCCTGTCCCGGATACGGATAAAATATACAGCTCCGGGATTAATCCCGCCGGGATCCATGTCCTGCTCCTGCCCCTTTCCCTCATCACAGGCATGTCTTGTGTAATAGACAAAAACCCTGGGTCTGTCGGTGGGGTCTTCTCCAGAAAAACCTTCCCGGGGACTTAAAAGAAAAACCTCTCCCCGGGGCCCCATGATGCTCTTCACAAGATAACAGAAAATCAGGGGAGGCAGACGGGCCGGGTCTGAATCGTTGTAGAGGGCAACCATTACGCCAGGGACATCTCCTGTGACATCCTCCCGGTGGCGGTAAAATTCACGGGTCATCCCTTTCATATCCCATCCCCCGGGGGCTGGATGAATGACAGGTATTCCCGGGGGAATAGATTTTACCGATTCCGGAAGCACCAACCAACCGCCCCATGTGAGAAACCCCATGGCCACTGTTGCCAGAACAACGGATACCTGTGCCCACCTCCGGGGAATCAGGAATATCCAGTAAACCGCCACGGGCATCATCACCCCCGACAAGGCAAGAAAATAACGGCTGTTGTATGCCGGTTGCAGGGACAGTATTACAAGTCCTGACAGGATGCATCCCAGGGTCAGTGTCCGGGGAAATGACCGCTGATTCCGTACAAAAAGATAAACTCCCAGCCCCAGCAAAAGAAACAGGAAAAAAAGAATCCCGGAAAACTCACCGACAAACAGTGTCCGCCAGAAATATCCAGGGTTCAGCTCCACGGCATGTTTGGCCCGTCCCATCCAGAAGCGTCCAAAATAGGTGATGAAAAGATACCGGGCATTGAAAAGATAATAATGGTTGGTATAAATAAAAAAGACTATAACGCCCCGGACAAGGTTTTTTATGAAAGGCTCATGGCGGGAATATTTATTATATGCCCACAGGCCCACACAAAGAACAGCAGTGAGGATCAGATAAAACACAAAAAACCCGTCAAAGGGCAGGCCTCCCCGGGGTTCAGGCCCCAGAAAGGCTGTCAGGATAAGCATCAGGGGATAATATGCCAGCACCGCCAGGATTACTCTGATGGCACTGCCCCGGGAGTTTCTGTCCCGGAGAAGCTCCCACAGCCGGGATCCGGAAGCCATAAGAAAAGGCACCAGGATGAAAAATCCAAAAGTCCATTTTGCAGTCATACCCAGCCCCGCCAACACAAAGAAGCCTACAGACCAACCCCTGTCCTGAAATCTCCGGCTCCGGATCAGGGCCCACAGGGAAAAGACCACAAAAACCCCCGTCAGAAGCTCCACATTTTCCACCAGGGCATTATCCCGAACTCCCGGCAAAGCCGGCACCAGCATCCCTGCCAGCAGGGCCGTTTCGTCGTTCCAGAGGGTTTTCCCCAGCAGGTAGGCCCCGGCGGAGATAGTTGCCACCGACAGCAGATTCACCAGAGCGCCGGCAGTTTCAAGGCCCCAAGGCCCCAGCCCCAGAAGGGCTGTCATGTTGTGATACAGGTTGGGATACATCTCCCGCACCAGCAGAATGGTCTGGATGTCCAGGGACCTGATATTGGCCAGCTGGTTGGCGGAGATGAGCATATGGGTAGCGCCGGAAAGAAAGTGAAGAGTTTGATCCTGCCGAAGCCAGATGATGCCGGTGATGACAAAGGCAAGCCCCCAGATTCCCAGTATGACGGGGTAAAGATACCAGCGGTTGCTTCTGATCCAGTCCTTGAGCTGATTCATAGGCTTCACCGTCTGCGGAAGGCCCGAACCCATTCCCATATGGTTTTCGGGTCAAGGGAAAAGAGAAGATTGTATTCGCTGTAGCATGTGGCGGAGCACTGTCGGCAGGGAGGCGATTGGACCTTTTCCAGAGCTTTTTTGAATCCCACATCCAGAAAATTCAAAGATTCCACCTGATCCACCAGCACCGAGCAGGGATAAACAAACCCTGCGGTATCAACATTGGCGAAGAACTTTCCGCCCCAGCAGGCAAAATTGCGCGAGGGTTCAGAACTCCGGTTGATTGAATAGTCAGGCCATCTCTGCAGATGTCTTAGGCACTGCCGGGAAGTGCCCACCAGCCGGCCCCGATGTTTTTCTTCCAAGAGCATGTCGATGACCCGGCGGTATTCCTCGTCAGGGGGTTTCATGGTCACCGAGTCCCCCATGGTATCGCCATGATAGAGAAGCTGGAATGTTGGAGTGAAATTATACTCATCAGACAGATCCAGAAGCCCTCTTATATTTTTTTCATCGATATTGTTGGCGGTAAGAACCGAAATTGTCCAGGTCCTGACTTTTCTTTCCTGTGCAATCCGCAGGGCTTCGATGACCCGGTCAAAGCCTCCCTCCATCCGGTTGGCGTCGTTGGCAGCCCGGGGCCCGTCAATGGAAAGGATCAGATGGTTGAGATTCTTGAGTTGCTCCGCCTTTTCCGGGTAAAGATAACCGTTGGAATCCAGAGTCACATAAAGCCCCCGGCCAACGGCATAATCGATGATGTCGCCGATGTCTTCCCGGATGAGAGGCTCTCCCCCCCACAGGCCAAGCCTCTGACAGCCCAGCTGGCATATCTGATCAATGAGGGATTTAATCTGCTCAAAGGTCATCTCCCGGTTTCCCCGGGAAGGGATCCGGCAGTAACTGCACTGGGAGTTGCACCGGTCCGTCACCGCCAGAATTACAAACAGGGGGGCCGGCTTGCCGGTGACATGCCCTGCAACAA
>CAYNGH010000227.1:0-4088 GCA_964396845.1 uncultured bacterium | reverse complement strand
GTGGGCATCATGATTGAAACCCCTGCCGCGGCGATTCTTTCTGCAGGATTTGCCCGGGAGGTTGACTCTCTGAGCATCGGCACCAACGACCTCACCCAGTATGTCCTTTCATCGGATCGGGAGAATGAACATGTGCAGGAGATTTATAACAGCCTTGATCCCTCGGTATTACAGTTGATTTCCACATCGGTTGCCTCCGCTGATGCCGTGGGGATTCCCATGTCAGTCTGCGGAGAGATGGCCTCGGATATCCGGGCCATCCCCATCCTGCTGGGAATGGGAGTCCGGAAACTCAGCGTGGGGGTCAGCCGTATTCCCGAGGTCAAAGATATTGTGGGGAAAATCCCTGTAAAGCGGGCAAAACTTCTGGCCCGAAAGGCCCTGAAGGCATATGATGTCATCGAGGTGGAAAAGATGGTCACTCGTTTTCTTCGAAAAATCGAAAGGAACCGGTAAAAAGGTTTTCCCCGTTTTTTTTATTTTGCTTTGATATAATGGAAATCACCGCAGAACCTTGATTATACCGATTTGCCCCCTGGTGCTGGATACAGAGGATAATCTCTTTGGGGGGAGAAATTGCCTGTTTGTTTCATCTGTATAAAAAACTGAGGGGATTCTTGACTCCTGATGAAAAACATCCTTGTTATTGCGCCGGATCCGGCAGTCATAAAAGTGATTCGTGCTTCCCTGGAAAAACAGTTCACTATTGTTCAGGCGCCTGATGGTTGCAGAGGGCTTGATATATTTGCCCGCCGTCGGTTTGACCTGGTGTTTATTGATGTGGAACAACTGGGCAACCTCAACGGTGAGAGTATTCAAAGCCATGGCCGGTATCATCGAGGACTTCAGTGTTTCTGGGAAGTATTCCCCGGAGTACAGATTATCGTAACATCCGCCCAGGAAGCCATCAGAGAAGCAGTGGAAGCAGTCAAATCGGGAGCTGCCAATTACCTGACATATCCCCTCAGCACTGATGAACTTGCATATATCGTGGAGAACCTCCGGGACAGCCTCCGGGTTCAGTCAGAGCTGAACTTCCTGAGGGATCAATACTGGGAGCGGGATTCATACGAGGTATTGACCACTGAAAGCCTGGTGATGAAAAGAACCCTCAAGAAAATACAGTCGGTAGCTCCCACCCGAAGCACTGTTCTTCTTCTGGGGGATACCGGCACGGGAAAAGGTGTTCTGGCCAAGATGATTCACCGATATTCCAGCCGCAGTGACCGTCAGTTCATCAGCGTCCATTGCGGCGCCATCAGTGATACTCTCCTTGAGAGCGAACTGTTCGGCCACGAGAAAGGCGCTTTCACCGGGGCCATCCGCCGGAAAATGGGAAAATTTGAGATTGCACACCAGGGCACCATATTCCTGGATGAAATCGGCTCCATCTCACCCTCAATGCAGATAAAACTTCTTAAAATCCTTCAGGAAAGAACCTTTGAACGGGTGGGAGGAGAAGAAAGCATCAGTGTTGATGTCCGCATCATCGCCGCCACCAATTCGGATCTTCAGAAGATGAGCGATGAAGGCTCCTTCCGCAAGGATCTCTTTTACCGGCTTAATGTATTTCCGGTGGAAGTCCCCTCACTGCAGGACCGAATCGAAGACATACCTCTCCTCACAGAAGCATTCCTCAAAGGACTCAATCGCCAATACGACAAGAAAATTCATGGAATTCACCCGGCAGTCATAAGCGCCCTTTCAAACTATCACTGGCCGGGAAATATCCGGGAGTTGGAAAACCTCATTGAAAGAGCATATATCCTGGAATCCGCCAATATCCTCACTCCGGAAAGCTTTCCCGCTGAGTTCTTTCAGACTGGACGAATCCTGCCTAAAAGCTTCATAGATACCAGTCTGCCCCTGGATGAGGTCCGCAGACAGGGAGTGGAAAACCTGGAAAGACAGTACCTCAAAAAAGTTCTCCTCCAGAATAACGGCAAAATTAACAACACCGCGCGACAGGCCGGCATCGGGGTGCGACAACTCCATAAACTCCTCACAAAATATAACATCCACAAAGAAGAATTTAAAAACCCAGAAAACATCAAGGATTCCCTCGTCGGCCCTGATAATTCCGAATAATATAAAAAATCGGCCCCCACAATTCCACCCCATTTTTTAAGCCGGGGAATATGACACATGATGGTCTTGACTGGTGAATTTTTCATAAAAGAAGACAGTTGTTTCCATTTTATTTGTGGTCAGATATTTTTTCCATGATATTTGAGTTTGCCAAAAACACTAATCCACCCAAGTTCAACTCTTTGTAACTCCTGTTATATTCTAATGCTCCGTCAGAATGGCGAAGCCCTCGTTAAAGTTCTTTTGGGAGAAGCTTAGAGAACCTTTACCAAGTGGTTTATCGGTGTGAGTTATGGGGTTCATTTTTAGCATAAGCATTGGTTTTACTTCAATATGGCAAGTCGATTGCTATGGATTAGATGGTATCAGATTGCATCATTTTGAAAGGACGGGTTAGATTATGGATACAGTAAAGAAATCAGGAAAGGTCACCATACAGGGGATAGTTACCGCTGCAGAGTGGGATGAGTATGATGATGTGGTGGGCGTGAAAATTGAAACCCTCGATGAGAACGCATATTTTGTGACTGATGATGACATGGGACAGGCCATCATGGATTATGTTCAGGAAGAAGTGGAAGTAACCGGCAGTTTTCATGTTGACAGGGACAAGAACAAGTGGATTACCATCGAAGATTTCTCGGTGTTTGAGGATGCCGGTTATGATGAAGAAGAAGGCGATTGGGAAGACGAAGAAGAGTAAAGCTACGGGGTGTTTTCCTGAACAAATGGTATTTGACGGCGGTTTCTGCTGTGGTTGATAGAATAAGTAAACTGTATTTTTAGGAGAGAAAAAATGAAAGGTGGAATTGTCATCGGCGAACCAGCCGACCCTCCTGACTTTATCCCTTGTAACAGCGATAGAAGCACTCCCCGACACCGGAGCTGTCTTCCGCCCCGGCCCGGGACTCCTGGTGAGGCATTGAAATATTCCCGGGAAGAAGCAGGTTCTTCTCTGGATCACCGGGATCAGTTTCGAAAAAAACATTACCCTATGGTATCTGACCTCCAGTGGAATGACTGGAGTTGGCAGCTTCAGAATCGCATAACGGATTCATCCCGACTTGAACAGGTGATAAACCTCACTGTTGATGAGATAAATACCCAGAGAAGCATGAAAGGGCGCATCCCTGTGGGGATTACCCCATATTATGCTTCTCTTATTATTTCCGGAGATCCCAAAGACCCCATCCGCCGGTGTGTGATTCCCACCGGGGATGAGATGATCCTCTCCCCGGGAGAGGCCGGGGATCCTCTGGGGGAGGAAGGAAGCTGCCCCACCCCCTGCATTGTTCACCGTTATCCTGACAGGGTTTTATTTCTGGCCACGGATTTTTGCTCTGTCAACTGCCGTTACTGCACCAGGTCCCGACTGGTGGGCCGTTCCGGAGAACGTTGCGCAGGCAGGAACAATCACCTGACAGGGGTGGATTATATCCGCAGGAATCCTCAGATTCGGGATGTTCTCATATCCGGCGGGGATCCCCTGACTCTTCCAGATGAATACCTGGATTGGCTTCTCAAAGAGCTGTCATCCATAGAACATGTGGAGATCCTTCGCATCGGCACCAAGGTTCCTGCAGTTCTGCCCCAGCGGATAACACAGGATCTTGTATCGATACTTCGACGTTATCATCCCCTGTGGATGAGCCTGCATTTTACCCATCCCCGGGAAATAACCCGGGAAACAACCCTGGCCTGCAACATGTTGGCTGACGGCGGAATACCTCTGGGAAGCCAGACAGTACTGCTGTCGGGAATCAATGATGATCTGGAAACCCTCCGGCAGTTGTTTCATCTGCTTTTAAAAAACCGGGTGCGTCCATATTACCTTTACCAGTGCGATCCCATCCCCGGTTCAGCACATTTTCGGACTCCTGTGCAAAAGGGGCCCGATATTATCCGGGGTCTTCGGGGACATACCACCGGTTATGGAGTTCCCCAGTTTGTAGTGGATGCGCCCGGCGGTGGCGGGAAGATTCCCCTGATGCCCCAGTATG
>CAYNGH010000226.1:0-4091 GCA_964396845.1 uncultured bacterium | reverse complement strand
CCGCCTTGATGAGGCCTTCAATTCGTTTTGTATTTATAAAGTCAACATATACAAACCAGATTCCCGGCCCTTTGTCCCTCAGATAACAGTTGATATGTCCCAGGCTGGGAGGCTTCATCTGTTTCTGGGCCTCGGCCCCATTGGTGCTAAGGCCGGTCAGTATAACAAGAAACAACAAGAACAAGATTTTTCTATTCATTATAAACCCCCGTATGCCTGTCATATTGATACATAAAACCGGTGTCCAACTGTAATTTTTTATTCTGATACACCTGTCATATTTTTCAACCGGGCAAGGAGATTTTCCTTTTGGAGCAGGGGAATACCCATATTCAGGGCCTGTTGCCGCATGAGGGGGGTATTATAACCCCAGGAGGCCATGGCGACCTGAGCACCGGTGTTTCTGACAGGGGCCAGATTCTCCAGAAGGTCATCCACAAACAGTATCATTTCTGGAGTTGTGTTATAATTCCGGCACAGGTGCTGTATCTGATCCGGTTTGTGGGTTGACAATTCCCTGCCCAGCACCGGAAGATTTATCCCCCGGCTCAGTAACAGACGGCTGACACTGGTTTGATCTTTTGTAGTGCAGATTACCATATCCCGGAAGGTTTCTTTTATCCGGGGCACCTGATCCACTACCTGCAAAAAAGGCGATTGAAGTGATGCCCATTCTTCGAAGTTGTCATCCTGAAGCCGATGGCGGAGAGCATAAAAGTCCAGGGCAAATCTTTTCATTTCTGTGGCCAGTTCATTGCGCAGGTTTGCAAATGTATTATAGTCGAATTTATCGGAAGACAAGTCCACCCCTTCATAAAGAAGATGCATAATAATGTAGAAATCTTCACCGGATTTCACCAGATAACGGCCTGCCCGGAACTGCCGGGACAGTTCTTCGGAGGGTCTGTTCAGCAGTCTGCCCTGGGATTCAAATACCATCCTTGCCAGGTGATAACATTCGTTGACACTGTCCCATATGACACCGTCAAAATCGAATGCTGCTATATAATCTGTGAAGGGCATGTGGCCTCCTTTTTATTTTCTGCTGACATGTTTTATCTGGCGGTTGACATTCCTTCCGGAGATGCATAACATGGGGTGGGGGAGGCAGGAATGTATGTTTGCAAATGCTGGCTGGATCTGCATCTTTTTGAACAGCCCGGGTCCCTGAAAGGAAAACGGCAGGTGATTCATCGTCTTAGGGATCGGTTGATTAACCGTTTCCCGATATCCGTTGCAGTGGTGGGGGATAACAACCTCTGGCAAAGGGCGGAGCTGGGCATCGCCTTTGTGACCTCGGACCGGGACAGGGCCGAGGCTATATGGGAAAGCATTTACAGGGCGATAGTGGATTATCACCCTGTGGAGATTGTGGACTGTTTCCGGGAGTTGGAAAAGATCAAATGACCCTTGGCCTGACACAGGTCTGGAAACAAGACATTATTTATCGGCATGCTTTTTCAGAAGCGTTGCCGTTTCCGTATGGTCATTATTTATAGCCCGGTCAAGGGGAGTCTGGCCCTTGAATACACCATCGGTGATTTTTACTTCAGCATTGGCACCCTTCTTCAGGAGCAGTCTTACGATTTCCGTATGGCCACCTTCCGCCGCCACATGCAGGGGAGTCCATCCGTCTATGTCCTTGTTGTTGACATTGGCTCCCTTTTCAATGAGGAGTCTGGCAATCCCCGAATAACCCGCCGATGCCGCATCCCCCAGAGGAGTCTGTCCACCCTGGTGCTTTGCATCGATTTTGCTTCCTTTCTTCACCAGAATCTCCACTATGGCTTCATGCCCTTCTGCTGCTGCCACGTGAAGGGGAGTCCGCAGGGTCTTGTCCCTGGCATTTATGTCTGCTCCCCTGTCCAGCAACAGTATCACCGTGTCCCTGTGGTTGTGAAGCACTGCCCAGAAAAGTGGAGTCATTCTGCCCAGAATATCTACGGCTTCAATATCGGCACCTTTGTCCAGGAGAATCCCTGCCACGGTGCTGTGGCCCTCCCGGCAGGCATGATGAAGAGGAGTCCATCCTTCAAGGTTTGCTAATTTCATGTCCGCTCCGGCTTCAAGAAGAACTTTAACTGCTTCCACATGCCCCCCTGATGCAGCTTCCTGAATGGGGGTCCAGCCTTCCTCATCGGTGACATTCACATTCACTCCCTTCTGGATAAGCTGACGGATAGTTGCAACGTCGCCGGATTTGGCCGCTCCCAAGAGAGGACTTTCAGTCCCCTGGGGCTGGACGGCGGTAATTTTAGTGGATGTCAGGGAAATAACAATCAGAATCATTAAAACAGACCATATAGCCTTGTATGCTTTCATTTTTGATCTTCTCCTTATTAATACGATCAGGTGGAATCTTCTGAGGAAAAATACTATGTCGATTTCCTTGAATCCTGCCTGATACTTTTATTCAACCGATAAAAGGAAGAAAACAGTCAAAGAGGAATCTGTATTAATCTTTATTCAGGAGGCAACCACATGCAAAAAAAAAGGCATTTTTTAATCCTGTCGGCCATACTGCTCCTGACGGTGGCGTTCCTGTTCGGGGGATGCACCCAGAGCACCGATGACGGCGGGGTTATGCCGGGGGCCATCAATGGCGTTGTCACCGACAATGTCACCGGGCAGGCCATTGAAGGGGTTAGAGTGAGCTTCGGGGTTCATTCTGTTCAGACTGCATCTGATGGCAGTTACACTCTGAAAAATCTTCCCGTGGGGGTTGATCAGACTGTCATAGCCGTCAAAGAGGGCTATGAGAACTATCAGAGCGAAACAATCAACCTGACATCAGGGGAAATTAGGACTGTTGATGTAGCTCTGACTCCTGCAGGAGCCGATACCGGGATGGTTACCGGCACTGTCACCGAGAACATCCCCGAGGAAGCAGGCCGGGCCCTTGCGCCTCTGGCGGGGGTGGAAGTTACCATCGGCGGGTTGACAGACACCACCGATGAGGATGGCGTTTACATCATCAACGGAGTCCCCCAGGGGAACCAGACAGTAACCGCCACCAGGGAAGGTTATCAGAACTACTCCGGCACTGTGGATGTAGTGGCTGGAGGGGTTGTTGACAAGAGCTTCACCATGGCTCCTGCGCCTCCCGACAGCGGCACGGTGACGGGGACAGTAACCATTGAGAATACCGGCGAGCCTCTTCCCGGGGCGATAGTCACTGTGGGAGGGCTTTCTGATACCACTGATGAGAACGGCGAATACACCATAGAAGGTGTCGCATCGGGGGACGATCAGGAGATTACCGTAAGTATTGGCGATCGTGTTATATATACCGGCACTGTGAATGTGGTTGCCAATGAAACTACTGTTCGTGATATTTCCATCACTCTCTTTGTTCAGGTGGCGGCAGGTCAAGATCATACAGTAGCCTTGAAATATGACGGCACTGTATGGGCCTGGGGATGGAACGGATACGGCCAGTTGGGCGACGGAACCAATGATGATACAAATGCGCCGGTGCAGGTGTTGGATGTAGGAGGAGATCCCCTTAACCCCACATATCTTACCGGCATTACCGCAATTTCCGCTGGCCAACATCACACAGCGTCTATGGACTCTGATGGCAATGTATATACCTGGGGATACAACGTGCAAAGCCAGTTGGGCGACGGAACCGGCGACGGAACCAATATTAATAATAAAAATGTGCCGGTGCAGGTGTTGGATGTAGGAGGAGATCCCCTTAACCCCACATATCTTACCGGCATTACCGCAATAGCCGCTGGCGGATATCACACAGCGTCTATGGACTCTGATGGCAATGTATATACCTGGGGATACAACTGGCATGGCCAGTTAGGCGACGGAACCGGCGACGGAACCCTTAATAATAATAAAAATGTGCCAGTGCAGGTGTTGAATGTAGGAGGGGATCCCCTTAACCCCACATATCTTACCGGCATTACCGCAATTTCCGCTGGCGGATATCACACAGCGGCAATTGACTCCAATGGCAATGTATATACCTGGGGATACAACTGGCATGGCCAGTTGGGCGACGGAACCGGGGACGAAACCGTTAATAATAATAAAAATGTGCCAGTGCAGGTGTTGAATGTAGGAGGGGATCCCCT
>CAYNGH010000225.1:0-4100 GCA_964396845.1 uncultured bacterium | reverse complement strand
CAACGCACAATGGCAGTTGACATCAATGGAAGACAAACAGCGCACCACCGACAACGCCGTTTACAGAGTGAGAGAGAAACTCCGGGACCCAAAAGTCAAGGGAGATGAAAGGTGGAGCCTGGAAAGCCAGCGTTCTCAATTGCAGAGTGAACTTTATCGCCTTAACGATGCCGTTTACAACATGAGATCCCAGATCCAGAACATGGACAGCCAGATAAGAGATAATGAATACAAAATAAACGAAATGGGACGGAATCTCGATTCTGCCCGCACAGAAATGTTTCGCCTCAAGGACATGCTGGCCAGGGTTGAACAACAGCTGAACTTCCTCTGATCTGGGGTTTTATGCAAAACTCCCATTTGTTAACTTTTTGTTAACAGGAAAACTGTTTACAAAGCTGATGCCAGTTGTTATACTATCATCAGAATGGCATTGCCATGATATTTGGATATGAACAGAATCGCCAAAGGAGGCAGGATTTATGGGAATAAAACCAGTTGGACATAATGCCGGCAGGGTCAGAACCGCCAGGGTCAATGCAAACACCCTGGTCCGCAAGAAAGACATGACCAAGGGAATCAAAGGAGAAGAAACAGACTCCACCAGTGATCTTATCAGTCTTTCAGATCAGGCAAAAATGGGACATAAGGTGGGCGAAACCACAGGCATGGCCGGGAGGAAAGGCTCCAAAACCACCAGCGGCAAAACCGATGAAGATGAAAAGATCCGCAGTGACAGGGAAGAACAGCTGGACCTTTTCACCCATTCCGAAGAAACAGAAGAAAAACCCCATGTCCAGGAGAAAACACCCCAACAGCTGGAACAGGAACTCAAATCCGCCAGCGAAAAGATGGGTAATGCCATAAACAGCCTGCCACCAGAAAAACAACAAGTGATAGCAGACCTCAACCAGAAGGTTTATCAGAAGGCAACAGAAGAAGAACAACGCACAGGAGTACCCCAGAACCGCGGGGCAATGCTGGCAAAAGAAGTCATCGGAAACGAACAGTTGCAGGATCAACAGGGGCTTCAGCAGGCGGCGGGAAACTTCCTGAACAAGGACCTTGCCTATAACCAGGGGCTCCTGCAACAGGCGGCAGTGGGAAATCCCCAGGCAGTGGCAGGAGATCCTCAAGGCTTCAACAGGGCCATGCAGAACCCTGGCCTGGATCCCTTAACTGCAATGGGCGGAGGAATTCCGCCCGGCGGAGGAGTTCCCCCGGGCGCAACGCCGACTCCAGCCCCAGGCTCATCCCATACTGACACGGCTATCAACCAGCAGAGAATCCAGTCGGATATGCAGGAAGCCCGCACCATTTACACCCAGATGGCGGCAGAACGACAAAAATGGATGATGCGCATGTGGCAGATAATGATGGACACCCAGACTAAAATCAACGAGATAATCCAGTCGGTGGCCCTGAACCGGGCCAAGAAAAGCGACGAAATAGCCCAGAAATGGATTGCAGTCATACAGCAGTAAACCCAGGAAAAAGACAGGAAAATTCAAAAGGCCGGTACATGCCGGCCTTTTTTTACTGTTTTAGCAATACCCATAAGGGGCCTGCTTTGCAAAACCTACATCATGGTTGAAGTGTCGATGGTTTCCTTGAGCCTGTCGGTATGCTGCTTGTTCAGACGAATGGCTTCGTTGACCTTTTCCCCACCCTTGCGGCAAAGGTCCAGCCCGTATTCCAGATGTTCAGGATTGGGATCGTCAACATAATCAATCAGGTGATTGACGCCCTCAATAAACAGGGCCATACCCTCAAAGCCGATTTCCAACTCCTCGGCAAACTCCTCGTAAAGATCATCAGGAAGGTCAATAGACCGGATGTCTTCTTCCTTCTGGGCAAGGACCTCCGCCATGTTCTCCATGTAATCCGCAAATTCATCAATGGTCCATTCTTCAGACCTGATAGATTTGACAGCTTCTTCCACCTGATAAAAACGATCCATTATCATCTCAGGCGTACTTGGCGGTCTTGAAGCTGCAGGGATCTGGGGCAGAACTGACTGACAGTTGATACAAAACTTGACCCCTTCAGTGTTTTCGGTTCCACATCTTACACAGACTAACAAATGTATTACCTCCCTCTGCTATTACCCCGGATATATGGGGCCCAGGGACTTGAGAAATATTTCTTTGCCCTGGCAAATTATCCTCTTTGATATGCCAAATCCTGCAAAGCAATTGTCAGATCAAACCAGAACAATAAGGGGGCGGTTAAACGCCCCCTTTAAACAGCCCCATAAAAACCTAATCACCAACTTGAACTTCACCCATGCCGGCCCTGTGGTTCCTGTTTATTCTTATAGCCTCGTTAATCTTGGCGTTGCCCTGAAAAACCAGGTCAAGACCCTGATCCAGATAAGCTTCATTCTGATCGTCCACATAAAGCATGAGATTCGCCAAACCTTCGTTGTAAAGATCCACCCCGTTAAAACCGATATCCAGTTCACCGGCAAAATCATCATAAGACTCTTCAGGAATTTCAACTTCTCTGATGTCCTGCTCAAACCTGGCCAGCATTTTCATGAGATTCTGGAGGAAGGATTCAAATTTCTGCAATGACCAGGCGCGGTTTTTCACGTTCTCAACAGCATTTTTAATGTCGTTGAAACGGCTCATTTCATCCTCGGTGGGGACATCGAAACTGCTGGTGGCAGAAACAGAAGATCCAGGAACCGGAGGAGGAAGGGGAATTTTGCAGTTTTCACAAAATTCGTTCACGTCAGGGTTCTGTGCACTGCAATTGTTACATATTTTCAATGGATATACCTCCCTTCGTATGGCTTCCTTTGAGAAGCTCTTGTAGGTCAATTATTCTCGATGAAGGAAATTTTCTCCTTCTCATAAATAATTTAGTGAATATAACGTCAGTTTCATTAAAGATCAGTTTTGGAGGCATCCCTTGAAAAAAATTTTCTGCATGATTATATTTCTCCTGATTCCCGGGATTGCATGGTGCCAGGCCGAAAACGGCAGACCTTACCTGGACCGGCTATACTCCGCTGAAGGACAGCTTCCTATCAACACCCTGGTGGTGGATGCGGAAATATATGGCCCCACCGATGAAAAGGGCAGTTCATCCCTGACTATATGGTCCAGGGACAAGATAGTATTCAAGAAACCCAACAAAATCAAAGTTACCAGCGTCACCGTAGCCCCAGGAGATGCCATGGACGGAATGCCTGCCACAATAATCAGCGACGGCCAGAACAGCTGGATGTATATATCCCAGGGCCAGTATCCTGTTAAAAAACAGCAGGATCCCCAAAGGCCGACCCTGAACCTGCCTCCGAACCTTCAGACATATCCCAGGGATGCGGGAAACCCCTGTATCGTAGTGGGAGATGAAAATATAAAGGAGATAAACACAAAAGCAGTCAGAATCATCGATGAGAGCAGATCCATCGAAACCACCGTCTGGATTGACACTAAACGATGGGTGCCGGTTCAGCTGGAAGAAAAATCCCCCAGCAAGGATGGGGAAGGACACAATATCATACAATGCCGTTACCGGGATTTCCGCAAACTCAAAGATGGACGATGGCTTCCCTTTGTCATCGAAATTCACAAAAATGAACAGGTTGCCAATATGGTAGTATTCAAGGCTGTTTCTGTCAACCAGAACATTCCGGATCATATCTTCGAACCTATGCAACAATTTGTAAAATGACCCGGAATCCGCATGTTTTGATGAGGGAGCACAACTTTCCATCCTGCCGGAGGGAGATGACAGATCCCGTTGAATAATCAATTAAACCTCTGCCTGAAAGGACCCGGAAACCATGCTTTGCAATGAATGCGGACACCTGAATCTTCCTTTTACAGAAATATGTGAAAAGTGTCATTCACTCATCCCCCTCAGAGAAATCCCTCCAACCCAGACAGCCCGTTTTGATGCTCTCTCCCTGGCGGCGCAACAGGTGCAGGACAGGGAAATTTCGTCGGGGGAATTCAGAGATATACTTCAGAAAAACGAGGATTTTTTTAACAGGATAATCATCGAGGTTAAACAGATTGATATTCCCGAAGACATGCAGGCAGAAACCAGAGAAGAAATCAACACAGGCATCGCCGGGCTTAAACTCT
>CAYNGH010000224.1:0-4135 GCA_964396845.1 uncultured bacterium | reverse complement strand
TCAGACTCATATTCACCGTGGCCCCGGCTTCAATATTCTTGTCAGGCCATACCTTCACCTGGGGTTGAACCACTGCCCCAGTGCCGATGAACACCTTGTCACCCAGAACAACACCTTCGTTGAGAACCACATTGTTCTTGATGGTGTTCTGACGGCCTACTATAGTCCCGGTCATCCGGTTCTTTTTCCCGATGTAACTGTTGTTCCATATGATGGAACGATGTATTATTGAGCCTTCCTCCACAATGCAGTTGTCACCGATAACTGTGAACTCGTCGATGTTTGCGCCTTCCTTGATACGGCAGTTCTTGCCGATGACCGCAGGGCCTTCGATATTGGCGGAAGGATGAATCTCTGTGCCTTCTCCCAGCCATATTTTTCGGCCCAGTTTTTTCCCGGGGATCTCTACTTCCACACGCCCCTGGATGGCATCAATATGGGCCTGCCGATACTGCTGGATATTGCCGATGTCACACCAGTATCCTTCAGCCACATAGCCGAAAAGAGGCTTTTCCGCAGAAAGAATCTTGGGGAATATATCCTTGGACCAGTCATAATTTTTCCGCTTTTCCATCAGCTGGAACACTTCCGGCTCCAGTATGTAAATCCCGGTGTTCACAGTGTCGGAAAACACCTCGCCCCAGGAGGGTTTTTCGAGGAAACGCCGGATGCTTCCGTCGTTGTCGGTGATGACCACACCATATTCCAGAGGATTGTCAACCCTGGTAAGATTGATGGTTGCCACTGCCTTTTTCTGGTGGTGAAACTCTATCATTTTACTCAAATCAAAGTCCGTCAGGGCATCGCCACTGATAATCATGAAGGTGTCATCCAGATATTCTTCCACCATCTTCACAGCACCGGCAGTGCCCAGAGGCTCATCTTCCACCGAATAGACAATTTGAACCCCCCAGTCGGATCCATCCCCGAAATAACTCATTATCTCGTCAGCCAGGTAATGGACTGTTACCACAATGTGGTTTATGCCATGTTTTTTGAGCAATTCGATAATGTATTCCATCACTGGCTTGTTCACCAGCGGGACCAGCGGTTTTGGTCGGTTTGTAGTCAGAGGTCTGAGCCTGGTTCCTTCTCCACCAGCCATCAAGACTGCTTTCATTGCAATGCCCCCTTGTCAAGAAATATTATATTTTAATCAGGAAGGAATAATGCCGGCGTCCGCCTGGTTCAGCTTCAGGAGCCTGCGGGCAAAGGCTTCCGCATTATGGCTGTTTTTTATTATTTCAAAGTCAAACAAAAAGCCCCCGCACTCTTCCACAAGGCCCATAATCCTGGTAAGGGCCCGGGAAGAGCCAAGGAATCCGCCAGCAATAAAAACCGCCACTCTCCTGCCTTCCACCAGGTTCTGTCGGCGAATTATATCTTCTAACTCCCGGGAGATCCCTCCAGACCAACCCAGGGTAGAAGAGCCTAAAACTATCAGATCAGATCTCTTAAAACAATTAAAAGCCGCCCTGTGATTGTCGGATCCATGCATTGACTTCAACAGGGAAACTTCTGCTCCTCCATCCTGCCAGACCTTGTTCATTATGCCAGCCAGGTCATTGACCCTGGAATCGTTGTCTGGAAAGACAAGAGAAATTCGCATGGCATGAACTTCCCCGGCACCCCGGAAATTCCTCCTTAAAAAGGGATTCCTCGAAGGTTACAGAATTAAAAGCTGACAGGCATAAGAACATGTCCCCATGATGGTATAATTGGATAGATCAGCGGTCCCACATCTGCTCAGGGAGGTCTTTTATGGTCAGCACCTATAACAAGTTTGAAAAAGATCAATTGGAAATGCTTCTTTGGGTTTATGGAAACCTGGATATGATCCTGGATGAAGGGATGACCATGGGAGAGGATATCAAATCTACCCTTAACAGGGCTCTGTTCTGGGTTCTCAAGGCAATGCGGGACTACGAGAAGAAAATCGGCCAGGGTTATCAGTCGGATAGAATCTTCATCGCCTATATCGATCAGTTCAGCAAGCTGGTAGTATTGTCCAGCGGGGGCCAGATCCAGGTTAATCCCGAAGACGATCTGATGAGAATTCTCAAATCAGAAAATATCATAAAAAAGAACATAACAGAATTAGAAGAGGTGGGAGATCGAAAAACTCCCGACATGATCATTGCCAGCCTGGAAGTGTTCAACGAGTTTTTAGGCGCGGTGGTCCTTTGCGGAAAGAATCTCACCAGCTTTCACAAGCGGTTTATTTCTCTGGTGGCAGAAAAGATCGACACTGATATTTATCAATATAACCGGCTGACCCTGGAGCAACTCAAGAACCAGGGCATCGAAAAGATCAACAGCATCCTCGATTCCAACATTCCCCTGGACAAGAAATACCAAAAAGTCATGCGACTGCTGGTGGAGTCGGTGGAGGCTTACTCGGGATACCTGGTGATCCCCCGGGAAGGGAAGCTCTCCCTGTCCAACCAGTTTATCGATACCCGGGAAACCTCACCCCTGATGGAGGATCAGGTTATCACCCTGGCCCGTCGCACTGTTGAACGGAACCAGGTGAACCGGTTCATTCCTGTCAAGGATGTCCCGGTGAGGGACGGGGAAGTTCTGTCGATTCTCCTCAAACCTGTGGAAGACCAGGTGGAAGGAGTCATCATCCTGCATCATCCCGACTTCAAGAGGGGACATGGCGAAGTGGCCAACGCCTACTCCAACCTCATCGACTCAACCCTTCATGTGAACCAGCTCTATGCGGGGATATTCGAAAACTTCCTCACCGCCTTCGGGGTTATTGTTGACACCTTCGATACCTACCCCTCGGGACGATCCCATCGGCGCACCCATTACGCCATGGCCCTGGGCAAGGCTATGGGCCTGTCAAAGCTGGAAATGAGCCGTCTGCGGATTGCCTCAATGATGTTTGATCTGGACAAGGTGGGAGTCGATCCCCGCACCATCAAGAAACGGGCCAAAATCGCCTCCCGGGGCCTTCGGGACCTGGGAAGCTACAGCAACGTGTCCGACAGGATCCTGGACAGCCTGTTCCCCTTCGATTTAAAGTGTTTTTCCAACAAACTGGATCTTCCTGAGGATACTGAAGAACTGAAAATCCGTGAACCGGGGACTGAAACCTGCAAGGTGTCGATCCTGTCAAAAATTATTCGCACTGCGGATATTTTCGACACCCTCACCAGCGATCGCCCCGGATGCCGTGGCCTCGATCGGGACTCGGCCTTCAGAAAACTGGAGGAATCCGTTGACAACTACAACATCACCCGGGAGATGGTGGATCTTTTCACATCCCCGGAAACATGGGATGACATCCGACGGGTTTTCCAGAGCTTCAGGATTGAACAGACCCTCAAATGGTTCACCGACCAGCTTCTGCCGGATATCGGCCCCATTGAAAGGGAACTGGAATCTGTCAAGGAATCCATCGGGGAGCTTCGAAATGTCCGATCCCATTTTGAACGGGGGGATGTGGTTAACCTGAACCTGTTGGAGAACAGCCTTTTATCCCCTTCTGACAAGGACATTCTGATTCAGCGGGAAGCCCAGAAGAACCCGGAAACCTACAGCAGTCTTCTCTCGGATATGGAAACAAAATATAAGGACAGGATGATCAAGCTGGAATCCCGGCGAAAGACCGAGAACCGATTCCGGGAAGCCTTCTGGGATCCGTCGGTTATTGGCGAGCTTTCCCAGAATCTGGCGGAGCTTAATGAAAAAGGATCAGACTTCTACCGGCGACGGGATGACCTGAAGGAACTCACCGGGGGGGATCCCTGTCATAAAGAAACAAACAACCTTATAGGCCTTATTGAATGCCTGCTGGGTCGTTCCATACAGCACAAGGGTCTGAACCGTTCGTATATCAACCCCCTGAAGAAGCTGGAAAAAATCATCGAACGGCTCATAGAGGATAATCAGGACTGACTGAATCAAATGGGCGCATAATTTTCCCGGCAATATTTAAAAGGGAGGCCTGAGGCCTCCCTGATAGTTTTCTTGAAAACCCTTGACTACTTGCCCTTTTCCCAGGGTTTGATGTGCTTGTTTGTGGGGTAACCCACAAAGTCCCGATTCATGTCCACCGACAGCTTGCCTTCTCCCTGCTTGTTGATGACCAGCTTTGCATCCGTCAAGTCATTAAGTGTTCCAT
>CAYNGH010000223.1:0-4209 GCA_964396845.1 uncultured bacterium | reverse complement strand
CAACAACCACCCTTCCGGCGACAGCTTTCAGTCAGCCGGAAGATGAATTAATAAGAAAACAAAACCTGACAACGCCAAACAACGCCCACCGACACATAACCCACGGCCCGAGAGCTGTATCCCAAGGATCATGGGCATCCCGTGTCATTTTGGGCACTTCTAAAGTGCCCCCATTTTATAAAAATGGGGTCACGACTCTTTCATTCAAAAAGGGGGAAAATGGATCCCCAAGAAACAGAAAAATGCAAGTCCTGATAAAACTTTATTGCCGGGGGAGGTATTTTACATCCAGAAAGAAATAATAGCTGAATCACGAGTTTATTCAATACTGGTGGCGGTCCCGTTAAAACAGATGCAAAAAGGAGATATGAAATGACAACAGATACAACAAGAATAGAAAATAATCAGGAAGAAACTTCCCTTAATGAACATATGCAGATGCGCCGGAAAAACCTCGAAGCCCTCAGGGATGCCGGGGTTGACCCTTATGGGGAAGCTTTTTCCACTGACAGCAAGATCGGCTCTATCATTGATGAATACAAGGATATGGAAGAATCAGAAGAAGGTCCCGGGGTAAAAATCGCCGGCAGGCTGATGGCATTTCGAAGTCATGGCAAGGCGTCCTTCGGGGATCTGGTGGATGTAACCGGAGCCATACAGGTCTATTTCAAACAGAATAAACTGGGCAGTGAAAAATATAATCTTTTAAAGATGGTTGACATCGGCGACATTCTGGGGGTGGAAGGGACGGTATTCAAGACCCGCCGTGGAGAGCTGACGGTTTTTGCCGATAATTTCAAAGTTCTTTCCAAAGCCCTGCGTCCACCGCCGGAGAAGTATCACGGCCTGAAGGATGTGGAGCTACGTTACCGGAAACGATACGTGGATCTTCTTTCCAACCCTGATGTCCGACAGTCCTTCATCCGACGATCCAGGGTCATCTCAGTGATTAGAAACCTGCTGGAAGAGAAGGGGTTCATGGAGGTGGAAACCCCATCCATGTCAACTCTGGCGGGAGGCGCATCGGCACGGCCCTTCATCACTCATCACAACGCTCTGGACATGGATCTTTATTTCCGCATCGCCACAGAACTTTATTTAAAGCGGTGCATAGTAGGCGGTCTGGAGAAGGTCTTTGAGATTGGCCGGATATTCAGAAACGAGGGCATCGACACCCGGCACAACCCGGAGTTTACTATGCTGGAGCTTTATCAGGCCTATGGGGACTACACCCATATGATGGACCTGACTGAGGAGATCATAGCCCAGAGCGCCAGGGAAGTAAACCCGGGCATGACCGTGGAGATTGAAGGCAACACTATCAGCCTTGAGCCTCCATATCAGCGGATAACCATGGAGGAGGCCTTCAGAAAATACGGCGATGTGGACATTCGGCAACTGAGGGATCCCCAGTATGCCCGGGAGCAGGCGAAGCGATTCGGACTGGATCTGGAACGGAAAGATGACACCGCATACATAATGGACAAGCTGGCCGCGGCTGTCATCGAGCCTCACCTGATCCAGCCCACATTCCTGCTGGATTATCCCATGGAACTGTCCCCCCTGGCCAAACGAAAAGAAGAGGATCCTCAGTTTACATACCGATTTGAACTTTTCATCAACACATGGGAGATTGCCAACGCCTTCTCGGAGCTGAACGATCCCGATGATCAGAGGCAGAGGTTTGTTGACCAGGTGAAGAAGAAAGAATTGTTCAAGGATGAGGAGGCCCACCCATATGATGAGGATTATGTGGAAGCCCTGGAATACGGGATGCCCCCCACCGGCGGGCTGGGAGTGGGCATCGACCGGTTGATAATGCTTCTTTCGGGGACCGCATCCATCCGGGATGTGATCTTGTTTCCCCTGATGAAGCCCCGGAAAGAATGACATCATAATACAAAGGCCGGAACAGTTATAATATTTCTTTCTTTGAACAAACACCAGGAGGCATCAATGAAGACTTTAATCAAAAACGGCACCATCATCACTTCAGCAGATACATTCACCGGGGACCTGTTAATCGAGGATCAGCATATTGCCGGGATTGCTTCAAGAATCAGCCAGCCGGCAGAGCTGGAGATTGATGCCTCGGGTAAATATGTCATCCCCGGTGGTATTGACGTTCATACGCATTTTCAGCTTCCTGTCAAGGGGACTGTATCTGCCGACGATTTCCTGTCAGGCTCCATGGCGGGAGCATGTGGCGGGATTACCACCTTCATCGATTTTGCCCACATGGTGAAGGGCCAGAACCCTCATGAAGCATTGGACCTTCGTATGGAAGAAGCCAGGGACAGTGTTTACATTGATTACTCTTTGCATCTTGGAGTATCAGGATTCGGGGATCAGCTTTTGGAGGAAGTCCCTTCCCTCATAGGGCGGGGAGTGCCTTCATTCAAGCTATATATGATTTATGCCAGGGAAGGCTGGATGAGTGATGACGGGGCTTTTTACTGGATGCTCCAGTCAGTGCGGGACAATGGCGGAATGGTGATGGTTCATGCAGAAAACCCCCACCTTATAGATTCCCTGACAGAACGGTTTATAAAAGAAGGGAAAGTGCAGATCCCATATCATCCCCAGTCCCGGCCCGGCTTTGTAGAAGCGGAAGCCATCCGCCGGGTTCTTTATCTCACTGAGATTACCGACTCCCGGATTTATATTGTCCATGTGTCCACCGGGGAGGGAGTACAGCTCATATCCCAGGCCAAGGGCCGAGGCGTTATGGCCTTCGGTGAAACCTGTCCCCAGTATCTTCTTCTCACTGACGAGATTTATTCCCGGCCCGACGGTTATCTTTATGCCACTGCTCCGCCCCTTCGAAAAGACACGGATCGGGAAGCTCTGTGGAAGGGCCTTTCCATGGGAGCTTTGCAGGTGGTTTCCACGGATCATTGCGCCTTCACAAGACAGCAGAAGGAACCAGGCAGAGATGACTTCACAAAATTACCCGGTGGCCTTCCAGGGATTGAAACCCTATTGCCACTGACTTATCACGAAGGAGTGGCAAAGGGACGAATCGGCCTGAACCAGTGGGTGGACCTTCTTTCTACCAACCCTGCCCGGATGTTCGGTCTTTATCCCCGGAAGGGGACCCTGGCTCCCGGTGCTGATGCCGACGTGGTGATATTCGATCCGGAAAAGCCGGTGAAAATAAGTCCCACAGACCTTCATTACAAGGTGGACTACAACCCCTTTGAAGGAATCAATATCAAGGGCTGGCCCCAGGTTACCATCTCAAGGGGAAGGGTGGTTTACCGGGACGGCCAGTTCACAGGAGATCCCCGCTGGGGACAGTTCATCCCCCGGTTTTATGAAGGGTACCAGATCCAGCGGGAACATACATCCCCGCCGATATAAGGTATTACAGCTCAGAAAGAATCAACCCCCGGCGCGATTCAGATCGATCCGGGGGTTTTGTATTTTCCTGTTTCTTTGGGGATTCAACCCCATCGCTTATTACTGGGATCTGCCAGTGCGAAGGAGATTATTTCTGAACATGGGCCAGGGAGTATCCCCGAGGATTGAGTTGCCGTAGAGGGCATAAAGGTATCCGTCCTCGGAGCCCACATATACGGTGCCGTCACTGCCGATGGCAGGGGACGAAAGGACGTTTGAGCCGGTTTCATATGTCCAGAGCACGGTGCCGTCAGGGTTGAAGGCATGAATGCTGTCGTCATAGGACCCAACATATATGGTACCGTTTTGTGCAACAGCGGGAGATGAATACACCCAGAAACTGGTGTCATAAGACCATTTCTCTGTGCCGTCGGGATTTATGGCATAAAGAAATCCGTCGCCGGATCCCACATATACGGTGCCGTCACTGCCCAGGGCAGGGGATGAATACACATTGCCATTGGTTTCAAATGCCCATTTCAGTGTCCCATCAGGGTTGACAGCATACAGGAAGCCGTCGTCGGAGCCCACATATACGGTGCCGTCACTGCCCAGGGCAGGGGATGAATGAATGGGGCTACCGATCTCATATGACCATTCCAGAATGCCGGTGGCCTCACTTATGGCATACAGAAACCCATCCAGGGAGCCAAAGTATATTACGCCTTCATTTCCCAGTGCAGGGGACGAAACTATCTTATCGTTGACTTCAACGAAGCCCTTTATGGTGCCGTCAGGATTTATGGCATAGAGATGATGATCATGGGAGCCGACAAAAATGGTGCCGTCACTGCCGATGGCAGGGGA
>CAYNGH010000222.1:0-4235 GCA_964396845.1 uncultured bacterium | reverse complement strand
CACAGTTCACATTCAACAACCACCCTTCCGGCGACAGCTTCCAATCAACCGGAAGATGAATTAATAAGAAAACGGAATCTAACAACGCCCACCAACACATAACCAACGGCCCGATTGTTTTGGCCTTCCGATCATGACAATCCCGTGTCATATTTTCCCCCTTTTCCAAAAAGGGGGGGCACTTCTAAAGTAGCCCCACGGCCCGATTGTTTTGGCCTTCCGATCATGATCATCCCTTGTCATTTTGGGCACTTCTAAAGTGCCCCACGGTTTTAAACCGGGCTGAAAAGGGTTCCCCCGAATAAACTAAACAAAGGTTTCACCTGAATAAATCAAAACAGTTGAAATTATCAACAGATCCTGGGAAGTTGATCTCCTGTAAGAAGGTCCAGCACCCGTCCTCCTCCGATGAAGGTATCCAGAACCACCATTCCCGGGTTTGAATCGGTAATTCTCCCCACTGTTAGGGCATTTCTCCCCAGGGGATGGGAACGTAGAGTCTTTAATGTAATGTCTTCCCCATCGGGAGATACAACCATTACTGCAACTCCTTCATTAGCCACATAAAGGGGATCCAGCCCCAGCATTTCGCAGACGGCCCTGACTGGTTCTTTTATGGGGATGGAATCTTCCCGGAGGCTCACGCCGAAACTGTTGCCTTGGGCAAGCTCGTTTAGCACCGTTGCAAGCCCTCCTCTGGTGGCATCCCGCATCCACCGGATCTTCCCTGGCACGGCATCGGCGGTCTGAAATATCATATCATTCAGGGGTGATGCATCTGACTTGATGTCCCATTGAATGGGGAGTTGTTCTCTGGCAGCCATTACCGCCATGCCGTGATCTCCAAGGGTGCCGTTGATGATGACTGCATCGCCGGGAGCAGGGGGAGAATCGGAAAAAAGCCCCGGTGACAGGAGCCCGATTCCCGAGGTGTTAATGAAGATTCCATCGGCCTTTCCCTTTTCAACAACCTTGGTGTCCCCGGCGACAATATTCACTCCTGCAAGGCGGGCAGTTTTTTCCATGGATTCCACAATCCGTTTCAGGTCACTTATGGGGAAGCCTTCTTCCAGGATGAATCCTGCACAAAGGGCCAGGGGTTTTGCCCCGGAAACCGCCAGATCGTTGACGGTGCCGCATACTGCCAGATGGCCGATGTCCCCGCCGGGAAAGAAATGGGGCTGGACAACAAAAGTATCGGTGGTAAAGGCGATGCTTCCGCCGGAAAAATCAAGAAGAGCGCTGTCGGAAAGAAGATTCAGGGCTGGGTTGTCAAAATGACTGACAAAAATATCCCTGACCAGATCCCTGGTGAGCCTTCCTCCACCGCCATGGGCCATAAGAATTCGATCCCGTTTAATCATCATCATCAGATTCAGAGGATTCCTCTTCGGTGGAGAAAGATCGGGCAACCTCCAACAGGGCATCCAGGTCCCGGTCAATCCATTCGGGGGAAGCCAGGTCCAGAGGAGCTGAACGCTGATAGTCCAGCCCGTGAAGGGTTATCTCGAATTTTTCCAGGTCATGATAATTCTTCTCAAGGAAAAGTGACAGGGGTTTTATCGATGTGACCTGCCGGGCTGTTTCCTCATCGTTGGAGTGAATAAGGTAATGATCGTCAATTACCGGGTTGTTGACTTCGATTTCCACTGTAAGGCCGATCTGTTTTGTGACCCGGTCAGAAGCGGTTTCCCTGGTAAAGGTAATTTCCACCGGCGGTTTGCAATAGATTCTATAAAAAAGGCCCAGGGGATTCCCCAGAGTGGGCATGCTGGACACATCATAATCCAGCAAGATTGCAATAACACAATCATGAGCACCATAAGACCCCTTCAGCAGGAGGAAGGTCCTGCGGGGATCAAGACCCCGGAACAGACGATTGATCTCTCCCAGAGTCATAGGTCTGAACCGAGGGTTCTTCTTGATGAAGTCAACTACAGCATCAAGGCAAAGGGATTCTTTTTTTCCAAGCATCGACGGCCACCATTCCTGTAAATTTATACTTTTTAATTTCTATCGGTGAGGACTTTTACCTCCAATATCTTTTTGGCAAGGCAAAAAAGCCTGGAAAGAAAAATCCTTGTCAGTATTGGGAGATTTCTGGGGGGATTCTGAGGTTTACCTGGGGTTAATTTGGGGGATATTGGCAGGGTTTATTGGAGAACCTTTTTCTTGCCCCAATTTAAAATGGAGGAATGTTTCTCGGGATTGAATCTTTCCGAAATGTCCCATCATCGGGCTGATTTATATATTTTCCTTATTCAAACCCTTTTGACAAGGTTCTCCAAACCTCGAAAAGATAACTCACACCGACACATAAACAACGGCCCGAGGGCCATGTCCCAACGATCATGGGCATCCCGACTCATATTCCCCGATTCTAAATCGGGCACTTCTAAAGTGCCCCCATTTTCTAAAAATGGGTTTCGTCTTATATTCCGTGGATTTTATCGGTTTATCTTTTCAATGTCAGGTGATATATCAGGTCTGCGCATTTTATGTAATTGCGGAAGGTATTCCAGTTGAGGAGTTTCTGGGCTTGGCGTATCAACGGAGCGGGCCGCCAGAAGAACTCTCGGTAAAACTGGCGTTGCAGGGACACCAGTTCTTCCGGAGTCATTCCATGGGGAGTAAATACCGGTTCAAAGAAGGAGTATCGGGAATAGTCCCTGGTATCCAGGGTTCCGAACTCTTTAGCTCGGCGGAATTGTTCCGTGTTGGGAAGAGGAGTGTTTATCTGAACCGTGAGATCCGTCAGGGGCAGGCTTTTGGCGAAATCGATGGATTCTCTGATGGTTTCTCTGGTGTCGTTGAGGTGTCCCACCATGAAGAAGGCCTTGGCGTTGATTCCGGCTCTGGCGCAGTCTTCCACCGCCTTTCTTGCCTGATCCAGGTTTATCCCCTTGCGGATAAAGTCCAGCACCTTCTGGGATCCCGATTCGATGCCAAACCGGATGGCCCAGCAACCGGCTTTCTTCATCCGGGACAGAAGCTCCAGATCCACCACATCAACCCTGGTGGAGCAGGTCCACATCATATCCAGACGACGGCGTTCCAGCTCCGAAAGAAAAGCCTCGGTATGTTCCCGGCTGACGGTGAAGGTTGTCCCCACGAAGAAAATTTCCCTGGCGCCAAAGTCTTTCTTCAGCATTTCCATCTCATCGGCAAGGTAACCGGGGCTGGCGGTGCGGTAACTCTTTCCCACCACTGCGGAATCACAGAAGATGCAGTTGAAAGGACAGCCCCGATTGGCCAGGATGGAAAACTTGGGCAGACGGCGGACATCGGTGGGCAGAGATGTGTAAAGAGAAGTGTTTAATAAATTCCGCCGGGGAAAGGGGATGGCGTCCAGATTGGTTATAAGGGGACGAGGGCTGGTGAATAAGATTTTTCCTTCCTGCCGGTAATATACACCGGGAATATCATCTGCTCCTCTGCCAGCCCCCAAGGCAGATACCAGCTGGGTAAAGGTTTCCTCTCCCTCGCCGTAAACCCCATAGTCGAAGCATTCATGGGCCATAGCCTCTAAGGGAACCGCGGAGAGATGAGCCCCGCCCAGGACAATAGGGAAATCCGACCCCAGCTTTTTCTTTACCGACTCCGCCAGCTCCACAGCCCGGTGAAAAGATACCGATGTAGATGTTATCCCCATAACATCAGGACGCAACCGGCAGATACTTTCCACCATAGGAATCAGATCAATCCCCGTTGCTGCGCCGTCGATTATGTCAACATCAATGCCGGCCCTGCCCAGATAAGCTGCCAGATAGCAAATTCCCAGAGGCATGGCATTGGAAAACAACCTGAGCCTGACGGGATTTTTCCTTTCAAGCCCGGACAGAGGAGGATTCACCAGAAGAACCTTCATTTCATCTCCCTTTGATTCATGAATAGGAATTATACACTTTTTTACCAACAAAGGGAACCCTTTTCCCCCGCTTTAAAACCGGGGAATATAAGTCGGGACCCCATTTGGAATGGGGGAATATGAGTCGTGACCCATTTTTAGAAAATGGGGGCACTTTAGAAGTGCCCAATATGAGTCGGGATTGTCATGATCGGTGGGCCAACCTTCTCGGGCCGTGGGGCACTTTGGAAGTGCCCAAAATGAGTCGTGATGGTCATGATCCTTGGGATACAGCTCTCGGGCCGTTGGTTATGTGTTGGCGGGCGTTGTTATATTCCGTTTTCTTATTAATTCATCTTCCGGTTGATTGGAAGCTGTCGCCGGAAGG
>CAYNGH010000221.1:0-4248 GCA_964396845.1 uncultured bacterium | reverse complement strand
AGATGATAGTTGTAATGCCCAGAGAAAACGGCGAATTCTTCCGGGGTGATGGCCGATTTGCCGATTATATCTACAGGGATCTTGTGGGTCACATTGACATGGAATTCAAAACCATTGCCCACCCCAGGCACCGGGCCATCGACGGCCTGTCCACCGGGGCATTTTCATCCCTGGTGATTGGAGCCAGCCAGCCCCATATCTTCACCAGTGTGGCGGGTATGAGCGGAAGCTATGACCGGAGGGTATTCGAAACCATCCGCAACAATGTGGAAGGAATTAAAAAATACGACCAGCGCTTTCATATCTCGTGCGGTACCGGAGATCCTTCCTCCAATATATCCAGAGCCCTGGCAGACACCATCCGCAACGAGGGGATTCATGCTGAATATTACGCCAATCCCGGCCCTCACGACTGGGAATTCTGGGGGCCTTCCATCTCGGGAAACCTCCAGTTTCACTGGTGGAGCTTCCAGAGATAAGCCCAGCAAGAAAAAAAATAAAAGCCCGGCACTCAACCGGGCTTTTTTGTAAGCGGATATATCTTATCTTCTCCGTTCTTCGTCCTCACGGGTCCAGTTGGTGATGTCATCTTCTGTGCCATCCTGACCATCAGGCCCCAGAGAGTAAAGATCGAAGTCCCGGTAATTTCCCGGTTGAATGTATATGAATTCATTTTCCCAGGCATCTCTTGGGACAGCTTCGATATATTGTTTCCATTTTTTGGGAACCGGCTCACTTTGAGGTTCTTCGTAAAGGGCACGCAGTCCCTGATCTGTGGTGGGATAAAAGCCGTTATCCAGCTTGTATAAATCCAGAGCCTGGGACAGGGATCGAATCTGAACCCTTGTGGAGTCAATTTTGGCCTTGTCGGCCTGTCCCATGAAACGGGGCAGGATAAGCCCCGCCAGAAGGGCCAGAATAGCCACAACCACCATAATTTCAATAAATGTAAAACCCCTTGACCTGCGGTATGCCTTGATTCTGCCTTTCATAGGTGCTCACTCCGTCATTTCTGTTATCTAAATTCCAGGGGAATCTGAATGATATTTCCGCCCCGATCGATTTCAAGGGTCAGGTGTTCTTCATTGCGGAAAGCCTGATATGCATAAAAGGAATCTTCCACCGACATCAGTTCTTTGTTGTTGGTTCGCACCAGAATATCCCCGGATCTCATCCCGATACGGCTGAAGAAAGATCCCGGCTTCAGGTAGCTGATCCTGATTCCATAAGGCTGATCGTCCTTGGAGTTGGGGATGAACTTCAACTCGTCGGCCAGCTGAGAGGGCGGTTGAAGCAGGGCGTTGAATTTTCGGCGATCCACAACCCTGGTGTTTCCCTGAAAAGAAATCATATCCCCTATGTCTATGGTTTGATTTGCCTGGGGACTGCTGGCCCGGGGCCGGGGAATGCCACCAGTACTGCCTCCCCGGGAAGAACCGCCGCTCTTTAGCACCATGGACACAACTTTGTCATTGCCTCCCCGGGAAAATCCGATGGTGTTCTTGGTGATGGAAACCACCCGGTAACTGCCCACCTGTTGACCGATGGTAAGGGACATATCCTTTCCCTCCACCTGAACAAAAGCGATGGCCATATCATCGCCGATGACAGTGCCCTTAAGATCCAGGGCCGGTTCTTCCACCGAGAGAATCTGATCCCAGTTAATGGCCGGTGTCGGGATTTCTCCGGGAGTATCGCCGGGTTGACCACCTGGAGCAGTGGCCCGGGGAGCCCCGGTATCACCACCGGCAGGCTTTTTCCCCTGGTTCAGGGCTGGCACAATGGAAGACCTGTAAAAGCCCAGGGGTCTTTCCCGTTTCTGAGTGTCTATTTCCGGCGGTCTTGCAAGGGTGACATTTCTCTGGACATGAAACCGGTTCCTCAGGTAAAGAGAAGCCGACTGGCCTGCAAAAAAAGCAGTCAGCACAATGGCAGTTATCCATATTACGGTGGTTACCCACACTGGAATTTTTCTGCTGTTCATTTCATATCATCTCCGGACGGTCCCCGGCATAAAGCATGTCGGTAATGTGTGGGAATTATTCCCCCGGATCCTCAAAACGGGGCACTCCCGGGGTGGATCGGAAAGGGAATACCAGGGGTTTTTTCAGCTTCACATCCACCATGTTTATCTGCAGTCGAACCCGGGAGTCAGAATCAATATCCGCCTGATGGAGAGCCGGGAAACTGATGTGCTTTATCAGTTTTTCCTGGCCCGGATCCCAGCGGACCTTACTGCCCAGGCTCGGCAACTCTTCAATCTCTCCATCTCCGGTATCGATGACCAGAGTGGCATCGGTAATGGATATTCTTTCCACGGTATCGCCATTCATCACAGTGGTATAGCGCACCTGGTAAACATCACCGGCCCGGGAGAGGTCTTCCATCACCAGTTTTCCAGAAAGGGAGAGGGATCCCATATCCATGTCAAAACTTAAAATCGATTCATGATCCGGGCCGGAAAAATCCAGCTGGACTTCCAGAGCCGGCAGAGGTTTGACATTTCGAATCTCCATCACCAGCACATCTAAAAACTTGCCGTATATCTTGTCATCAAAGAAGTGATAAATCCGGTTGTGAATGACTCCCCGGGGATCCCGGAAATCAGGAGAATACAAGGACATTTTTTTCTGATCCAGTATCCGCAGGGTCAGGTCTGCAGGGGTGTATGACTTGCTGACTCCCATCAGGGCAAGCTTCTGATTGAACTCCCCAGGATCTTCTGACTGGTCAAACACCTCCATAAGACGTTTTTTGAAGTCACTGCCCAACTGCTGGAGGGCATGGTTGCGGGATTCCACTAATATAAAAGCTCCGGTGTTGCTGGTGCGAAATTCCCGAATAATTATCTGGTCATCCCCTAATTTCAGCTGAATATCCAGAGGGGTCACACTGTCAATATCCTGATAATTCCACTGGCCCATGGGTATCATGAAATTCCATTCTCCCCGCAGACGCCAGTCTTCATCGGGATCCTCCTCGTCAGAACATGACTGTCCCAGCCAGCAGTCCATTTTTTTCAACTGCTCCCGGGTCAGGGGAGCCCTGGAGTCCCATGGATCCACAAAGCTGCGGCCTTTCATCTTGAAGGCGTTAAAAAACGGGGCCTGTCGCAGGGTGGTAATTTTTAGCTCCAGCTCCTTGCTGTCGGTGGCTACAGGGCCAAACTCCATCCAGGACACCAGCTGATCGTTTATTTTCTTGCGTTCCACCGACACCAGACAGTAAACCCTTCCTCCATCGTCAACAAGAAAGGCTTCCTCCACCTGATAATCGTTGGGGTTGTCCTCTATCTCATACGAGATGAGAGTTCGGATAATGTCGCCGGAAATGCCTGTAAGTTTTACCTTGACATCTTTATCCAGGGCTTCTTCGTCCATAGTTTTTACGGGGATTTCTGCCATGTAGTTTCCGCTTTGCGCCATATAATACTCCTGTTGCAGTTATTGTTCTATGGGTTTATTGCTTCGATGGGACTTTGGCCCAAGGTGTGCTGTGTCACCTGTCCGGTTTTTATGTCCAGTATCATTGCCGTTGCTCTGCCGGTTATCCATCCGCATCCCTCACCGGGATTCAGGATTAGGGTTTCTCCCACCCGGCGGTTGACAGCCCGGTGGGTATGACCGTATAAAACATAATCATACCTGCCCGAGGATGCAATCTCCTGAAGGTTGTCCGGCTCATGCATCACCAGAATTTTTTTGCCCTGGAGAATTATCTCGTGGGGGCGGGGAAAGATCCGGCCAATAGAGGAGAACTTTTTTTTCAGGAACTCCGTGTCGCCGTCGTTGTTTCCATAAACCGCCAGGATCTCGATTCCCATTTTCTGCCATATTATGGGAGTAAAGGGTGCCACATGATCACCGCAGTGAATGACGAGATCCACCGATTCATCCTGGAACAATTCCACAGCCCTGCTTATCATAAGCAGGTTGTCATGGGTATCAGAAATAATACCAACCTTCATCTTCTCACCTGCCCGGCGTATTTATAATGTCATTCTTTTACAGTAAACCAATTCCTTCATATTTTACCCCTAAACCCTCCAAAGATCAAATCTGTGGGAAGTTAACATTTTTTTAATAAATATTATCTGAAGACAATCGGCATGATATGTTATAATAGTCTTACATTTATGGCACTGGCAGAAAAGGCTGTCTGTGAAGGATTTTGCTTCACAACCCGGAGCCACCCAGTGACGGACAATCAGACACCGGCCCCGAACATTTCAAATGTTGAAATGGTGAG
>CAYNGH010000220.1:0-4283 GCA_964396845.1 uncultured bacterium | reverse complement strand
TGTTTTTTGGCCCATTGATTATTATGGAATGATGATATAGGGGGTTGGAGAGGCTGGATTTGGGGGGGTGCGGGTGACTCGGGATGGGTGTTGGCCTGGGCTACCTTTTGAGAGGTGAAGCTCAGGGTGATCGCCGAGAATGTGTTGTTGCAGGCTGATGGTGATGGGTATGAGGCGGGTTATGGGTTGGTTTCCCCTTCCATCACAAAGGGGCTGGAAGGGGGGCTTTGGTTTGGAGGGCCCCGCTTCAGCTTATCTGGGCCTGAATTCTCTCGATGGCTCCAGACTCCAGGAATCCCCGGGCTTGGTCCAGAGCCTGGTTCTGATGCTGTTGGAAAAGCTGGTCTATTCGGTCCGCGTGGTCATCGAAGCGGTTTTCCCGGAGCCATTGGCCGGCGATATGGTTATCCTGAGCCACCCCATAGGTGTTCACCAGTTCTGTGGCGGAGTCGATGTCCTGGGAATCCAGGGAAAAAGAATCCTTGGCGGACTGGACACAGTTGAGGAAATTCCTGAGGCTTTTGCGGCCTTTGTGAAATTTATCGGGGTCCTGGTGGAGAAGGCCGGTGGCTTTAACATCTTCTGCCAGCTGGTGGATCTGATGAGCAATCAGGCGACGGTCCTGCCGGAGGATCTGCTGGGGATCCCCCAGATTCAGCCCCCGGGGCCGACTCAAAACCTTGAGAGCGGATTTCAAGTGGTCTTTTCGAAACTCCTTATAGAGGGTTTTAAACTCATCTCTCCGCTTCTGGCGGAGTTTATCCAGCTTATTCTGCATCTTTTTGGGGATGACTCCCCCGGGGGAAACTCCACGGGCCTGTTCTTCGATGACCGCCACATCCTTGTATTTCCCAAGACTTGAGGCCAGACGCTGAATATGCTTCATAGACTGCTTGAACTCTTTTGGTTCGTATGCACTGGAAAAAGCCTTCGCCACCGGCTGAAAAGCCCGGATAAGCCGGCGGACGTTGGAGCGGTCAACCTCTTCGGGGCTGGGGTGTTTCCCCAGTTGCCCGAAGGTGGTTTCCAGGGCATCCAGAGCAGGAAAAAGCTTGGTGCCGATGGTGGGATATATGGGGCCTTCCCCTTTGCCCCGAGAGCTTTGGAGAGGCAGGGCATGGTAGATGTCCCGGCATCCCTCCAGGATAAAAGATCTTTCTTTCGGCAGGGCTGTTGCCCCGCTGATCTTGCCGGGAAGGCTCCCCGGAGCAGTATTAAAACCATAATCGTTGACTATCAATGTCAGTTTCCCCTAAAAATAAAATCCTTCCCGGCCTGTATAGGAATCTCCGGTCACACTCATATTATACTAAAAAATAGCCACCATTGCGCTCCGGGATTGTAAACATTTCGTTAACAAATCAACCAGGAATACTGGATTGTAATTTAATGCCCAAATATAGCCGAGACAAATTCGTGGTCACCTCAACTATCCCAAAATCAAAATAGAGATCCTTTCCGGTTAGGGGATTGTTTCATTCCAGGGTAATCACCTCCCCATATTGACCCGGCAGGATTGGCCATTATCACCTGCAAGAACCCCCTGCAAAATTCCACCATAACCCAGAGAAAGGCCCATGACGGGCTTCGAGGAGGCCGACAGGTCTGCTGTTCCCGGGGAACCGGACGCTTTTTAGGGGGTGTTCTGTGGGGTGCCGGACATGTCCCCAGGAGCAAGAATCAAAAGATAGTAAATGTGGAGTCAAAAGATATTATATGATAGTTCTATTGCCTGATGAGGTGTTGAATATTTTCCTATATACTCAATTATAGATATACTTGGTGGTGGAGCAGATCTTCTGACCGATGAAAAGATTTACAAAGACGAGTTATTTGACTGCCGGAGTTTTGCTGATGATTATCCCTTGACTTCTCCTATTTTGACGGCTTGATTTCCCTTGTCTAAGAGGCTCATATCTGTGATAATTCGCTGGAATCAATGGAAATAGAACGAGGAGGTAAGAAGATGAATAAAAAAGTTTTCTGGGTTTCTCTGGTAGTTGCACTTCTGGCGGGGATTTTCATCGGAAGATACCTGCCCATGAATACCAGGTTTATGGCCAATGATGACTACACCTATTCCATCGTAGTATATTCCCCCAATGATGACACCATCGCCCATGACTCCGATGTGTCCATACACAGGATTTCAAGGAACAGCAATTATATCACAATATATTACACAGACCACGAGAGCGATGTTAAAGAAACTGCCTTTATTCCTGCAAACTTCTTCACCACCATCACCAAATATCAGAGAGGAAACAACCCCAGGGAATCGGGAAATATGGTGGCAAAGGAAAAATAAAAGAGTTATAAGAAAAAAGGGATGACTTTATTACATGTCTAATTTTTGTAAAATGACTATCCACTCAGCTCCGCATATGTAATGGTGCTGGTTCTGGCACGGGCCAGGAGTAACCTGTCGAACAGTTGTGGTTCGTTGAACCGCCTGTTGAATCGATAACAGCACTCATCCAGAAATCTTTGAAGATGCTTCCCGCTTACACTGTGAAAAATACCCCTGATGGTTGACTTCACGTTGCCGATAAAGGTATGAACACAGGGCAGAATTTTCGGAGCGTCTTTTCCCGATGCCTTATGGCCTTCTTGGATGAAACCACATTTCTGCAGGTATTTGTATGCAGCAAAACCATCGGTCTTCACGATAGAACCCTCCCTGATGATCTTGTTCTGTGCTACAGCGGCAAGCTCGTCCGAGGTCGCCCCGTCTATCACCTGCATACTGGCAAAGCCGGGGCCGTTGCTGTAGTCTTCAATGCAGACTGCCACTATTTTCTTGCCACCACTCCCTCTGTCCCGGTGGAACCTCTTGCCGGTCAGGGGTCAGGGTGAGCGGAGGTATCATGGAACCTGGGGATATGTGAGAGCGTTCTGCACCGCTGGAAACATCAATACCAGGAAGACTCGAAGTATAGCTTCAAGAAATTCTCTGTTATCCCCGGAAGGACGGCACTTTCTGCCTATCTCTGGGGGTAGGAACCCTTTGAGTTTCCTCCACATATAATCTTTTAAGCATCTTCTTGCCATTTCACCCTCCATTCTTCACTTACAGAGGGTTTCGACAAATTTCAAAGAATTCATGCCTGAATAAAAGTTTTGTATGAAGATCCACTTTAAGGAGTAGAATAATATGGATTTTAATTTACTCAATAATGCTTTGGACTTTTTAGAAGATGCTATTGATAAGGTTTCTACACAGGATCCTACAGAAAAAGACATCAAATATGCAATTCTTCATTTGCACAGTGCAGTTGAATTGTTATTGAAACAAGTATTATATAATGAGCATTGGAGCTTAGTATTTCAAGATATCAACAAAGCTGACTACAGTATTCTTAATTCAGCATTAAAAGGTGAAGATGCTGAAGAATTCAAGACAGTTTTTTTTTATGATGCTATAAAACGAATCTCAAAAATTTGCAAAATTGATATAAAAAAACATGATAAAAAAGCACTCAAGAAACTCAAAACCAAAAGAAATCAGATTGAGCACTTTGGTATAAGAATGGAAAAAAATGATGCCCTTAAAATATTGTATCATGCTTGGCCGTTTATACTCAATTTCTCAGGGAAAGTTCTTACAGAATATGATGTAGGGGGGGAGGGGGAGAAAAAGCTTGAAAACATCAAGAGAAAGATGGTTAGTGTAAGCAATTTTGTGAAAAAAGAAGAAAAAAGACTAAAAGAATGCCTACAGGGAGCTGTTGATCTTTTGTCATGCCCATTCTGCAATAAAAAACTCATTCCAGTTTTTGAAGATAATTTTAAAGGAACTTGTCGGCTGTGTAATACCTCATTGACAAGCTTTGAAGAAGAAGAAACGCCATTTTTTATAAAATTAAAAACTGTTTCTTGCCCCGAGTGTGGGGGGCCATCGCTTCATAAATATGAAGACTGGTGGTTCTGCAGTAATTCTATATTAGATATGGACTCTGGAGAACTTGTAAGATGTAAGGAATTTCGAAAGGATGGTTCATTCAAACTAATCCAGTGTGAAGTATGCAAAAATGACATGGTTGATGAAGGAAACAGTAAATGCAATGATTGCCTCTATTGGGATTGCATACCTGAAGATACTCTCAACCAACTTTCACAAATTGACGGTGGTTATTGAGATAAACGTTGTATCATATGCCCGTGTATCAAGTAATGAGCATGCGAATATGTTTTCCAATCTTGCTCATTAAAAGCTTCTCAGATAGTGTGGAAGCTCACGAAAAGGCTGATTCAAGCTATATGATGACAGGCATCAGGACTTT
>CAYNGH010000219.1:0-4310 GCA_964396845.1 uncultured bacterium | reverse complement strand
ATCTCCTGGGCATCGGCGCTCTGGGCCACCGGGGGCCAGCGATCCACCAGAACCGCCAAAAACCATGTGAGAATCCCATAAGCCGAGAGGGTCAGCAGAGTGATGATGGTGGGAATGCGCCACTGCCTTGATTTGATCCCTTCGAATATTTTCTGTCCTGTCACCATCAAAAGGGGGCCTGCCACATAAATAAGAAAACTCCACTTGGACAACAGTCCCAGGGTCAGTGTCACCCCTAACAGGGGAGTATATCGCCGACATGTGAAACCCCGGCACCGAATCAGGAGATATATGGCCAATGGGACAAAGGCTGCGCCGGGAATGTCCACATTGGCCAGACGGCTGTAAAAGGCAGTCCCTGCAAAGGATATGGACAGCAACCCTGCCAGAAGTCCCCGGTTTTCGTCCCACAGGTGGGATGTTAAAAGATAAGTTGAGAGGGACAGAATGAGGATGAATATTCCTTGTCCTGCCACTGCGGCCCGGTGACCGGGGCCCATTATCCAGTAGAATAATGCGGATATTTGAAAGGGAAGGGGCGTGTAGTAGTTTCCGGGGCTGGTCCAGAAGGAGAAAAAATCCCCGCCGGTCAGGTTCAGATATGCGTCGAGGCTCTTGAGAGAATATGCCACACCGCTGGCAAAGGGAGGTTTCGCCGATACCCTCAGGTAAATGTCATTAAAAAAAATAAGGGCCAGGGACACTGCAGTGAGAATCACCGGATAAACCCAGGACGGCAGGGTTTTGGGCAGATTGCCGGGAGTATCTGATTTTTTTCCGGATTTCATTGACAAAGCCATGGAATTATTATATCATAAATTTGCCAATCGGAAGGATTGACTTTTTTTATATAAGCCCCTGACAGAAAACAAAGAAAAATGAACACAACAGGAAGCACTACAAAAAAAACAGTTTTTGCCCTCACAGCCCTGGTGATAATCCTGGGCCTGATTTCCTTTGTGTTTTCCCATCTCCACATGAATCCTCCCGATTTGCTTCAGCGAAGCATCACTCAGGAAGGAAGCCATGACAGGGCAGGCTTCGGTTTTTCCCGCAACGGTTCCGCCATGTTTGAGGGAGCTTCTCCCTTTGTTCTTGACACTGTTTCCCGCCGGGGAAACCTTCGCACCCTGCGGAAGCATTCCACCCGCCGGGAGTTCCCCGGCAACCGGGAAAACCGTTACCGGCACAGCAACTCCCAGTTGCGGGCACATACCCCCATACCAGGTTTTTCTTTTCTGGATCGCCGGGTCTATCCTCCTTCCTTCAGGAGTATCGACGAGCCTCCCTCCGCCTGAGAATTTCACTTGTTCATCGGCCCCTCCGGGGCAGGTTCCATTATTGTTTGCCATGTTAAAGTATAAAAATTTAATTTAGAAAGGGATACAGTTATGGTTTGGAATAAGATTAAAACCCCGGTTTTTCTGGTTATTGTTCTGGCCCTGACCATCGGTTTCTTTTCCTTCAGCTATGATTTTTCTGCAAAAAGCTTCAGGATTAAGCTGGGACTGGACCTCAAGTCAGGTTCCCATATTGCCATAAAACTGCTGCCGGTGGAAGATGCCCAGGGGAAGATTATGCCCATCACCCCGGCGGTGGTTCAGCAGACCATTGCAGTTTTAAACCGCAGGATAAACCCCAAGGGAGTCCAGGAGATCATCATTCAGCCCGAAGGAGATGACCGGCTGATTATCGAGATTCCCGAAGTCACCGATGTGAAGGAAGCCGAAAAGATGATCCGGCAGACTGCATTTCTGGAGTTCAAAGAGCAATATTACGATCCCACCGAGAAAAAGGACAAGTGGCGCACGGTTATGACCGGAACGGCCCTGTCATCAGCCTCGGCCCAGATCCGGGCCAATGGTCAGCCCTATGTGGAGTTTTCCCTCCAGAGGGATTATCACCGGGAATTTGCCGAGATAACAGAACGTAATGTTGACAAGCCTCTGGGGATTTTTCTCGACGGCGAACTTATTGACGCCCCGAATGTGGGAGAACCCATCACCGGCGGTCACGGCAGTATATCCGGGGGCAGAATGACCCTGGAGGACTGTCAGAGGCTGGCGGTTCTTTTAAATGCCGGCGCCCTGCCGGTGAATGTGGAGATTCTTGAGAGCCTCACGGTCAGTCCCCTGCTGGGACATCTCTCCCTGATGAAGAGTCTGGGAGCCATGCTGGTGGGCCTGATGCTGGTGATGATTTTTATGATATGGTACTACAAGGTGCCGGGTTTCCTGGCGGATGTGGCCCTGGTAATTTATGCAGTCTGGGTTCTTTTCAGCATGGTGCTGGGGAATTTTGTCCTCACCCTGCCGGGGATTGCCGGGTTTATCCTGTCTATCGGCATGGCAGTTGATGCCAATGTGCTGATATTTGAACGGATAAAAGAAGAACTCTGGAGCGAAAAATCCCTGCGCTCAGCCATTGAACAGGGCTTCTCCAGGGCTTTCAACAGCATCATCGACGGTCATGTCACCACCTTTCTGGGAGCCCTTATCCTTTATTATCTGGGTTCCTCCAGTGTCAAGGGGTTCGGCCTTTCTCTGATGCTGGGAACCTTCTGGTCGGTGATTATCGCCATGTTCGTTACACGGCTGTTGCTGGAATTTACTTCCACATATGTTGACAACAAGAAACTTTATGGAGCATAAGGAGGCTGCCAATGTTCGAGGTATTTAGATATATTAACATCCCGCCAATCCGGATCCTTGGAATGCTGGTTTTTGTGGCGGCCATGATAGGATTCATCCTGTGGGTGAGCGGCTTCCGGAAGAATGCCCAACCCATAATGAAAAACAAGAAATATTTTCTGGCTTTTTCTGGCATAGTACTGTTAATCTGCATCGGTTCCCTGTTGTTCAAGGGACTCAATTACGGCCTTGATTTTACCGGAGGCACCATCATACAACTGGCGGTACGGCCCGAGGTGACAATCCCCGAGATTCGCAGTGCCATAGAGGAATTTGCCGAGAAAACTGAAAACCCCCAGCTGTTTGACAACCCTAAGGTTCAGCTTACAGTGGAGGTGGAATCCCGGATTGATTCGGCTCCCGGGGATGCTGTTATCCCGGCGCCTGAAGCTACTCCCGCCCCCCCAGTGATGGAGGAAACCCCTGTGGTAGAAGAACCAGCGCCCACGCCGGTAATGGATCCTGACGGGGAACCAGAAAACGAAACCGGCTTGGTCGAAGATGGCGACACTGACACCCATGTGGATACTGATGTTCATGCCGACACCCCTGCTGATCATGAAGCCGTTGCCACCCCTGTTCAAGTTGAATCTGAAACCACACCCCCGCCGGCAAAGGCTGTAAGGCTTGAAACATTTCGAAAGGCCATCATTCAGATCCAGAAGATTGAAGCAGCACAGCTTGATGATCTGGTGGTATTTCTCAATGACAAACTCAATGGCACAGAGGTGTTAAAATCGGAAACCGTAGGGCCAACCATCGGGCAGGAGCTGAAAAGCAGAGCGCTCATGGCCCTTCTCATTGCTCTTCTGGCCCAGCTCATATTTATCACCTTCCGCTTCGGCACCAAGCTTCGCTTTGGCATCGCCGCGGACATTGCCCTGATTCATGACCTGATTATCATGGTGGGGTTCTACTCTCTGCTGGGAAGACCTGTGGACTCGCCGTTTCTTGCGGCCCTGCTGACCATCATCGGTTACTCGGTGATGGACTCGGTGGTGGTCTTTGACCGGGTCAGAGAAAACCTGAAGCTGATGAAAGGCTCCAGCTATGAAGAGGCAGTGAATCTTTCCCTGAACCAGGTGATTACCAGAACCGCTGCAACATCCTTCACCACTATCCTGACCTTGTTTGCCATCTATTACTTCGGCGGGGATACCCTGAACAACTTCGCCCTGGCCTTGTTAATCGGCGCAGTGGCGGGAACTTATTCCTCGCTGTTTGTGGCTTCTCCCCTGTTGGTATGGTTTGACGAGATGGTCAAGGCCAAGGAGAGAAAACGGGTGGAAGACAGAAGAGCAAGGCTGGAAGAAGAAGCCCGGATAAAAGCCTCAAAAAAAGGCAGGGACACCGATAAGTCCGGGGATTCAAAGGAAGATGACCGCGACGGGGATGACGAGGATGATGAGGATTCCGGCGAAGATCAGGCCGGGGAATCCAAGAAAAAACAGAAGAAAACCTCCCGGAAACGGAGAAGGTAATATAAAACAGCCTGCATTTTTAATGCAGGACTAAAATCACAATCAAAACCGCCGGCTCAACCGGTGGTTTTGATTTTATACTGGTATCAGGAGTTACTCAAAGTAGAAAGTTGATAGAAATGTGTTTTAGGAAAACTCA
>CAYNGH010000218.1:0-4423 GCA_964396845.1 uncultured bacterium | reverse complement strand
AATCCCTGCAACGTTCATGTCAGATGGTCCTTTTTCTGCTGATGGCGGGATCCCTGCTTCTGATCTGGTGGCTGAAAAACCGGGGAAACTGAGGATTGACGATGCCCCGGGATGGACAGGCCGACTTTGAAGACAGACCCTAATCTCCGGGGCCGGTTTCGATAACCCATATGTCCCGGGCATTGACGTTCATATCAAAGCGGACTCCTCCCCGGACTCTGATAATCCATCCCCGCCGGAGCTGTTTCCAGTCAAAGGTTTCCCCATCCCTGTGAACCTTTGTCCTGCCGTCAAGATATATATAGCCGGTGGTATTGTCGGGCTTGTTCTCGGTGCCGGTAATCTCAATGCGGTTTTTTATCTCATCCACCTTGACCACCTTCAGGAGCTTGTCAGATACGATCAACTGGGCCTGTGCCGAGGCAACCGATGCTGTCAGCATCAGACACAGCAGAATACCCGCGGTAATGATTCTCTTCATTTTATCACCTCGGTTGACACTCATCGTCAGAGGATGAACATCGGAATTATGAGTTATCTGTCGTCATATGTCATCGGATCTTCCATCTGCCGGGGTTTGTGTCCTGCCGTATTCGTTCATTGGCGGATCCCCGGCAGGGAAATCCCCCCCAGGTGATAATAGTAATTTGAATACTCCGATGACAGAGGCGGAATTTTAATGAAAACAGAAGAAAAAAAGGGGAATATTATGACAGCGGAAGGTTCGACGGTTTCGCACCTCGAAGGCCGGGATGAACCGGTTGTCATGATTGCCGTGGATGAGATTTGCCTCAATCCGGTTCAGCCCCGGAAAAAATTTGAGCAGGAGAAAATCCGGGAGCTGGCGGAGTCCATCGAAAAATACGGCCTTCTCCAGCCGGTGATTGTCACCCGCAAAGAAGGGCTTTATCATCTGGTGGTGGGAGAACGACGACTCCGGGCAGTCCGTAATCTGGGGCACGGGAGGATCCCTGCCATCGTCAGGGAATACGCATGGGAGGAAATGCTCAAAGTAGCCCTGGTGGAAAATATTCAGCGGGAGGACCTGAATCCCCTGGAAGAAGCCCGTTCTTACAACCTTCTGATTCGCGACTATCATATGACTCAGGAGCAGGTTGCCGAAGCCATCGGTCACAGCCGATCCTATGTGGCAAATATGGTGCGGCTTCTGAATCTTCCCAGGGAAATAATGGAAGACCTGGAAACCGGAGAGCTGTCGCCGGGACATGCCCGGGCACTGCTGAGCCTGGAAGACGGGAAGAAAATTCTTCAGGCCGCGGCCCGGATCCGCCGGAACCAGCTGTCGGTGCGCCAGACTGAAGAGATGGTGCGCCGGATAAAAAAAGAAAGCCCCAACACCGGCAGAAAGATGCAGACCATGCCCCGGGAGTTTGTTCAGGCAGGGGAGAGGCTGTCTAAGGTGCTGTCGGCCCCGGTTGGCATCCGGCAGATGGGAAGCCGTGGAAAGATTGAGATTACTTTTGGATCCCGGGAGGAGCTGGATCGGATTGTTGCTCTCCTGGAAGGTCCTGATCCGTTGATATGAGGCGGTCTGGAAGATGACATCACAACAGAAACAGGCAGATAACAGCGTCGGCAGGCTGGTTCTTCACCGCAAGTGGCGATCCAGAGATTTCAGTGAAATTGTGGGACAGTCTCATGTGGTGAGGACCCTCAAGAATGCCCTGTCCCTGGGCAGGATAGCCCCGGCATATCTTTTCTGCGGGCCACGGGGAACCGGCAAGACATCCATGGCCCGTATAATGGCCAAGTCTATTAACTGTCCCCAGTCAAAAGAAGGCATGCCCTGCAACCGGTGCCGGGTATGCGGAGCCATCACCGAGGGCAGTTTCCTCGATGTCATCGAGATGGACGCCGCCAGCCATACCCAGGTGGACAAGATCCGGGAATTCATCGTGGAAAAGGTCAACTTCAGGCCGGTTCAGGCTCCCCGAAAGATATACATCATCGACGAGGTTCACAAGCTGTCGTCATATTCCTTTGATGCCCTGCTCAAAACCATCGAGGAGCCTCCTCCCTTTGTCACCTTCATCCTGGCCACCACTGAACCAGAGAAACTCCCCCCCACCATCCTGTCCCGATGCCAGCGGTTTGACTTCAAGAGGATATCCATCAACCAGATTGTGGAACACCTGAAAAATATCTGTGAAGCCGAAGGTTTCTGCATCGAGGAGGGAGCCTTGAACTTAATCGCCCAGTCTGCCGACGGCGCATTGAGAGATGCTCTGGTGGTGCTGGAGCAGGCGGTTTCCTTTTCGTCGGAATGCATCGGAGTGGGGGATGTGGTGTCCATGCTGGGGATTACCCGCCAGGACCTGTTGTTCGATTTTGCCGACAAGGTTGTGCAAAAAGATACCCGGGGTGCTCTGGAATTCATCGATAACCACTACCGGGACGGCGGGGATCTCCAGAGGCTGGCGGTGGACCTGCTGGAACACTTCCGCCGGCTTCTGCTGGTGCGGATGGTGCGGGAAGCGGAAACCATCCTTGAGGTGACATCCCAGGAATATAAGCTTCTGGCAGAACAGGCCCAGCATTTTTCCGGCCCACGACTCCTTCACATTATCAGCGAGCTGATGGATCTTAGAAAGAATCTCCGGGAAGCCGGAATGGAAAGGATCCTGTGGGAGATGACTGCGGTAAAACTTACCCGTTGGGAAACTGCTCCATCCATTGATTTGCTGGTAAAGCGGGTTGAGCGACTGGAGAAGACCCTGGCGGGAAAGAGTATCCCACCGCCGGAAAACAAAGAAAAACCTGGCAAATATAACCCTCCGGCAGTGGATCTCCCGGCGGATCCTCCTGTGACAGCACCTGAGCCGGAGGCTGATTTGCCCACCACGCCGGGCAATGATTACACCCCTGATTCTGTTGATGATTCTGCCCTGTGGCATAAAATGCTCCGGGAAGTGAAAAAAGACCGGTTCAATCTCATTCCCGTTCTGGATGCCGTGGGAGCTGGTAAGCTGGCGGGGAATGAATACCACATGAAAGTGGATCACCACCAGTCCTTCAACAGGAATCTAATTGACAAGAATAGAAAGTATCTTGAAGAAGTCCTGGGCAGGCTCACCGGTAACGAAGTCAAGTTGAAACTTGTCGGCAGTCAGTCCCGCCAGCTGTTTGACACCGCTGAGGTGCCCCATTCCCAGCTGGTTGACCAGGTGATGGATATGTTCGGTGCAAGTCCTGTTGACAAGCCGGTTTAATCTGCCGGGACACGAAATCCAAATGGAGGTCCATTCATGTCCGATAGCGACAAAAAATGCAAGGTGCTGCTGGTTGATGACGATCTGCAGATTCTTCGATCCCTCCGGGTTTATCTGGAGCTTGAAAATTACTGCGTGGAAACTGCCAGTGACGGCAGAGAAGCCCTGGAGAAAATCTACCAGAATAAACCGGAAATTCTTGTGCTGGATATAATGATGCCCGAGATGGACGGTTTTGAAGTGCTGGAAAAAATCAAGAGCGACGAGATTTTCAAGGATGTACCGGTGATCATGCTCACAGCCAAGGGGCAGGATGTGGACGTGGTGAAAGGATATGAGATGGGGGCCTCGTCGTATATGACAAAACCCTTCAATCTCAATGAACTGGTGGAAAACATCGAGCTGGTTTTGAACTACGACAATGAATGATAAGGAAATGGGATAATTATTTTTGGGAGGTAATACCATGCAGCGTCAGATGATGAGGAAGATGCAAAAACAGCTGCAGAAGTCCATGGCAAAGATGCAGGAAGACCTGGCAAGCCAGGTTGTGGAAGGCGTTGCCGGCAACGGCGCAGTGAAAATCTCCATAAACGGCCATCATGAAATGCAGTCAGTGAAGATAGATCCCTCAGTGGTTGACCCCGAGGAAGTTGATATGCTCGAAGATCTGGTGATGGTGGCTTACCGGGATGCCACGGCAAAACTGCAGGAACATCAGTCCCAGGTGATGAGCCAGCTGGCGGGAGGCTTGAACCTGCCACCGGGACTCCTGGGAATGTAGTTAAATACCGATTGAATTACAACCCCGGCTTAAGGGGAAATCCTGCTTTGATGAAGAAACAGGGTTTCCCCTTAATAATTCCCCTCCTAAAAAAATATGTGCCACCTCATTGATGATGAAAGGGGCCTTGCAAGGCTGATCAGAACCAGCCCGGCGGGGAGGATCATTCTGCCAGATTTTATGGAAATTGAAAACACTGGCTATTAATTAAGTTTGATCCTGAGCCAGGTAAACGAAAACAAAACCTGACAACGCCTACCGAATCATAACCCACGGCCCGAGAGCTGTATCCCAAGGATCATGACAATCCCGACTCATGTTCCCCCATTCCAAATGGGGGCACTTCCAAAGTGCCCCCACGGCCCGAGAGGTTTTTTTGCCGGGCTGGTTTGACAGTCTGCATCGGCCT
>CAYNGH010000217.1:0-4470 GCA_964396845.1 uncultured bacterium | reverse complement strand
TAAATATCAGAAATGACGACAATAAATGGAACTTGCCAGTCAAGTAAACTGACTCTAAAAAGCCCTGCCAACTGTCGGGGTTTTTTTATTTCATGAAGGAAAATTCTCCGGAAAAAATAATCTGGTGACAGGAGCAACCGGGAGGTATCCATTATGAAAAAGTTGGTAATCGGCGTGGCCGGCGGTACTGGTTCGGGGAAAACCACAGTAGTGAAAAAAATCGCCCACTGCTTTCCGGAGCAGGTGGTGGTTCTGCCCCAGGATGCATATTACAGGGATCAGAGTGATCTTCCCATGGAGGAACGTCGCAGGGTAAACTATGATCATCCCCTGGCCTTTGACAACCATCTTCTCATCGAGCATGTAAAAACCCTGCTCAAGGGAGAACCTGTCAACCAGCCCATTTACTCCTTCATCACATATACCCGCAAGGGAGAAACTATTTTGGTTCAGCCTCAGGATATAATCATCGTGGAGGGCATATTAATCCTGGAGGATCCTAAGATTCGTCAGATACTGGATGTGAAGGTCTTTGTGGACACCGACGCCGACGAACGTTTCATCCGTCGCCTCAAGCGGGACATTCAGGAGCGGGGGCGATCCATTGATTCAATCATAGATCAATACACTCAGGTGGTACGTCCCATGCACTTGCAGTTTGTGGAGCCCACAAAACGATATGCGGATATTATCATTCCCGAAGGAGGCGATAACGAAGTTGCCATTGACATACTGGTGTCCAAGATAAAGACCCGGATAATCGGTCTTTAGAATTATTGTGTGCCAATGCAGCATTCGGGGCATATAATGCAAATAATATAATTGAACCCCGGAGTCAAGGGCAGTAAAAGAGGATATTGTTCATTTTTGTTGAAACCCAAGACAGGACTGGTATATGTCAGAAAGTTTTTATATCCTTAAATAATGAGATTTCTTGATATATATGAAACCAGTATGATATAATCCCATGCCAGACCCTGGGGAAACAGACTCGATGAGGTGAAAGGTAAATGTTATCTCGTTCCCTTAACATGGACATTGGTGAGTTGCTGGTCAACAATGGTTTTATCACAGACCGCCAGCTGGCCAAAGCCAAGGAAAAAGTTGCAAAAACAAACGAATCACTGCAGAAGATTTTAGTCCAGCTGGGTTATGTGACCGAGAAGGACATCACCGAAGTAATCGGAAGGCAGATGGGGGTTGAATTTGTCGATCTGGATGAATTCGAGCTGGATACGGATTTGGCCCGTTCCATCCCGGAACACCTGGCTCAGCGATACAAGGTTATTCCTGTGGGTCAGCGGGACAACCGGTTGACCCTGGCCATGGTTGACCCCCTGAACGTCATTGCCATTGATGACATCCGCCTGATCACCGGCTTTGACATCGAACCGGTCATCGCCACCGAGGAAGCCATCATGAAGGCCATCAACCGTCAGTTCGGCGTAACGGACCTGGCAGAGGTGGAAGAAACCGTCAAGGACATTTCTGCCACAGATTTCGGCCCTGTAGAGGTGGAAGAAGACGCCGACGAAGAAATAGCCCTGGACAAGCTCAAGGAGATGGTGGACGAGGCTCCTATTGTCCGGGTGGTGAACCTTATCATATCCCAGGCCATCACCGACGGCACTTCAGACATCCACATCGAACCGGAATCCAAACAGGTGCGGGTTCGCTACCGGGTTGACGGTGTGCTCCACGACGTGATGACCCCTCCCAAGCACATTCAGGCTCCCATGGTATCCCGTCTGAAGATTATGGCCAATTTGGACATTGCAGAACGGCGGGTTCCCCAGGACGGAAAAATTCACTTAAAACATGACGGCCGGGAGTATGACCTTCGAGTATCCACCTGTCCTACGGTCAACGGGGAAAAGGTGGTTATGAGAATTCTTGATAAGTCCTCGGTTCAGCTGGGTCTTGGAAAGTTAGGATTTTATCCTGATACCCAGAAGATGTTTGAAGAAGCAGTGGAAAAACCCTACGGCATGATCCTGGTGACAGGCCCCACGGGGTCGGGCAAATCCACCACCCTGTATTCCTGCCTTAACAAGCTCAACACCGAGGGAGTCAACATCCTGACCATTGAAGACCCGGTGGAGTATCAGCTTCCCGGTATCAACCAGGTTCAGGTGAACCAAAAAGCCGGCCTGACCTTTGCAGGAGCCTTGCGGTCATTCCTGCGTCAGGACCCGGACATCATCATGGTCGGTGAGATTCGTGACGCAGAAACTGCCAAGATTGCCGTGGAAGCAGCCCTGACTGGTCACATGGTGCTCTCAACCCTTCACACCAATGACTCTGCCGGCGCCATGACCCGTATGAGCGAGATGGGCGTAGAGCCTTTTCTTGTGGCATCATCAGTTATTGCAGTTCAAGCCCAGCGTCTTGCCCGACTGATTTGCCCCAACTGCAAGGAGGCATACACTCCGCCAATGGAAGCCATCAAGCGTTTTGGTCTGGCGGCTTTCACCGATTCCGACATCAACTTTTACCGGGGGCGGGGTTGCGATCACTGCAAGATGACCGGTTACCGTGGTCGTATCGGAATATTCGAACTGCTGTGGGTGTCGGACCGGGTACGATCCCTGGTTCTGCAGCATGCTTCCACCACAGAAGTCCGCCAGGCGGCAATCGAAGAAGGAATGAACTCAATGACCGACGATGGCCTTCGAAAGGTTTTAGATGGCCTGACCACCATCGAGGAATGCCTGCGGGTAGTTTACGTCGAAGGTCAGAGTTTCTAAGAATAAATAATTATGGAGGACAATTGACTGATGCTGGACCCTCTTCCCTTTTCAATGGATGACATTTTAAAAACCACCGTGGCCAGGGGTGCTTCGGACCTTCACCTGACGGTGGGCCTGCCCCCTATGCTCCGTATTGCCGGACGGCTTACTCCCACCGAGTATCCCCGGCTCATGCCCGAAATGATAAAAAGGCTGGTTTACAGCATCCTCAATGACAAGCAGAAGGAAAAATTCGAAAAAGAATGGGAGCTGGACTGTTCCCACGGTGTGCGGGGTTTTGGCCGGTTCAGGGTTAACCTCTACAAACAGAGAGGAGTTGTTGGAGCGGCATTGCGGGCTATCCCCAGCAGTATTCCATCCAGGGAAGAGCTGAATCTGCCTCCGATAATCGACGACCTTGTCAAACGTCCCCACGGTCTGATACTGGTAACCGGTGCTACAGGAATGGGCAAATCCACAACTCTTGCCTGCATGCTGGACAAGATAAACAACAGCAAGTCGGTTCATATTATCACCATCGAGGATCCCATCGAATATATTCATCCCCATAAGAAGGCCATGGTCAACCAGCGGGAGCTGGGATACGACACCCAGACCTGGACCAATGCTCTTAGGGCGACTCTTCGTGAAGATCCCGATGTCATCCTGGTGGGGGAGATGCGGGATCTGGAAACCATCGGCGGTGCCCTGACAGCAGCAGAAACCGGACACATGGTGTTTTCCACCTTGCACACCTCTGATGCTGCCCAGACTGTTGACCGGATTATCGATGTATTTCCTCCCCATCAGCAGGTTCAGATCAGGGTTCAGCTGGCAGGTGTCCTGGAGGCGGTCATATCCCAGCAGTTGATTCCCCATGTATCGGGAGTAAGCAGAGTTCCTGCCTGCGAGGTTCTAATAGCCACATCAGGTCTTCGAAATCTTATTCGTGAAGGAAAATCCCACCAGATTTACAATGCTCTGCAGACCGGCGCCAAACAGGGGATGCAAACCATGGAGCAGTCCCTCTACGAGCTTTGTATGGCCAACCAGATTACATTTGACGAAGCCATGAACCATACAATGCATCCCGAAGATCTTCAAAGGATGTTAGAGGGAAAATCCAGGTAACGTAGAAGATAATAAAAAATTTATCATAAAAAGGGGGTGAAGTGTATGTGGTGGTGGATAATTCCCCTTGCCATTTTCATAGTTGGCAATCTCAGTAAAATATAAGTAGGGAGGTTTCTGCTGTATGCCTGTTTTTCAATATAAGGCTCGTGACCAGTCAGGCCAGCTTCGAACCGATACGATAGAAGCGCAGAACCTGCGAATGGCAACCCAGAAGTTGCAGGAGATGCGTTATACTATTATCAACATCCAGGAAAAGTCAGCGGCTATGGGCCAGCAGGATGTACTTGGATTTCTGAACCAGTTTCAGAAAGTAAACGAACAGGCCCTGGTGGTATTCTCAAGGCAGTTTGCCACCATGATCAACGCAGGTCTTGCAATGGTTCGTTGTCTTGACATTCTGTCGGAACAGACCGAGGATAAAAAACTCCAGCAGACCCTGATCCAGGTCAGAAGAGATGTTGAGGGCGGTGCCACTTTGTCCAACGCTCTTATCAAGCATCCCACTGTCTTTTCAACTCTTTACACTTCCATGGTGAAAGCCGGTGAAATGGGCGGTGTTCTTGACGAGGTTCTGGAACGTCTTGCAGACTTCATGGAAAAGGACTTT
>CAYNGH010000216.1:0-4575 GCA_964396845.1 uncultured bacterium | reverse complement strand
ATAATAAGTATCACCGATTCTGATTTGTCAGATTTGGTGGCAGAAAACGACACGCCAGAGAATGATAATCCCCTTTCCCAGGTGGAACGGGAGTTTCTGGCGGGAGGCGGTAAGGAGTCTGTGGCAAGGGCATTACCAAAGACCGCCCTCAACAGACTCAAGAAACAAAACGACGAAGCGGAATTGGCTGGATTGGGCTTCCCTGCAACACCGGGAATATCATCCCGGGGAATCCAGTTCAGTGTTCCGGGGATGCATGGGCATGGCGGGTTTTCCGGAAAAAGTGCATCCACCGGAGCCGGCAGTACCGCTGCATCCATTCTTCTGGATTTTGCCCGGGTGTTATTTACCCGAAGATATTGACCAGGGGCTTAATTTGCCTTCGAGGAGCAGAAAATGCACAAGCGAATTTTGTTTATTCCCATTGATGACCGGCCTGTAACCCTGAAACTCCCCCGGAGAATGGCGGAGCTTGCCGGGGTGGATCTCGTGATGCCTCCCCGGAATATCCTGGGATGTTATATGGAACCGGGAAAATGTAATGGCATCCTCCAGTGGCTGAAGCAGGTGCCGGGCCCCTTTGACGGGGCTGTCATCTGCGGTGACATGCCTCTTTACGGAGGGCTGGTGGCTTCCCGGCTTCCCCGTCCCGAGGTGGAAACCATTGTTGAACGTCTGGAAACTTTGTCAGATATTATCAATCGCCGGCGGGAAGAAATTGGCCCGGTTTATCTTTTCCTGTCCCTGCTCAGAACAGCTCCCACATATACCGACGAAACCCTTATACCCGTGGCCGAGAGTATAATCCGTTATTCCACCGAACGTTATCATCTGGACAAGGGCCACGGCACATCGGAGAAAAACCTGAAGCTAATTGAAAAAGACATCCCCGGAGATATTCTGAAGCAATACATGGAAACCCGCTTCCGCAACTTTTTGGTGCATATGAAGGTTTTAGAGCTGATGGAAGAAGGTTTGGCGGACTTTCTTCTCATCGGCATTGACGACTCAAGAACTGCAGGGCTCAATGTTCTTGAACGGGAGGATATTCAGGAAAGTATTCAGAAGCGACGGCTCACCGATGAAGTGATTATTGTTCCGGGCACCGATGAATCACCATGCCTTCTTCTTTGCCGTATGTTGTCCCGGATAGAGAAAGCAAACCCATCTTACTATCCCATATTTTCCCGGGAAGAAGCCCCCAGATTAATCCCCCGCTACGAGGACAGATCCCTGGGAGAGATTCTTCACCTCCAGGGCCGGGCCGCGGGGCTTACCTGTGCCCAAACCCCTGACGAAGCTGATTTTATTCTTTATCTACATGCTCCCCAAAACACCCAGAAGGAAGCCTCCACACAGCAATTCAAGCTGGTTCAGAGCAGGGACATCGCCAGAGGTGTTGAAACCGTGCGGGACTTCATAAAAAAGGGCATTCCCATTGCCCTGGCGGATGTTTATTATGCCAACGGGGCAGACTGCGCCTTTATGGAAACCCTGTCTGCATCGGTGAACCTGCTGGATCTGCGGGCTTTTGCCGGATGGAATACCGCAGGCAATACCATCGGAACAGTGCTGGCCCATGGAGGGATTCTTGAAATAGCGGACCCAAAGATTTGTGACGATGAAACCGCCCACAAAATGGCATCAACCCATGGAATGCTGATTATGGAGAGGCTGGCCGACGACTGGCTCTATCAGTCAAAAGTGCGCCGGGAGATTACTGCCAGGGCCATTCTGCAGAGGGTGTCCATGTTCCACCTTGATAACAACGGGGAAAAATTCCGCAGATTAATCGAAGAATCTCTTAAGAGTCATCTGGTGAATTTGTTTGAAAGCTGTCTGCCCTGCAGTTTTAACTTTCGGACCGGGGACAGGGTTCGAGAATATCTGATTTCCGGGCCGGGAAAGGTTCGGGTAAGTCTTCCATGGGAGCGCCTCTTCGAGGTGGATATAAATATGAGAGTAAAGGTGGAAGCTACCTGAGAACCCCATGGAGCCCCCTCCGGGGCAGGAGATACAGGACCTCGTTAAAAAATTCCTCAGTAAAGGGTTTGACGGCTTCGTTCTGATGGGTGATAACTCCGGAACGCCGATCTGTTGGGATTCTTCGTATTATGGGCATGGAAAATATATCCCGGAGTTGCTCCTTGAGCTTTTCATCATAGCAGGTAATCCTTATGCCGGCGCCATCCAGTTCCACCTGGGCCAGCATGGTCCTGTCGGGGACGTTGCCGGTGTTTTTGCGAATCATTGGATATATTTCCATGAGGGGTGAACTCAAGATTTATCCTCCTGACTGGTCTTGTTGATTCGACTGAAGAGGTACTCCAGATATGAAAACAGGGGGCGGTCATTATCGTATAGTTCTTCCCTGGTGCAAAGGGTGTTGAAATCGCCGGGAGATCGTGGAGAAAGCCCCTGCCCAGTGCCTGAAAGATACGCCTCCACTCCCTGGGCAAAATAATGAACTGGCGATGTGGAGGAGAACCTGTCAATGAACCGTCTTCCTCCTTCTCCCCCAAGGCAGGAGTTGTAATTGGCCACCACCGCCGGGGAATGCTCCGATGCAAAGCCTTCACTCCCCAGGGCATGATCAAAGGCGAAGGCAAAATATAAAACCAGGTCATTAACCCGGGGATCCGGCCTGATGACCAGTTCTTCTCCGATTACCACCAGCTTCTCGCCAGGGAAATACCCCCGACGGATTCCCGACCACTTGTCATTAAAATTTCCAGAGAAATAATTCCGGCATCCGTCAAGCCCCATATCCCGGGGTATAATCAACACCCGGATTCCGTCCCTGGCACAAGTTTCCACCACACCGGCTCCGAATTTCCGAAGATTTTTTCTCAACAGCCTGACGATGTCCGGGTTGTAAAAAGGCAGGATTATTCTTTCAAATGCCCAGTCATAACGGGCCCTGAGGGATTCGGGAATTTCTTCTTCCCGGGGTGCTGATGATTCTTCTGTTGGTACATCGGTATCATCTTCACTGGAAGGGATTATTTCCTTGCCGGGCTCTGCAATTATAAAGCCGTCATCATATGTGAGCAGACTGGTGAACCGGGAAGAATCATCTTCAAAGAAAACAGGATCCTTTTCTGTTTCCCCGGTTTTTCCCAGGCTTTCCCTGCTGGCTGAATCATCCTGGTGATTTGTTCTGTTCCGGGTTGTTTCCGGGATTGCACTTTCGGCTTCGCTATCTGCTTTATCTTCATCCGGGCAAGCTTCAATGGAGTCGTCAGTGTTAATGCGGGAATATTCTTCTTTATCCTGATATGCTCCGGAAACTTCCCTGCAGGATTCGATGTCAGAATCCTTTTCCTGTTCTTCTTCCCCTTCCTTTCGCCAGGGTTTCAATTCATTTTCCAGGTGTTCTTCATCATCCCGATCCTCATGATGGGAATCCTCGCCGGCAAAATCTTCTTCTTCGTTATTCTCTTCTTCATCTTCACCGTTATTCCGGCGTTCTTCTTCTTCCTTCCATTCCTTGAGTTTTTCCTTGAAGCTGGAAGATTGATCATGATCCCGGTATTCATCGGGATCCATATCCCCCATCATGTCCTCGGAAAGGTTGGTGGTATCGGCGTTGGTGGCGCTGGCCCTCTGACTCTTGAACCGTTTGACCTTGGCTTCCATTTTTGACTGCTTGCCGAAAGCAGGATTGGCTCTCTGGGCATTCTGCAGAAGAGTACTTATTGACGGATTAATTTCTGTGGGCCAGGACGGCAATATCTATCCCGTTTCTGCCGGACATCCCCGGCTGGTGGTTAAATTATTATATCACTTTTATCTTTTTTTGAAAATAACTTTTTTAATTTGGCACCTTTGTTTATCAGAAGGTTTTTTTTTTGCCCTATAGTAATTACCAACAGGTTACCAACAGCATAATGGGAGGAAACAATGAAAAGATCAAATATTCTTATTGTCCTGACAGTCCTGATTATGTCGGGAATCCTTGTGTCATCACCGGCCCCGGCCCAGGAAAGCCTGAGTCATCCCTTCAATGAAGGGCTTCAGCTGTATTATCAGAAACGTTTCAAAGACAGCGCTGAAAGATTCATGGAAGCCCTGGAAACGGATCCCCTCAACAGCATGGCTCTCAGCTTTTACCTGTCAGCCCGGTATCGGGACAACGAACTGATTCAGGCAGTCAATCGCCTGGAACAACGTTCCATCGAGGGAGGAGAAACCCCGGTGCTGAAAGCTCACCTGGGGATAGGATATTTCACCAGAGGACTTCTGGATCCCAATATGATGGAAGAATCCCTGATCCAGTTCCGGGAGGCCCTGTCGCAAAACAATGACCTTTCCATTGCCAACACCGGGATGGGAATGGTCTATTATCAGAAAAGGCTGATACCCCGGGCCAAGGGGTATTTCATAAATGCCATCCGCTCAAATCCAAAAGATATAATGGCTCTGGAGCGGGCTGGAGAGATTCTCATGGTGGACGACAATAACTATGAACAGGCCCTGGATTTTTTCAACCAGATAATCACCATGGCTCCTCATTATTCCGACGGATATTTTTATGCCGGTTCCGCATATCAGAGAATGGAGAACACCCCCAAG
>CAYNGH010000215.1:0-4730 GCA_964396845.1 uncultured bacterium | reverse complement strand
TGTTTTAGTTTAATAGGGGGAACCCTTTGTTGTGGCTTATTCGGGGGAACCCTTTGTTTTAGTTTAATAGGGGGAACCCTTTGTTGTGGCTTATTCGGGGGAACCCTTTTCGCCCGGTTTAAACCGGGGAATAAGAGTCGGGACCCCTTTTTGGAAAAGGGGGAAAAATGAGTCGGGATTGTCATGATCGGTATGATATAGTCATCGGGCCGACTCAGCCTTGATTTTGATTGCAACTCTCGGTTATGGGATTCCCCCGAACCCCCTCCTAAAAGCTTTAAATCACGCCATTACAAGATTGCTTTGTTTTTCTCGCAATGACAATGAATAAGTCTTGTTTTATTTTAAACCGGCGAAGCCCTCGTTGAAGTTCTTTTTGGAGAGGTTCTCCAAGAAATCCTCAAGCAACCAAAAGAAATCCCCAAGAAACCAAAAGAAATCCTCAAGAAACCAAAAGAAAAACCCAAGCAACCAAAATAAAGCCCTGTCATTCCTTCTTTTCAAATGGGGAAATATTGGTTTCTCAGGGATTCAGCAGTTGGTTCCATCTTCCGGCGGCATCCCTGAGAGCTTCTTCTGGAGTCATCCGCCCATAAAAAGCGCCTTCCACTGCTTCCTTGATTATCACATTAAGACGCTGGGTATGGGGCAGGCCCAGGGACAGATCCCTGGCTTTTTTAAGCTGGTCGATGGATATGGCAATGGCCCGATCCTGAAGAGGTTCTCCCCGACCGGTGCGAAAATATTCGTTTTCTGCGGCTTTTTTTGTGGATGGGACAATGGGGACCAGCTTGCAGAACCGGAGCTGGTTTTCATCGTTGGTGATGAAAAGGGCGAACTTCAGGGCTTCTTCCCGATGACGGCTGGTTCGGGGGATCACAAGATTCATGGTGGAGGCGGGGATCACATTTCCCTTTCCCAGGGGCATGGGGGCAACTCCGGTGCTGGCATATATTCCCGGGGCATCGGCTTTGATCCGCATCAGCAGGGTAGGCCCTGCGATAATCATGGCCAGCCTTCCCCCCTGGTAACGATCCAGCGCGCCATGATAACCTTCCACGAGGGTTTCCTCCGGGGTGAGGCCTTCGGCCCTGAGGCTCACGAACCATTCCAGCACTTCGATCCCTTGGGGGCTGTCAAATATTGCTCTGGTGCTGTCGTCAGACATGACCGGCACACCGTGGATCTGAAGGTCTTCTATGAGCTTGATGGCGGGCATGTAACCATAGACCCCGGTCTTATCCCTGATTACCCGGGAATATTCCCGGACATGATCCCATGTTTCGGGAGGTTTGTCGGGATCCAACCCCGCCTGCCGGAAAATTTCCTTATTATACATCAGGACCCGGGTGGTGACATACCAGGGGATGGCATAGTTCTGGCCCCGGTATTGAGCGGCATTCCAGAGGCCTTCGAAATAAAGATCCTTCACATTGTCCGGCACCACTTCATCCATACATACTATGGCCTGGTTCTGGGCCAGCACCTGGGCATAGCCAGAGTTAAGGTTCACAACATCGGGGGAGGCATCCCCGGCAATGGATGCCATTAGCTTCTGCATCACCACTGAGATCGGCATGTCAATCCACCGAATGCGGATGCCGGGATTCTCCCTTTGGTATTCATCAATCAGTTCATTGATAAAATTAGTATAAGCGGGTTTCAGGGATATGGTCCAGAATTCGATGACTGTTGCATCCCTGGGGAATTGTTCCTGCCGGGAGCATGATCCCGCAAAGAGAGGCAAGACAAGGATGATCATCAGAAACAGCAGGGAGATGATGGGAACTGATTTTTTCAAGAAGATTCTCCTTACTGGCGGGACTGATGCCATATCAGCATGATTCCTGCGACGGCAAAGATGATATTGGGAATCCAGGCAGCCATGAAGGGATGGATGTCCCCCTTGTTTCCATAAGCCATCCCCAGGCTCATAAGAACATAATATATAAAGATGAAAATAATACTCAATCCCAATCCCAGGGCTTTTGAGGTTCTCTGGGGCCGGACTCCCAGAGGCACTCCGAACAGGCCGAAAACAAAACATGTGAAGGGGATGGCAATCTTCTGGTGATATGCCACCTCATACTCATTATAACGGCGAACCTGCTCCTGACTCTCGAAGCCTTCTTCCTCCATTTCCAGAAGCCTTTCCCGGAGCATGGCCCGATCCATCTCCTCGGGACGGCGGGAACGATCCCGGGCCAGCTGATCCGGAGATTTGTCCAGGGGAAGATATATCTCTTTGTTGGCGGAGAAATACTGAGGCTCCTGGTTTTCGCCAAAGTCGTTGATATAGGCCTCCATCAGATACCATTTATTCTCGCCGGGTTTGTATATGACATTGTATGCAAAGACTTCCCGCACCCTTCTGTCTTCCTGGAAATACTGGATGGTCACCGACTCCATGCGGTTTTCCTTTGCGATCAGCTTCCGGGAAAAGATAGTCCGATCCATTCCATCCTGGGTATCGTTGATGGTCATGTTTTCCCGGATAAGATCATCATCCCTCATAAACTGGTCGATGAGGATATTCTGGGCAATATAGGTGGAATTTGGCGCCAGAGCATTATTGATATAAAGAGCTAACAGGGCCACCACAAAAGACAGGAAAACCGCAGGGATGCTGACCCGGAGAAAACCGGTGCCACCGGCCTTGATGGCAATAAGCTCCGACTCTCCCGACAACCTGCCAAATGCCAGCAATGCTCCCAGGAGAACCCCCATGGGCAGGGTAAAAACCAGTATGGCGGGCATTGTGTTGATCATGTATGTCAGAGCAGTGGATATGGAAGCCTTCCCCTCGGCAATTAGTTTTGTGATGACATAAAGCTGACCCCCGGCAAAAAACAGGATAGTGAAGGTGGCCAGGCCGAATATCATCGGCCCCAGCATTTCTGATAATATGTAGCGGTCAATAATCTTCATGGTAAAATTACTGGGAAACCAGCATCCGGTCTGTCATAGGGCCTTCATACCGGAACCTTTCCCCCAGATAATACTTCCGGGCCACAGGATCTTCCGACACTTCCCCGGGAGTACCATGGACCAGGATGGATCCATTGCGGATAATATAAGCCCGGTCAGTGATGCTCAGGGTTTCCCGGACATTGTGATCAGTAATGAGGATGCCGATGCCTTTTTCTTCCTTGAGGTGGTTTATGATTTCCTGAATCTCCCCAATGGCGATGGGATCGATGCCGGTAAAAGGCTCATCCAACAGGAGGAAATTCGGCTCCGTAGCCAGTGCCCGGGCAATCTCAACCCGCCGGCGCTCACCTCCCGACAGGGACATGGCGTTCTGATGGCGTACTTTTGACAGGCCGAATTCTCCCAGGAGTCTTTCCAGCCGTTCAAGTTGTTCTTCAGGGGATATTCCAGTCATCTGCAAAATAAGGCGAAGGTTCTGTTCAACGGTGATTCTCCGGAATATGGAAGGCTCCTGGGCCAGGTATCCCAGCCCCAGTCTTGCCCGCTGGTGCATGGGCAGTCCCGTAATTTTTCTGTCATCAATATAGACATCGCCACCCTTGGGTTTTATCAGGCCCACCACCATATAAAAAGTAGTGGTCTTCCCTGCCCCGTTGGGCCCCAGCAGTCCCACGATTTCGCCCTTTTCCATGTGCAGGTTTACCTTGTTGACTACCAGGCGCTTGCCGTATGATTTTTCAAGATTTTCAAGACATATCTTCATAAATAACAAAACTAAAAACCCAGAAACTCCTCCCCCCGGGGATATATGACCTGAACCCCGCCGGAAAGCTCAAGCTGTTTGAGTTCAGGATCAGCCTTCATGGCGCCGGCAGTCATGACTGCCCCATTCCTGTTTATCCGGATTTCACCCTCGCCGATTAATTTTTTATTTTCCCCGTCCCATCGAAGTTTCTTTATTTTCATGTCCTCACCCTTTTCCGAGTGAACCGAAACCTCCCCCAGAAACTCAAGGGACTTGGTCTGCATGTGAACTTGGGCACCCCGGGCCGTCACTGTAAGGGTCTTTTGATTATCCCCATCAAAAAAGACACACTCCACAACTGCCGCGGTTGCCATTTTCTTCCCCTCGTCATAGGTGACTTCCTTTGCCGTAAGCTCCCAGTTCTTGCGATTCCCTTCCCTGGCCTGCAGGGTCGTGCCGACAAACTGTATCGGCTCCCCCGGTGTTTTTTCTTCCTGGATTTGGGGAGATGGTTCTGCAGTTGCTGTTGTCGGTTTCGGGCTGACCCTTATTCTCTGGTCCCGTCGGGAAGTACATCCAAAGCCGGACACCAAGGGAAGCAACAGGGAAAAAACCAGCAAAACCGATAGATTCCGGCCACAGCACAACACTTTGTATTTGTATATGAAATGACAAAAATGGTTCATGGGAATATTTTCCAGCCATTTGCCAATATATTATCAGCCCGGCTGATTCACCCCTCAGACTCCTTCTTCTTCTCATACTCCTCAGGGAACCATTTAGCCCGGATTCCTGTTATTCCTTTTTACCCGGCAATATTCTCTGCAGAGATGCAATGAAGAAAAAGGGCTGAACCTGAATTGGTAGAAATACAGCGGGCATCAATTAATTTGGAAGGGGAGATTAGATGAAAAGGAAGATTCTGGTATTTATGATGGTATTCTTATTTATAATGGCAGGCATCGCCTTTGCCACAGATACAGCCGGAAGCCATCATGACTGTAACAACTGCATCCAGAAAAACAAGACAACAACAGAAGCCACCAATTGTCAG
>CAYNGH010000214.1:0-4756 GCA_964396845.1 uncultured bacterium | reverse complement strand
GTCTGATAAAAGAAGGCGCATCACCGGAAGACAGGCAGATTGCCATGGCCAATGTTTCTGTGGCCTCGGCAGGTCTTAATCAGGCCAGAAAACAGCTGGATCATACGGTTCTCAAGGCTCCCATGTCAGGGATTATCACTGCCAAACTGGTGGAAGAAGGGGCCGTGGTTAACGCAGGAACTCCTGTCTATGAGATCCGTTCCAGCAGTCATATGGATTTTATTGTCAACATTTCCAGCGCCCATATCAAGAGCATGGCCATAGGCAGAAAAGCCATGGTGACCTTCATGGATGAACCGGGAAAGGAATACAGGTCAACAGTTTACGAGATTACACCGGCATCGGATATGATGACCAGAGCCTACCAGGTAAAACTGCGGATGGAAGATATCCCCCATGGCAAAAACCTGTCCGGGGTCATCGGTAATGCTGTCTTCAGGGTCGGAGATGAAAAACGGGTGACCACGGTGCCTGTGTCATGCCTTCAGAAGAAACCTGACGGGCCGGGGTTTTTCATCTATACCGTGGAGGAAGGTGATAAAGCCAAAAAGATTGATGTGGACATTGTAAAGCTGGTGGATGAAAACGCCATCGTTGCAACAGATGTTCCTGATGACACAAGGGTGGTCATATCAGGACAGGAGTATCTAAAGGAAGGGGACCCGGTCAGGGTTGTCAAGGCCCTTGGTTCTCACAAGTTTGTAACCAGGGATAAGGAGATCCAGGAAGGGGAAAAGGATCCATTCTCGGTGAAAAATCCTCAAACAGGCAGGTAACAATTGGACAAGCTGATAAATCTATCCATCAAGAATAAATCTCTGACTTTCTTTGCCGTGTTCATAATTATGGCTCTGGGAATTACTTCTTTTGCTCATCTTCCCCAGAACGAAGATCCTCCCATTCATCCCCGGGTGGTTCAGATCGTGACCTTCTGGCAGGGGGCCAATCCAGAAGATATTGAGCTTTATATCTCTAAAACTCTGGAGAACACTGTTTCAAAACAGGATAATGTCACCAAGATAACATCCCAGTCATTGCCGGGGGTTTCTGTTATTGTGGTGGAGATATCCGAGTATGCCAACTCTGATCAGGTCACCACTGCCTTTCAGCAGATTCGAAATTATATAAATGACGCTCGGGGTCAGCTTCCCAGGGATGCCATGCCCCCGGTGATTAATGACCGTTTTGGTGAAACCAGCGCATATGTGCTGGGTCTTGTTTCCCGGTCAGAGAAACACTCTTACCGGGAGCTTGAATCCCTGGTGGAACGGATAAAAGAAAAAATCAAAACCATCGAAGGAGTAGGAGATTTTGATATTTACGGCGACCAGCCCGAGAAAATTTATATTGAAGGCTCAACCTCCGCAGTAACCCAGATGGGCATAACTCCCGACGATGTAATGGAAGCCATTCACAACAGAAATGCCCAGGTGCCTCAGGCATATTTAAACCTTGCTGACAAGCGGATTCAGCTGGAAGTCACCGGCCCTTATAAAACCCTGGATCAGATAAGAGATACCATCATTTTTACGGATCCTCAGGGCAAGGCGGTCCGGCTCAGGGACCTGGATGTGGAAGTTATTGCAGGGTATGAAGATCCGCCCACCAAGATTGTACGCACCGGCGGAATGAAAAGCATTGTGATTGCCTTCGGCATGAAGCGGGGGTATCATATTGTCCGCTGGGGAGAAAAAATCAACGAAGCCCTGGAAGAAATCCGTAATGACCTCCCCGGCGATCTGGAACTGGTGACCCTGTCCAACCAGCCCTTGGGTGTGGAGGAAGCTGTCAACGGTTTCATGTCCAATTTTTACCAGGCGATATTCCTGGTGCTGGTTTTCATCGGAATCGGCATGGGCCTTAGGAATGCCCTGGTGGTTGCAGTGGCGGTTCCCCTGATTATGGCGGGGACCTTTGCAATAATGAGCCTTGCCGGTATCGAACTGCACCAGATGTCCATCAACGCCCTGATTATTGCCCTGGGTATGGTGGTGGACAATGCCGTGGTGATTGTGGACAATTATACTCGCTACCTGAATATGGGCCTCTCCCGGGATGAAGCAGCCTTCCGGGGCTCAACAGAAGTCAAGATTGCCCTGTTTTCCGGTACTCTCACCACCATAGCTGCCTTTGGCCCCCTGGCCCTGATGCCCGGTGATGTGGGGGAATACATTGTTGATTTGCCCCGGGTGATTACCATTGCCCTGATTCTGTCATACCTGGTGGCCATGTTTGTTTCTCCCTCCGCAGCCAGCCTGTTTATCAAGCTGAAACAGAAAAAAGAAAAGGCCGGCAAAAACAAAAATCCCGAAGATAAAACAGAAAACATCACCAATGATAAATCTGTGGCAAAGCCCGGACAGGAAGCCCCGAAAAAGACTGGCGAAAAATCCGGAAAAGCCAAGGAAAAGCCCGGAGGACTGGCGCGTATTTATTATGGTATGGTGGACCTTATCTTGAAATTCAAACTGTTGGTTCTGGCTGGAGTGATACTGCTTTTTGCCGGATCACTCTATGTGGCGGCCAACTATATCCCCCTTTCCTTTTTCCCACCGGCAGACAAGTCCCAGTTTGTGTTGAATGTATGGCTACCGGAAGGTTGGGATCTCACCGGCACATCCCGGATAACCGAACAGCTGGAAGGCAGGCTGAAAGAGCTCAAAGATGTGGAGGCGGCTGAAAAGAAAAGCCCCCTGCTGTTCTGGTCCCCGCCAAAGAAATTGCCCCTGGTGGAAAGCTATGTTTCATATCTGGGAGCAGGCGGCCCCAGGTTCTTTATCGCCATTGCCCCGGAAGCTGACCAGACCCGATATGCCCAGGTTATGGTGAATACTTCTTCCCCATATCATACGGAACTGGCCATCGAAGAGATGGAGAAGTTTGTGGATGAGCATATCACCGGTGCCCAGGTTGATGTGATACGGCTGGATACAGGGCCGGCAGTGGCGGCTCCCATCCAGGTCAGGATTGCCGGGGCCGAGGTGGAAACATTAAAAGAGGTGGGCGCTGGCATTGAAGAGCTTCTGATTAACACTCCGGGAGTCACCGGAACTAACAACAGTTATGGTTATGATTCCTACAAGCTGGTCCTGAGAGTCAACCAGGACAAAGCCGCCATGCTGGGGATTAACTCGGAGGATATCGCCAGCAGTATATATATTTCTTTTGAGGGCTACCCCATAACCCAGCTCAAAGCTCCCGAAAGACAGATCGAAGTCCTGCTGAGGGTCAGCGACAGAGAGCGAAGAGATGTGGAAGGCTTGAAGTCCCTGCGGTTTGCCTCCCGCAGTACCGGCAAGTCCCATCGTCTGGATGAATTTGCCACGGTGGAGTTGGCCACCCAGAACAGCACCATAATCCGGCTCAACGAACGGCGCACTCTGACGGTGAATGCCTATGTAAAAGGCCGGCTCCCATCGGAGGTTCTGGCGGATGCAAGGCCGAAAATCGAGGCTTATGAACTTCCTGAAGGTTACGACATCAGTTACGGAGGACAGGAAGAATCTTCGAACCAGGCATTTGGAGATCTGGGTCTTCTGGCGGTTATGGCGTTGATGGTCCTGCTTTTGATCCTGTCATTCCAGTTCAAGTCCATTCCCATTGCCCTGGCGGTTTATCTCACCATACCCCTGGCCTTTATCGGGGCAGTTGCAGGAATGTTCATCATGAATCAGCCCCTGGGGTTCATGTCAGCGCTGGGTCTTATATCCCTGGCGGGGGTTGTGGTGAATAATGCCATCGTCATGATCGAGTTCATCAACGACAATCTGAGAGAAGGAAAAGAACTCTACCAGTCCATCAAGGAGGCGGGAATCGTCAGGCTCAGGCCGATTCTTCTCACCACCATCAGCACCCTGGGGGGCCTTCTGCCATTGGCCCTATTCGGAGGTTCTCTGTTTGCCCCCATGTGCTGGGTAATCATATTCGGTCTGTCCTTCTCCACCCTGCTGACCCTCTTTGTGGTCCCGTTGTTCTTTGTAGTCCTCGGCGGAGCAAAAGATTCCATGAGAATCATTGCCGATGAAAAGAGCTATGCGGAATCCCATAAGTAGAAGCAACAGGGCAGGGTTTTAAATGCAGATTATTGAAAATCAGCATATCATTTTATTGGAGGTATTATGAAGATATCAAATCGGACTTTATTGATCCTATCAGTGTTGATGCTGTCAGTTGTTCTTGTGTTTTCCGGCTGTACCGGCAGTAGTGACGGCATCGGGGACAGAGGCAATGTAACTGGCATAGTCACCGACTCTACCAACGATCAGCCCCTTGGAGGGGTTGCCGTGACCCTGGGAGATAAAACCGTTGATACCGATGCCGACGGAAGGTATTCCATCTCCTCGGTTCTTCAGGGAAATCATACCCTTACTGCAGTGAAAGAAGGTTATGATAACCACTCAGAAGAGATTAGCGTCACCGGGGAACAGACTACCGTTGTCAACATTGCAATGTCCCCTGAGAGCGGTACCTTGAAGTGGACTTTCGGAACCCTTGACTGGGTCACATCATCCCCGGCGGTTGTCGGTGATGACGACAAAGGAGATGCAGTCATATATGTGGGGAGCAATAACGGATTCCTGTATGCCATTAATCCCGACGGCACCTTGAAATGGTCATACGAAACCGGCGCCCTTATTCACTCCTCTCCTGCCGTTGGAAGCGACGGCACTGTATATGTGGGATCATTTGACCATTTTCTCCATGCTATAAATCCCGACGGCACCTTGAAATGGTCATACGAAACCGGCGGCTTGCT
>CAYNGH010000213.1:0-4772 GCA_964396845.1 uncultured bacterium | reverse complement strand
GAAACCGGCCTGTCGTCATTAATATTTTTTTCCTGTTCCTGAATTTTGTCGCTGTCCTCATCCTGCTGGTCATCCTCCGGGGTCTGAATGATCTTCCATATCCATATAATGACCGATGCCACAATCACGGCATTTACCACATGGGGTATCAGAATCCACAGCCGGAAGCGGATCTCAATAAGCAGGGCCAGAAGCATGAACAGCACAACCCCGTAAAGGATGGTCATCATGGTGCCCATGGCTCCGCCGGTCTGTTTCGGGGCTTCCTCGTCTTTTGGAGCCGGGGGATTGGCCTTACGAGGAACCGCCTCTGTCCCGGGGAGATTCCCCCGGACAGGGATCCTCATAAGGCGGGTTGCCAGTTCGCTTCTGGGTTTGCCCATCTCCCGGTCAATGGCGGAAAGATCATCCCGCACCATTTCAAGATCGCTTCGCAACTCCTCCACGGTGTCCTGCCGATCATGTGAGCGCAGGCTGAGGGCTTTCATCATGGTATTCTCCAGGCGGGGACTGATCTTGATGCCTATCTTTGAAGGCGGTTCAAAATCAAAGGGACGCTCCCGGGGATCCCGCCCCGTCAGCATGTGATGCATCAGAGCGCCAATGCTGTATATATCCGAGCGTTGATCTGTCTGGGATGTGCCATATTGCTCCGGAGGGGCAAAACCGGGAGTGCCCACCACTACAGTATCCCTGGTTTTCTCTGCCTTGAATACCCGGGCAATTCCAAAATCCAGCAGTTTCAGCCCGCCGTCGGGGCGGATGACTATATTGTCAGGTTTCAGATCCCGGTATATAATCCCCTGTCTGTGGATATATTCCAGCACATTACAAATATCCAGCACCACATCTACTGCTTCGGCTTGTTCCATAGGCCCCTGCTGAACAATCTCCAGAAGGGTCCTGCCGGGGACATATTCTTCCACCAGATAATGACGAGGGCCATCGGCAAAAAAATCCACAACCCTGGGAATGCCCCGATGATCCAGCCGGGCCAGAATCCGGGCTTCGTTCTGGAAATGCTCCTCCAGGGCAGTCTTTTCATCAGGCTCAATCCCCGGGGGAAATTGAAACTCCTTGAGAACCCACTGGTTATCAAGGCGGGAATCTTCCACCAGATAAACCGTGCTCATTCCTCCCTGTCCCAGAACCGAGAGAATCCGATACCGGTTTTCTATCAGTTGGCCGGTTTTCAGCATATGATAACAATCAACCTCCGGGGTGAGAAGCTCAGTTTATATATCGGCAGGTGCGGATTTTTTGTGAATTCTACATTCCCACAGTTCCGTCAAGGACATCCCGGATCTTGTGGGCAAGGTCATCGGGGGTGAAGGGTTTTTCCAGAAAGACGGCATTGGAATCTCCGGGAGGGACAGACATGGCCTGAAAATCAGGATAACCGGAAATAAAAATTATCCCCGGTCTTCTGTCCTTCTTTGTAATTCTGGCAATTTCATCCACCAGCCCGGCTCCACTCTGATCCGCCAGCACATAATCAGTGATAATCAGGTCAATCTCTGTGCCTTCCCGGCGGTAAACTTCCAGGGCTTCATCACAGGTTTCACAGTCAAACACCCGGTATCCGAGCCTTTTTAACACCCGGACAGCAAAGTTGCGGACAACTTCCTCATCCTCTACCAGCAGGATGGTTTCAGCTCCTCCCCTGGCCCTGCGGTTCCGGGACTCTGGTTTCAGCTCCTCTCCGGTGGCCACCGAGGGGAAAATAATCCGGAAAGTTGTCCCTTTGCCAGGCCGGGAAAAAACCCTGATGGCCCCGCCGTATTTCTGGACAATGCCATAGACAATGGATAATCCCAGGCCGGTTCCCTTGCCTCTCTCCTTGGTGGTAAAGAAAGGCTCGAAGATTTTATCAAGATAAGCATTGCTTATACCGACTCCCTGGTCGGTGCATATCAATTGGACATATTTTCCAGGCTTCACATTGGAAAAGACTCCCGTTTCCTGCTCCCGCACCATCAGGTTGGAGGTTTCGAAGGTTATGCTCCCTCCCGAGGACATGGCATCCCTGGCGTTTACCGTGAGATTTGCGATAATCTGTTCAATCTGGCCTTGGTCTGCAAGGGTGCTGTCCAGTTTCTCTCCAAGACGGAATTCAAAACGGGTGTTCTCGCTGGCCAGCCTTTTCAGCAGTGGCTCCATCTCTCCCAGAACATAGTTGAGGTTTATCTTGCGAACTTCTCCCCTCTGTCTGCGACTGAAGGTGAGAAGCTGTCGGATGAATCCCGCCGCCGACAATGAAGCCTTGAGAATGGCCGATGCTTCAGGTCGAAGGGGATCCTCATCATCCATTTCTTCCAAGAGCAGATGAGAGTTGCCAATGATGGCAGTGAGCATATTGTTGAAATCATGGGCAATACCCCCTGTCAACCGTCCCACGAATTCCATCTTCTGGGAGTGAAGAAGCTGGGTTTCAATCTCCAGCTCTCTGGTGATGTCCTTTTCCACTGCCACGAAGTAACGGATATCCCCTCCTTCGTCTAAGACCGGGGAGATGGTGCAGTCGCTGGTATAAAGAGAGCCGTCCTTCTTGCGGTTCACAATCCTGCCGGACCAGGGTTCTCCTCCCCGGAGAGTATCCCACAAATTCCGATAAAAACTCTCGTCGTGCTGATCACTCCGCAACAGGCTAAGCCCCTTGCCGATGGATTCGCTCCGATCATAACCGGTAATCCGGGAAAAGGCCGGGTTCACATAGTGGATGGATTTACTCGGGTCGATGATGTATATGGCTTCCGCCGCGGCGTTCACTGCCTGAGCCAGAAGGCGTACCTGCTCCTGGGCACGGCGATTCTGGGTGATGTCCCGGAGAACCCGGACAATGCCATAATACTGACCCTTTGAGTGAAGGGGGCTGATACGGAAGTTGATGATCCGGTTGTGAATTTCCACTTCAAACTCCAGGAATTCCAGCTCACTGGAGCCAAAAGTGTCAAAAAACTTTTTGGTGTCCTTTACAAAACGATCTTTATGAAAGGCTTTGATGGGCTTGCCGATGGCATTCTCATACTCCACCTCCAGAAACTGACACGCTTTGCGGTTAATCCACTCCACGGTGTTTTTTGTATCGGTGATGATTATCCCCTCGTGCATCTCCGAGAGAACCAGACGCAATCGGTCTATCATTTCCTCGTGATGAAGAATCTGCGGATTGATGGAACGGCGGATATCCAACATGCAGTCGGCCCGCTCCTGAGATGTGTCCCGCGTGGAATCCCCCGGGGAGTTTTTTTTCTGTCTTGCCATAAACTTTGTTCGCCTCCCACCGGCGATGGATTTATATATCTAAATTGTAAACCCGGAGCCCATATCCTGCTTTCCCGGCTTTTTATTATGAAATAAGACTTGCAGAAGGGTGAATAAATAATCAAAATAAAAAGAACCCGGAGGCTCTTTTTAAATTTGTTGAGGTTTTATCAGCTGGCAGCCCCGGCTCCACCGGCTCCACCGGCTCCACCGGCAGCCCCGGCTACTCCGGCTACTCCGGCTCCGCCTCCGCCATTGGCAGCTGAGGTGGCTGCAGAAATTGCCCCCACAATACCTGCCACCGACACTCCTCCACCGGAGGATCCCGATGAAGCCTCGGCGGATATGCTGGTGGCATCGCTGGTGCATATGGCCGGCATTGCTGCTCCGGCAACACCGCCACTGCCCGATGCATTACCTGAGCTGACCGCGACGGATCCGTGTCCCGATGAAGAGTTGGACGCCACCACAGTGCTACCCGATGAAATGGAACTTGGCGGGCCTATACCTGTTCTGTTCATGTCAAAACCTCTCTCTTGCCTTGATGGTTGCTTATATTATAACATATCTCCGGCACATCATCAAAACTGCCTTGTAAACAGGGAGTAAAACATGTTAACATTTTCCTCCAGATTGTTAAAATCATGTTAACTTCCCAGGATTTGAGAAGAAGCCGACAAGGATAAAGCCGTAAAGGAATGCAAGCAATCCCGTTGAACAGTAGCTTCTATGAAAAACCTTGAAATAAAACTGCGGGTAAATGACCTTGCCCGGCAGGAAGAACTGATCCGCCGGATGGGTGCTTCTCCCGGCGGTATTCTTAACCAGGTGGATACATATTTCCATGTTCCCCGGGGCAGGCTGAAGGTGCGGGATTTTACCGATGGCTCCGGTGAGCTGATTTTCTATGACCGCAACGAATCAGGAAAGGCCCGGCGCTGGAGTCAATGGCAAAGCTCCAGACTGCAGAATCCAGAACAGATGTGTGTTCTTCTTGGAACAGCCCTGGGGGTGCTGGGAGTCGTAAAAAAGAAAAGAGTTCTGTATCTCTTTGAAGATGCCCGGATACACCTGGATCATGTCCCGGGGCTGGGTTGCTTCATTGAAATCGAATCAACCGCCCGGCAGAGTGAAAATTCGGCAGAAATTACCTTCCATCGGCTCATAGATGCCCTGAATCTGAATCCGGAAGAAGAAATTCTCTGCTCCTATCTGGATCTTATGGCCAATTCCCCTGGGCATTTAACTTCTGATGCCCTGTAAAGCCAGGGATTATTTCTTCTTTTCTGAGAACTTCACCGCAGTAAAGACAAACAATTCTGTTTCCGGGTCCTTCCAGCCGTCAGGGGGAAGGCCTGCCTTGTCCCGGCACAGATGCGCCATGAAAGTTTCCCGGTCCCAGCCTGTTTCATCGGCCACCTGGGGCAGAAAAACCCCGGCCCGGTAACCTCGCTTCACATAAACCCCATGGCCGGGGATCTCAATCTCCCGCCAGTCCCGGATCCTTC
>CAYNGH010000212.1:0-4785 GCA_964396845.1 uncultured bacterium | reverse complement strand
CTCCCCGCTGGCTGGTGGAAGATATGGTGGCCAACACCTTGAAACCGATGCTGAAAGTCTGGTATGACAAGTTTTCATCAGCTCTGGAGCAATGTGATCCATATGGGTTCATCTGCCTCTTTGACCAGCTGGGTTATTTCAAAATCCTTGATCCTGCCTGCGGATGGGGTGTTTTTCTCACCGAGGCTTACATTGAACTGGGGCAGTTTTATGGCACCATCGGAACCATGGCTTCTGCGGTTCTCCAGCGGTGCGCCCTGGATCATTTCGACATCAGCGATATGTTCAGTGATGATTATGCCGGGGTTCTGGAAGAAAGCCAGCTTCTCTCCCAGATTAAAAAAACCTGTCAGAACCCTGCCGGCCGGATCCTGGGACAGCATCTTTACGGCATGGATATTGACCCTGACAGCGCAACTATGGCTGCAAGCCTTCTGGGGGCATTGGCTGGAGTGGAGGGTGGGTCAGATTTAGGAGTGGCGTGTGGGGATTTTATCTCCTGGATGGAAAAGCCGGGGAAGAAATTCGATCTTGTCATAGGCAACCCGCCTTATTTTACCATTGGCGGTGGAGGCAAAGGCCGGGATCGGGGAGATTATCATCGGGCCATCAAATCTCATCCTTTCTTTGGAAGTCACTTCCGGGCACAGTCGGATATATTCTATTATTTTATCACCGGCGGCATTGATCGCCTCAAGGATGGGGGGATTATCTCATATGTGGTCCCTTCCTATTGGCTGGAAAACCAGATGGGGGACCTGCTCCGGGGATATATTCTGGATAACTGCCACATTCAGGAAGCAGTCAGATTTTGTCCCCTGCCGGTGTTCTCAACCATTGAAGGCAGGGAAGTGGCCGTGGATGCGATGACCTTTGCAGGAGTAAAAAAAGAGCAGGATCATAAAAAAAATAATCACCGGGAATCCCCTGTGCTGAAGGCTTATTCTCCCGACCCCAGCGCCAGGTTTTCATCGGCGCAGGATTTCCTGTCCTGTGTCCGCAGTGGGGATTCCGGAGTAAAGCCCGTACATATCGACACTTCCCGGCTGGCCCATGGCCGGTGGGATCTCTCAGGAGAAACAGCCCCCCAGGTTCTTGTCATTGACGGGGAGGATATTCATCCCCTGGGGGATATTACCAGCGCCTTGTCAAAAAGCCTGCCGGATCGCTTCACCGGGGAGAGTCCATATTCCGGCCCTTGCAGAATGGGTCAGGGGCAGGAAACGGGCCTCTCATCAGTATTTGTCGTTTCCTCCCGTGAGGCTCAAAGACTGGGCCTCGAGGAAGAACTGCTGGTCCCCAACATCAAAAACAGTCATGTCCGCCGATATTATCTCAAGCCCGATGATACTATGATAATCATGATGATGGATCATCACCAGCCCCAGGAGTATCCCAGGGTGATGAACTACTTGAAGGAACACCGCTCCGGACTGGAAGCCCGCCAGAGGGTTGCCACCGGCCAGAGAAAATGGTTCGCTGTGAGTATTCCTCAGAATATGAAACTTTTTTCCGCAACCTCAAAAATACTGGTTCCATACCGGGCAACCCGATGCCGGTTTGCCATGGATCGGCGGGGATACTTCAACGACGGGGGCGATGTGCGGGCTATTATTGTGAAGGATGAATGGGCGGGCCGGGTGAGCCTTCAATACCTGTTGGGGTTTCTCAATTCCCGATTTGTGGGGGAATGGTTTGCCCGGCATGGCAAACGAAAGGGAAAGATGCTGGAGTTTTTCACCCGCTCCCTGTCCCTTATTCCCTTCCGGGAACCTGATGATTCCACTCGACGACAGGTGGAAGAGCTTTCCCGAAGGCTGGAAGAGATATATGCATCATGTGAGTGCTGTGAGGATCCATCAGCCTTGGAGATTGAAAAAATGATAGACAGGCTGATATTTGATCTCTACAGGATGTCCGACGGGTTTGAGTGAGATGATGGGGAGGTGGAATAATGGGGCTTCTGGAGTCCATTTTTTTCCGGGATATGCCTATCCCCGGGGATGTCAATGTTGACCTGGATCTTTTTTTGGGCAAACTGGGAGAAATCAGACTGGGAGATCCAGTCGGTGAGATAATCAGAAAACTGGGGCCACCTGTCAGCTGGTGGTATATGAAAAGCCAGGGGATCTATTCATACCCTTCTCTGGGAATCACCATCACCACCGAGGACGGCGTCACCTCGGAGTTCATCATCGCCCCATTGCTACCTCAGTATTGCGATTTTATTGACATGATCCGGGAATGGAAACCATACGCCGGCAGGATCCGGCTGGGGGAGGAATGTTCCTGGCTTTATCCCGGTGAGATTAACCCCGGGAAGGTGGAGGCCTGCCTCGGAGTCCCCGAAGAAACCCAGCAGGAAGACCTGGACGCCCCTGACGGTGAAATCGTGCTGATGTACCGTCACCGGGACCTCGAATGTGATGTGGAATTTACCCCGGACATGCAACTCAAGGCCCTGCGGTGCTGGCTTTCCGACGAAGACGAAGATGATGTAGATGACGAAGACGACGAAGATGAAGATGAATGATAAATGCCTGTTTTCCGTGAGGCAGGAGGCTGTCAGAAATCTTTCCCCGGCAGAAGTTCAAGCTCCCGGAGGAATCTGTCCATCTCTCCCAGCAGGGTTCCGGCCTCGTCAAGGATGTTTCCCGACATCCATGATATGGAGCTGATAAGCCTGGCTACTCCGGCAAGGCAGTCCCCGGGGGTTGATTTGCATCGTTTTTTGATATGTTCTGTTATCATTTTTTCCCCGGGATTGGTTACCCGGTTGGCGGCAAAGAGGATGTCAAAGTAGCATTCCAGCAACGCCCCGATACGATGGTTCACCGACACTGCATCACCCCGGCGGACGGCAACCTGGAGCTGGTGGAGGATGCTTCCACGGATTCCCTGAATGGCCCGGTAATTGTGCCGGATAATTCTTTTCTGCAGTTCTTCGGGATAAGGGACAACGGCAGTCTGTTTCAACTCTTCATACCATCCTGTGGGGTCATAAGCCACGGTGGAATAGAGCAGGTTGTCCCATATGGTGGTGGTATATCCCAGCCGTGGTTCAAAATCCACCAGTACCCGGCGGATCTCATCAATCATCCACTGGGGACGACGATATATGATGTCGATGGCCTTGCCGGTTATAATGTCTGTCCATTCATCGCCGGGTTCCCACAGGCGGTTGTCAACCTGAATATCCCGCCCCAGGGCATTGGCAATCTCAAGGCGGAGGTTCCTGGGGATTCCCTCCTGGGAGTAAATATATATATCCACATCGGAATCCATATCCCCGGTTCCCGCGGCGATGGATCCTCCCACTGCTATGGCAGCCACCTGTTCGAAGGTGGCAAAGGGAGTCAGGATGTGCTCTATGTCTTTCAAGAAAATATTCATGAGTCCAAATGCCTGTTTCCATTGTTTCCCATTACTTATACAGGCCCCGGTTAATTCCTGTTGGAGTGAATGTCAGTAAACACAGAAATATCGCCGGGTTTCTCCAAAAGACCGGCAAAAATTAGGATTTGATAACACTCTTGCGCCAGAGGATAAAATATTGTATAATAACCAGACAAATCCAGGGAAGGGAGGATAAGCATACCAGATGAAAAGGATCTCAGACAACATGTGGACACTGATAAACCATTGCGGTAAAGATATTCATATGCCGGGTATGCTTGTTGTTCATGGAATGAATTTTTCTCAAGTTAATAATAATACCTGGAAAAAATCAAGGCGGATGCGGAGGATTTATCCCCCTGGGGATTGATCCACAGGTTCAATGAGAAACCAGCCCCTGTCCGCCGACAGGGGTTTTTTAGTTGGTATGGTGGAGGTGTTAGATATGAAAAAGGCAGTTGTTTTAAATGATGTTTCCAAGTTCTTCTACCAGGGGAGCAATGGAAAACCTGCAGGAGGCAGTTTTTTGAAAAAGCTGATGAGCAGGAGGACTCGGGAGAAGTTCTGGGCTGTTAGAAATATCAGTCTGAAGGTGGGCCGGGGAGAGATTATGGGGATCCTGGGAGCCAACGGTTCAGGGAAATCTACCCTGATTCGAATGATCTCCACCCTGCTGATGCCGGACCAGGGAAGCATCAGTATATTCGGAATCGACCCATTAACCCATGAGATCGAAGTCCGCCGGATGATTAATCGGGTGTCGGTGGAAGCGTCTTTTTACAAGAAGCTGTCTTCATGGGAAAATCTCAACTATGCTTCGTGGCTTTACGGAATACACCCGGACAAGTCCCGGCGTGAGCTGGAGGAGATATTCCGGGCACTGGAGCTGGAGCCTGAGAAGCTGGAAGGATCCCTGGAGAATCTTTCCCGGGGACAACAGCAGAAGGTGGCCATTGCCCGGGCGCTGTTCACCAGACCCCGGCTGTTGCTTCTGGACGAGCCTACCACGGGGCTGGACCCCAGGTCCCGGCTTCAGGTGCAGCAGTTCATCCGCAGGATGAACCGGGAATCAGGGGTTACGGTTCTACTGACCACTCACGACATGGCCGAGGCGGAAAAGCTGTGCAACCGGGTTGCTATCATGAAGCGGGGAGTTATTGTGGCCCGGGGCACTGTGGAGCAACTCCGATGCCTGGCCATGGGAAAGAAGCGGAAGAAGGCGGCAAACCTGGAGGAGGTATTTCTGGATCTGGCCAGGGAAGGTGCTGCCTGATAAGAACAGGGGCTGACAGAATCCCCGCCTGTCATATCCCCGGAGGAGGTATGGATATGTTAAAAAAAGGAGAATTGACCAGAGAAGTTATGGCGATAAATGCCTTCATCTATCGT
>CAYNGH010000211.1:0-4919 GCA_964396845.1 uncultured bacterium | reverse complement strand
GGCCACATTGATATCGTTGAGATCCCTGGCAGGTGTCGGCTCCGCCAGCATGAAATAAACTGCCTCACGAACCCGGGGGAGCTGAGTTTCACTGCCATAGTAAAAACGGTAAATTTCCCGGATCAGCGGGTCCTTGGAGTTTCTAAGACCCGACAGGAGCTTTTCCAGAAGGGCTGTCCAGTTGGAAGGGATGGGGTTCTTGAGGGTTATCTCCAGCTGTGTCTTGACTCCCCGATCCATGGAACGGTTGTCGGTGGCATAACCCAGAAGGTAATAAGTGACGGTTTTCAAGATACTGTCATACAGATCGATTATACGGTTGTACTTGTATGGCATCTCATCGGGATAAACAATACTTTCGATATTTTGATATGTGGCAGCCACAGGATATGGATATGAAAAACGGATAAGGTTTTCCAGCATAAGAAGAACCCCCAGAAAGAAGAAAAATAGTTTTCCCGATTTTTAATACAACCCTCTTCGGGTAGATGAATCTTCCCCGGAAACATCATATTTCCCTCTTGATCCTGTGAATATATATTAATCGAAAGTGACCTTTCCATACAGGGTTTAATGAGTTTAAACAGAATTATTCCTTGACAAACTGGGGAAAGGACTGACACTCCATGGCATCAGATTATTCTGACCTTTTCAAACCAAATGAATCAAAAAAAAGATTATCCCAGTATGCCTGGGATATCTGCAATAAATGCGGAGGAATGTGTTGTGCCTATAACACATCTCCCATCAGCCACGATTTTTCCCTGTCGGCAAACATGGAAGATATTAACCTTATCCAACTGAAAAAAGCCCTGGCCCTTCATGGCGACTTTAAAAAACGATTCCAAAATAATATTATGGCCCTGCTGGAACATTTCAATAAAAAAGGCTTTGGCCGGGGAATGGCGGATTTTGTCAGGAACCATGATTTTTCCCTGGAAGCGGTGGTTCAAGCCCTGTGGAAGGTGGACAGGGAGATTGACAACTACAACCGCGTGATTATCAAGCAGGCCCCTGCAAACCAGAAAAGTGACATATACAGCGACTGCCTTCTGCTTCTGCCGGATTACGGCTGTGTCCTGGAAGAATATCGCCCATATACCTGCAAGACAGCATTCCGCAAATGTTTTACACACCTGAGCCTTGAAGATTATATCCTGTCCAATATTCATCGGGGCCCGGCAGAAACCATATACCAATACCTCAAAGAAAGCCTTGATATTGACCGGGAAAGAACAGTGCCGGTGTTTATAATTTCCAGTGATCAGGATTTTACCCGCAGGGTCAGAGAGCTTTATAACGGCCTCCGGCAGACCCATGTCCCCGGACTGACATATTATCAGCTGGCACTCCTGGGAGATTTCACTTCTCTGCCCTTCATCGGAGTCCCCGGAGAAATCAAACACCTTATCCGCCGGCAGGATTATTACTTCCAGGACAAAGTCAAGGACCCTCCTGTCATGACCATCATCGATGCGGTGAAGCCCGGTGAAGGCGGTGATGATTACACCTTCGGCCTGGAATATGTAATCTGCTTTGAACCGGAATAGAAGCCTGCCTCACAGGAGGATCAGTCCTTAAAAGATTCGACAGCTCTGTCGATTTCACTTCGAACCCATCGGTTCTGGTCCTCTCTGGCATCCATCAGGGGCTTCAATGCCCGACGATCACCGATAAGCCCCAGAGTCCGGGCGCTAAGCATCCGGGTTCTGTCGTTCTGACTCTTCAGAGATCCAATAAGAGGAAGCACTGCTGGTTTTCCGATTTTTACCAGAGCCAGGACACATCCATCCCATTTTTTAAGATTCTCAATCAAGGGCATTATTGCAGCGGGATCCCCAATCCTACCCAGAGCCATGGCGGCAACGGGCATCAGTTCATCTCTTTTTAATGCTGACAGCAGAAAAGATACAGCCCTGTTATCTCCCAGCAAGCCAAGAGCATATATGGCTGCCCGGCGAACCCTATGGTCCCTGTCCCGGATGCCCAGATTCATCAAGTGCTGGTAACTTTCCGGCTCTCGAAGGGGCGCTAATTCCTGGACAGCCATGTAACGGACATCAGGATTGTTGCTGGAAAGCTGTTTTATCAGTCCCCTGATTTTTTCTTCCGATTCCCCTGCCCTGCCCCGGACAGGAATAATCAGAATAATAAAAAGGAGAATAATTACAAGTTTTCGATTCATTTCCAACCTCGGCTTATTTGCGAATCTTTACATAGAGTCCCAGGGAGGTGGCAGGATTGAACCTGAGATCCACCGAAGGCATGAAGTCGCCATTGTCGCCATAGGTCACAAAAGTGGAAAAACCAGCCTTTCGACACATCTCACGAAGCTCTGGAAGAGTGTACGCCCGCAGGGACTGGATGGGATGAACCCGGCGAACCCCTTCTCTGGTATTGATGAATATCTGGGCATCTTCCACCCTGCCCTTCATAGGATCAAATGAATATTTCCGGACAATCTCTCCGTTTTCACTCCCCCAGTGGGTGGTATATGGATGGGTGGCCCAGTAGTAAGGATTGTAAACCATCAGAAAAAGAAGGGCATCGGGCTTGAGGGAATCATATATTTTCCTGATTAACTCTTCATTTTCATCGTCATCAAATATGCCGAAGGTGACATCCATCATAATCACCGCATCAAAATCTTCTTTATATTCGATCCGGCGCATGTCCTGGCATATGAACTCCAGGGGCAGGTCATCCCCCTCCACATCAGCCCTGGCCTTGCTGATGAGCTTCTCTGACAGGTCTATTCCCGTCACTGAGAAACCCCGGCTTGCCAGCAGGGCCGAATGCCTGCCGGAGCCACACCCCAAATCCAGAATCTTGGCCTCCGGCTCCAGCTCAAGGGCTTTTTCCAGAAACTCCACTTCTCTGAAGGTCACCAGGTGAAGTTCGTCCACGGGATACCAGATATGTCCCTCGGCATACATTATGTCATATAAATCATCCCACCAGTTCAATTTGACCCTCCCTCGTTTTTTGTAACTTTTCTTCTGTTATTCCGGGGATCCTTCCTAGTGGCATAAGTTGCCTCTTGATATTCCCTGCCTGGAATAATTTGAATCTCTCAAGGAGATAACACTCCCTCCGGATAAAATATATATGCATCAGAGGTTTCGCCATAATAATAAATTATACTTCAAGGGACATTTCCTCCCGGGAAAGAGTTAAATGATGACGAGATTCAGAAACTTCGCTACAGTGATAATCACAATAATATTTGTTTTACTGCCCACAGGAGGACTCTGCCGGGATCTCATCACGCCGATGGATTCAGTACGCCCGATGGCATCGCCGGACCCGGTCTTCCCCGGCACAATTTATCATGGAAGAATCCCTCCTTCCCACCATAATCCCAGACCGGTGAATTTCACATCAAGACGATTGCCCCTGATGGATAACTTTTTTAATTATTATCGGGGCTGGATAGGAGGAGATGCCATCTATTCGGCTCCATTGCCCGACGGCAGTATTCTCTGGCTCTTCGGAGATACCCTCATCGGCACCATCAGGGATGGAAAAAGGTCCCCGGATACAATTATGGTGAATAACACCATCGCCATCCAGAAGGGGACTGATCCCGCCACTGCCCGGATAACCACCTATGCCCGACAGGATGAAGAAGGCCGTTGGCAATCGGTGTTCACACCTCCTCATGGCGATGATTTTTTCTGGATTTATGACGGAATTCTGGCTCCCGACGGTCTTTATATATTTTTAATTCAGATCCATGTAACCGACAAGGATCAGGCCTTTGGATTTCACAGTGCGGGCACTGCCGTTGCCCGGATTGATAATCCCCAGGATCCTCCAGATAAATGGAGAACAACCCTGAGGAAAATCCCCTTTGGAACATTTGTTCCCGGAGGAGAAACTTTTTTTGGCTCTGCGGCGCTAATATGGGAAAACCACATGTACATCTACGGGATCACCGAGGAAACCGGAGAAGGATACCACCGGAAATATATGATCACTGCCAGGGTTCCGGCAGATGACCCCTTGGATTATGAAAAATGGCGTTTTTATGACGGTAACGACTGGAGCAAAGACTTCCAGAATGCCAAAAGACTGGCAGATGATTTTGCCAATGAGTACACTGTTTCTTACAATGAATTCTTGAAACAGTTCATTGTTGTATATACCCGGGCAGGTAATTCCCCGGATATATGCCTGCGGATGTCCCCCGCGCCATGGGGGCCCTGGAGTGATCCCGTGGTGCTTTATCGCTGTCCAGAAGAAGCCATGGGGCCGGGTCTGCTGATTTACGCAGGAAAACACCACCCGGTGGCGTCGTCCGATGATGACACTCTAATAATATCCTATGTCACCAACCTCTTCACCCTGCCGGAGCTTCTGAATGATGCCCGGTGGTACTGGCCCAGGTTCCTACAGGTAAAGCTCACACCTGCCGATAAACCAGCCGAATGATTGGTATGGCCATCACCACCATGAGGCTGAAGAATATTGTCACATTGAAAACAATGAGGAAATAAAGGCTCAATCCAAAAGCACTGTCTTTAAGCCGATCCACTATGGTACGGCCAATGTAGGAGAACCATTTCTGCTGAAGAAGATTTCGTTCTGCTTCATCGGAAATCACATCTATCTTGCGATACAGAAAATCAGTGACTCCCATCTCAACACACCGGCGTTCACACAGGATCAGTTCGATATGTCGCTTGATGGTGTTGGTGTGAATATAAATACACAGAAGGGCAAAAAGGTACAAGGTGTATCTTTCCAGTAAACCATAATGAGTGTCGGGGATGTATTCATGCAGAATATTCTGGACAAGCACTATGAGTCCAGCACTGGGGTAATATACTGCAAAGGAGCCGAGTACAAGAAACAGAAGAGTTTCTGACACCCTCCATATCCAATCCGATATAACATTTTTGATATTCCGTTGTTTT
>CAYNGH010000210.1:0-4933 GCA_964396845.1 uncultured bacterium | reverse complement strand
GTGTTCTCCCCAAAGGCTTCTCTTGCAAGATACAGGGAGTAAAGCTCGCTGGTGGCGTCATAGTCAGGGTTGTCCAAGGTTTTGGTGTTGACCAGACTGACGGTTTCCGGGGCGAATCCCCTAACCACGGTAATATCTTTAATGCCCACCCGGTTGAAGTCATGGACCTGGGTTTCCAGGATGGACTTCCCCCGGACCCGGAGCATGGTCTTGGGTATGTTTTTTGTCAGCTCTCCGAAACGTTCTCCCCGGCTGGCGGCGAGGATTACCGCGTTCACCTGCTTCCCTGCAACGGGCAGATAGCGGGCTTCGTTTTTTTGCAGTTCATCGGCCCCCTGAAGGCGGAATACTTCCGATACGGGAACAATATCCTGTTCAACTCCCATCAGGGATTCCTCCAGGAAAATCCGCCGGGATGTTTCCTGCATTGCGCCGATGGCGGATCTCAGGTTGTGATTGGCCCATATTACTGCGGATATTCCCATCTGGCGGAATTTATCCGTGGGAGTGGAATAATAGGTGGTGGGGACGATAATCACCGGATGACGGTTCTTCCACTCCTTCATGAAGGCTTCAATATCACTGTCGCTGGTCTTCTTGGAATGAACCAGTATGGCATCGGCTCCGGCCCTGCGGTATGCTTCTGCCCGCCGGAGGGCCTCTTCAAGACCCCATCCTGCAATGAAAGCTTCCACCCTGGCTGTCACCACAAAATCAGGGTCTGTTCTGGCATCCACCGCAGCCCGGATTTTCCCGCAGAATTCCTCCACATCCGCCAGGGGCTGGGTTTCACCCCGGATGTAGGAGTTGGTCTTGGGGAATAATTTGTCCTCGATGCATACTCCGGCAATGCCTCTCTGCTCAAGTTTCCTCACCAGGCGCATCATGTTGTTGAAATTGCCAAAGCCTGTGTCCCCGTCTAAAAGTATGGGAATATCCCCCGCAGAATCAGCCATGAATTCCGCCACTTCCAGTATCTGCGTCCATGAAGCTTCGTTGTTGTCCCGGACTCCCAGGGATGCCGATATGGAAAGCCCCGAGGCCCATATCCCCGAAAAGCCCGCCTCCCGGACTATCCGGGCGCTCAGGCCGTTGTGGGCTTCCATTATGAACTCCAGCCGGGATGAATTGAGCATCTCCCGGAGCCGTCGGGTTCTTTTCATTGGTTTCCTCCCTTGTCCCGGTAATTGTTCAGTATTTTCATTATGTGATCACAGCTTATCCCTGAAGAAGATCCCAGGTTAAACACGGTCTTATTTCTTATCTCCTCCAGCTTTTCTTTGAACTCTTCCCGGCTGGCCATCAGGTCCTTCACCACGTCGGGGACTTTCTGCAAGTTTTCCGGGGCCAGCTCCACTCCTATTTCAGGACGCAATTCCAGCTCCAGAGGTTCAATTATCCATTTTGCAAAGTCGGGATTCTTCACCTTGGGGGGGACATTGATGAAGAGAACCCGGCGCAGGGTCCCCAGGGCATATTCCAGGGCCACTCCCGACATATCGCATATGAGGACATCGGCCTCAAGAAGGGAATCATCGGTGGAAACCGACCGTTCCAATTGAAAGTTGGGATCATCCTTGAACTGTTCTTGGATTTTATTGAGGATTTCCGGGTTTCGCCGGACAGTTTCCGGATGGGGTCGCATTATGACCTTATAGTTTTCTCCCCGGAGGATTTTTGACAGCTCCATACCGCAGGACTCGATTATGTTCTTTTCCCCCCAGGATGGGGCGATGAGCACCGTCGGGGGAGCATCGGGCCGGGAAGACTTCTGGAACTCCTGATAGTTCCTGTGGATCCTCTCCAGGCGGTAATAGCCCGCTTCAATGAGCTGACGGGGCTTCAGGGAACGCATCTTCTCCTCGTGGCGAAGTTCCCTGACATGGTGAGGGCCGGCGCACAATATGGAATCGTAATGATCAAAGGCTCCCGGGCGGTACATCTGGTGGACGCTCACCATAGCGTGAAATACATAAACATAATGAACCGGGAAGAATGATCGCTTCAGATGGAATTTGTGGAGATCCGTCAGGGTCATCACAAACACCGGGCTTCTGACAAACCACATAAAGAAGGGGAGCATCTTATCCTGATAAAATGCCGTGACCAGGGGATTCCCGGTTTTAAACACCGGATCTTCCGGGTCTGATGTCACATAGGCCACAGGCTGGTTGTGACGGCACAGTTCGTTGATGATACCCTCAAAATAAGAGTAGTATCCTTCGTGTTCTCCATAAAAAACCACCCGGCGGGATTTTGCCGGTGTCTTAAAGAAAAATCTGAAAAAATCTGAATATTCCCTGGCAACCAGCTGGGCCGGGTCCCGGGATGATGTTGATTTTGGCATCTTAGTCCCTCAAATTGGCAGATGGAATCATGCCTGACTGCCGGGGTACCGGATTGTTTCAGGAGCCGGACTTTTTTACAGTGTCATCGTCAATCCCGTCAGGCTCCAGAACAGGAGGGTTCTCCTCCGGGATGTCCTTGCCGTGGCCATTTCCATTGTCCTGTGGCTGACTTTGCTTTTTGTCTTCGTCTTCTTCGTCTTCTTCGACGATTTCTTCTTTAACGAACTTCTTGCCGGTTATCTTTTCCAGCAATGCCAAGAAGAAAGTCTTTATGGGGCGGAAGAAAAAAGCCAGAACTGCCACCAGTCCGTAAAAGACAAGGTATCCCACCTGGGACAGGATCCCCAGGGTGCCGGGATCGATATATCCGTATGCCCTGCGGGCACTCAGCAGAACAAGGGCAATAACTGCCGTCATAAGATTGGGTGTCTTCTTTTTCATATAATAAACTTCCTGACTGGTTTCTTTAATATATTGGCACCGGGGGCCGGGATTCCTGTTTTTATCCTGCAAAAGACCTCTTTTTGGGCATTTTATCATTTGAAAGGCTTTTTGGAACCCCTTGAAGAATCAGACTAAATCAGGAGCAATAATGGAGTGGCTATGGATTCGTTTGAGCTTGACTGCAACAGGTGCGGAAAAAAAATATCGGTTTCACCGGGGGATTGGCAGGCAACCTGTCCAGGTTGTAATTATGATTATGCTGTGGAAAAAAAAGACGGCATAACAAGCCTGAAGGATCCCGCCGAAAGCAGTGAAGATCAGCCTGATGCTGACAATGAACTGCCGGAACCACAGGATCCACCGCAACAATCCAAACCATTGGATTCACAGGATCAGCCCCGGACATCAGAACCGCCGGAACCACAGGAAACACCGGCTGTGCCGACAGCTTCCCCGCCGGATGCCCCGGAAGACAGGTCAGAAGACAAGTCTGAAGACAGATCTGAAGACAAGTCAGAAGACGGATCTGATGATACCATTGAAGAATCTTCCGACAGCTCCTCCGGCTATGTCAACCGCCGTCCCGACACTGCCGGCGAGCCTTCCCACAGGCCATATCCATTAAAGAACCTGGTGATTATTCTTTCTGTCACTCTCTTTGCCATTCTGATATTGTATTTTGTGGTTTTTCGCGGGGGAGATGTTTCCAGGCTGAATCAGCAGGGAATGGAACTGCTGGAAGGCCGGGACTTCAAGAAAGCGCTGAATCTTTTCCGTCAGGCAACCCTGATTAATCCCAGGGACTGGAAATCCTGGAAGAACCGGGGGATTGCCCATCTTGACCTGGAACAATACGATGAAGCGATGGTTTCCTTTGATCGTGCCATTCTGCTGAACCCAGAATCATGGGAAGCCCACTATGGCAAGGGACAGGTCTTGATGAAGCTGGGCGAGTTTCAGGAAGCCCTTGAATCATTTGAACTTGCGGTTTCTCATAATACTCAGGAGGCCAAGCCTTATTATGCCAAGGGAGTGGTTCTTGACTACCTGGGAAGGCACATCGAAGCCATGGAGAACATGGAGATTGCCATCAGGGTTAATCCCGAGGATCCCCAGGCCTGGCACAACCGGGGAACTGTGCTGTTCAAACAGGGACATTATGATGAAGCCTTGAAATCTTTTGAAACTGCCCTTTCTCTGGATCCGGAGCTTACCGACTCCTGGAATGGCAAGGGTCTTGTCCTGGGAACCATCGGAAAATATCCCGAAGCTTTGGAGGCTTTTGAAAAGTCTGCCAGTCTGGACCCCAACTGGTCTGATACATGGATGTGGATTGGCGTGGTCAAAGGCGCTCAGGGCTTTCATGATGAATCTATGGAGGCTTTTGACAAGGCCATCGAACTGGCCCCCGACAACCGGGATGCCTACTATCACAAGGCTATGACTCTCATCGACAGTGGCCGTATGGGCGAGGCGATGGTAATTCTTCGGACAGGTTCCGACAAGGGGTGCCTTAAATGCCAGCGTCAGCTGGATGCCATGAAGAGAGATAGTCCCATCAGGCATTGAAGGATCTGCCAGGGGCTGATGGGGAATGAATCCCTTGGGTGATATTATTTTTAAGCGGAGAAGAACATGAGATTTCAATACTATCCTGATAATGATTCTCTGTATATTGATTTGTCCAACGGCGTTACTGTGAGATCCAACCAGGTGGCCCCGGGAGTGACCCTGGACTTTGATCAGGAGGGTCGTTTGGTGGGCATAGATGTGGACAAGGCCAGCTCCTGCGTGGATCTGTTTCGCCTTGAAACTGTGGCCCTGCCCATAGTCAGCCTCTCCATGCTTCGGGAAGGTGAAGAAAACCCGGAGGAATCTTCCGGGGAGGGGCTTCTTCCCGGTGAAGATTCAGCTAAGGACAATATGGACAACAAAGACAATAATGAGGATCCCTGTTGCAGTGTTGCAGTTTCAGAGTGATCCCGCAGGGTATGGTCAAGTACCAACGAAAGCAGGTGTGAGGGTATGGAAGAATTTTTAAGGGGTTTTTTTGGTTTTTTTCTGAACTTGTTTGATAAAGTTGCCAATGTTGTTGGGAAAAACTCCAAGAAATTTCATGACTCCATCCGGGAGAATGACCT
>CAYNGH010000209.1:0-4988 GCA_964396845.1 uncultured bacterium | reverse complement strand
AAGTTGAACCCATTGTGGATGTGAGAAGGCCCGGAACTCCCAGGGTGAGCTTCTGCCGGGTTTCAAAAGAACAGGTGGGTCAAATCGTCAATTTCCTTACCGGCGGAAGCATGGAAGGACTGGAAGTCCTGGGGCAGTATCCCGATCATCAAGCCCCGGCACTTCCGGGAATCCCCTTTATCAACGAGATACCTTACTTCGCCCGGCAAAAGAAGATAGTGCTGGAAAACTGCGGAACCATTAACCCGGTGGATATTGAGGAGTATATTTTAAGGGGAGGATTTTTCAGCCTTTACAAGGTTCTGACAGAAATGACTCCGGAAGAAGTGATTGAGCAGGTGAATATTTCCGGGCTTCGGGGCCGTGGCGGAGGCGGTTTTCCCACCGGGAAGAAATGGGCCTTTGCCCATTCTCAGCAAAATAAACAAAAATATATGATATGCAATGCCGATGAAGGAGATCCCGGTGCGTTTATGGATAGATCGGTTCTGGAGGGGGATCCCTGCCGGGTTATCGAGGGCATAATGATCGGCGGATATGCCATCGGAGCGGACACGGGCTATATTTATATCAGAGCTGAATATCCTCTGGCCATTGAAAACCTGGAAAAAGTCATCGAATCTCTGGAAGATATGGGGCTTATAGGTGAAAATATCCTTGATACCGGTTTTAATTTTCACTTAAAGCTGAAGAAAGGAGCCGGCGCTTTCGTGTGCGGTGAGGAAACTGCTCTCATCGCATCCATCGAGGGAAAACGGGGAATGCCCCGCTACCGTCCTCCCTACCCTGCGGTATCTGGCCTGTGGGACTGTCCCACCATTATAAACAATGTGGAAACCCTGGCTAATGTACCTGCCATATTCCGAATGGGAGCCAAAGAATTTGCCCGCATCGGCACAGATGGCAGTAAGGGGACCAAGGTTTTTGCCCTGTCGGGAAAAGTAAAGAACAACGGTCTTGTGGAAGTCCCCATGGGGATTACCCTACGGGAGATTATTTATGATGTTGCCGGAGGTATCGCCGGAGATCGACAGTTCAAGGCCGTTCAGATAGGCGGGCCTTCCGGGGGGTGTATTCCCGAAGAACATCTGGACATTGCCATAGATTATGAATCCTTAAAAACCGTTGGTGCTATGATGGGCTCCGGCGGTCTTGTGGTGATGGATCAGGACACCTGCATGGTTGATGTGGCCCGTTACTTTATGGATTTTATTCAAAAAGAATCCTGCGGTAAATGCATCCCCTGCCGGGAAGGAACCAAACGGCTTTATGATATTCTGGAGAACATAACAAAATCCACAAAGGCCATGCCGGAAATGTCCCGGCTGGATCGGTTCAACGGAATCATATATATGCAGAGGCTGGCCCAGTCCATCAAGGATACCGCCCTTTGTGGCCTGGGGCAGACCGCGGCGAATCCCGTGCTTTCTACCTTGAAATATTTCCGGGATGAATATCAGGAGCATATTTACAACAACTGCTGTCCTGCGGGAGTTTGCGCCGGAATGAATACTTACCGTATTATTGCCGCCAATTGCCGGGGATGCACCCTGTGCGCCAGGAAATGTCCTGTTGGTGCCATTGTGGGAGAAGCCAAACATCCCCATTATATCATAGAGGAAAAATGCATAAGTTGCGGGGCATGTCTTGCTTCCTGCAAATTCAACGCTGTGGAGCTGGTGAAAGAAGGTGTTGCAAATGTTGGTTAAAGTCAATGGAAAAGAGATTGAAACCCGCCAGGGCCTTACCATATTGGAAGCTCTTCGGGAACAAGGAATAAATATCCCGACTTTGTGCTACATGGAGGGCCTGAAGCCCTCGGGGTCTTGTCGCCTCTGTGTGGTGGAGGTGGAGGGCCGGCCCGGCCTGATTCCATCCTGTGCCTTTCCCGTGGAGGAAGGGATGAGCATCAGCACACATTCTCCCAGAGTTCGCCGTGCCCGGAAAACCATAGTGGAACTTCTCCTGGCCAGCCATCCCGATGACTGCCTTTATTGCGAGAGAAACCTCAACTGTCAGCTTCAGGATCTGGCCGTGGAAATGGGTATCCGGAAAAAACGTTACCAGGGAGAAAAAAGGCAATTCCTGTTGGACACTTCCAGTCCTTCCATCGAGAGAGATCCCGACAAGTGCATTCTTTGCGGAAAGTGCGTCCGGGTATGCGAGGAAGTTCAGGGAGTCACCGCCATCGATTTTGTCAACCGGGGATATAACACCCACATCGAGCCGGCCTTCAACCGGGGGCTTAACACTGCTCCCTGTGTATTCTGCGGTCAGTGCATCATGGTATGTCCCACTGGGGCGCTCCGGGAGAAAAGCTCCCAGAAGGAAGTATGGGAAGCCATTAACGACAGCAGTAAACAGGTGATATTTCAGGTTGCCCCGGCCATATCGGTTTCCATCGGAGAAGAGTTCGGCTTTGAACCCGGCACTGAGCTGTCGGGCAGGATGGTGGCTGCCATACGCCGTATGGGAGTTGACAGGGTTTTTGATACCTCCACCGCAGCAGACCTGACGGTATTGGAAGAAGCCAGTGAGCTTATTGAAAGGGTGCAGTCGGGAGGCCCCCTGCCCATCATAACTTCGTGCAGTCCCGGTTGGGTCAAGTTTGTGGAGCATTTTTACCCGGAGTATATGGATAATCTGTCCACATGCAGATCTCCCCAGGAGATGTTAGGATCCCTCATCAAGACATATTATGCAAAGAACGAAGGTATCAATCCTGAGAATCTCTTTGTGGTATCGGTTATGCCTTGTACTGCCAAGAAGTTTGAAGTGAAGCGAAAAGAGTTTTTCGACGGGGCCATTCCCTTTGTGGATGCAGTTCTGACCACCAGGGAGCTTGCCCGGATGATAAAAACCGCCGGGATAGATGTGAACACTCTGGGAGAAGAGGATTATGATCCTTACTTTAATATACGGTCCAGCGCCGGGAAGATATTCGGATCCACCGGAGGAGTAATGGAAGCTGCGGTGCGAACTGCTCATAATATGCTCACCGGGAAAGAAATTGAAAAGCTGGAGCTGGAACCGGTGCGGGGCCTGGAAGGAGTCAAGGAAACCGTGGTCAGGCTTCCCGGTCTGGATCTCAGGATAGTCGCGGCATCGGGGCTTGCCAATGCCCGCAGAATCCTGGATCAGCTGAAAGAAGACCCTGACAGGTATCATTTCATCGAGATAATGGCCTGTCCTGGTGGGTGTATTGCCGGCGGAGGTCAGCCCCGACCTCAGGATACGGAAAAAATCGAGGCCCGACAACAGGCCCTCTACCGGATTGACGCTTCCGACAAACTTCGTCTTGCCCATAAGAATCCAGTTATAATCCAGCTATATGAAGAGTTTCTCGGGAAGCCCCTGGGGCATAAATCCCACCAGCTTCTTCACACCCACTATACGGGAAGGGATCGATTCTGATGAGTTTCGATGTGGTCAGAACAATCGAAAACAAATGCCGCCGTTGTTACAACTGCGTCCGCCAGTGCCCCGCCAAGGCCATCCGGGTAGAAAAGGGCCAGGCAGTGGTGATTCCGGAACGTTGTATCGGCTGTGGCAACTGTGTCCGGGTCTGCACCCAGAACGCCAAGGAGATTTATTCCTCCATCGATGCAGTTATGGATCTTCTTAATTCAGATCGGGTAAAGGTACTGCTGGTGGCACCGTCTTTTCCTGCAGAGCTGGACGACGAAGCATCGCCGGGCCAGCTGGTGGAGGCTTATCGCCGGATGGGTTTTGACCATGTGATGGAAGTAGCCTTCGGCGCAGACCTGATTTCCAAAGAATACCGCCGTCTGTATGATCAGGGGGGTATTCCCCTGATAACCTCGGCATGTCCCGGTATCAACAACTACATAAAAAAGTATCACCCGGGCATTATCGAAAACCTGACTCCCGTGGTATCGCCCATGGTCGCATAGGGAATGGTTGCCAGGGAAGAATTCGGTGCTGATGCTGCGGTGGTTTTTGTTGGGCCATGCATCGCCAAGAAAAAAGAAGCCAGATCCCCGGAGATTGCTGGAATAATCGATGAGGTTCTGACATTTCAAGAAAGCCGGATAATCCGGGATCGAATGGGAATAGTACTGTCAGACATGGAGCCTGCCGGGTTTGACCCTCCCCATCCTTCCTGGGGACGGGCCTATCCCATAACCGGTGGTGCTTTGAGGTCAGCAGAGCTGGACGATGATATTCTGGACTGCCAGTTGGAAGCCATCGATGGCCGGGAGCAGATGCTTGATTTTATCGATCAGTTTGAAGAAGGCCGTGCCAACTGCCGGATGGCAGAGATACTCTTCTGCGAGGGTTGTATAAATGGCCCCACCATATCCCAGGGAGGAGGGATTTTCCACCGGAAGCGGAAGGTTTCCCAGTATATTCGAGAAGCCCAGAGAGCATTTAATTTAGAGCAGTGGCAGCATTATATGAAGAAATACTCCCATCTTGACTTATCTCGAAAGTTCAGAGCAGAACCAGTTGAAGTCTTGGAGCCCACAGAAGAACAGGTGGATGAAGCACTGCGATCTCTCAATAAATTCACCCCTTCAGATGAACTTAACTGCCGATCCTGCGGTTATGAATCCTGCCGTGGCCTGGCCAGAGCTATCTGTGAGGGGCTGGCGGAAAAAGAGATGTGCATGAGCTATACCATCGACGAGCTGGAGAAAACACTCAACGAACTGCAGTCCACCCAGCAACAGCTGATTCACTCAGAAAAACAGGCTTCCATGGGTCAGCTGGCAGCGGGGGTGGCCCACGAACTGAACAATCCCCTGGGGACCATTATCCTTTATGCGGATTTGCTCTTGAGGGACAGATCTGGTCAAGATGAAAATTCAGGAGAAGACCTGAAGATGATTTCCCGGGAAGCTCAGCGATGCAGGAATATTGTGTCAGGGCTTCTGAATTTTTCCCGTCAGCGGGAGGTTTTTTGCCGAAAGACCGATATCAACGGTCTTCTCACGGAAGTGGTGGATCTTGTCCGCACTCAGAAA
>CAYNGH010000208.1:0-5107 GCA_964396845.1 uncultured bacterium | reverse complement strand
CATCGCGGCCAAGATACTGCTGGAATGCTTCTTCTCTGTTTTTTACAACTCCTTTTTCAATTAGAATTTGGGCAATATGAGGGCGACCCACCGACTGGCCGCCCCCAAGTTTTTTCATGTCTTCCGGCTGAAAAGGTATCCCCAGGAGCTGGAGTTTGTCGATGATCTTCCGGGTGCGGTTTTCCCGGCCAAGACGGAGCTCCCTGAGATGGCTCAAAAGAGGCTGATGATGATGGTTGATGAAGTACCCCAGGATGTGTACTTCTATTTCCACCTCTTCAACACTCAGTTCTATGCCGGGAATAACCTGCAACCTGCTTCCCAGGGCTGTTTCCAGGGCTTCGTCAATTCCGCCGGTGGTGTCATGGTCGGTGATGGACAGATGAGAAAGCCCCAGCCTTACTGCCTCCCGGACTATCTGAGCCGGCGTCAGGGTTCCATCAGAGGCGGTGGTATGGGTGTGCAGGTCGAACATCCGCAGATCCTTTCGTTGCTATGCCTTTTCCGAGAGGCTGTCGGCCAGGTGATACAGGGTCCTGACTCCCACTCCAGTGGCTCCCTCCTTGGGAAGATATGGTTTTTTGAGATAAGGGGTCCTTTCTCGTTCGATCATGGCAGTGCCGGCAATGTCGATATGAACCCAGGGGGTTTCTTCGACGAACTGTTCCAGGAATTTAGCCGCAGTGCATGCGCTGGCTTCCCGGCCACCGGAGTTTTCCATGTCTGCCACATCAGAGTATATCTGGGCGAAGTAATCTTCATAAAGGGGAAGCTGCCACATTCTTTCTGCAGCTTTATTGCCGGATTCTTTCACCTTTTCAATGAGATCATCGTCATTGCCCATTATCCCGGAAGCAGAAAAGCCCAGGGCCGTCACACAACCGCCGGTGAGGGTGGCAATATCCACCAGCCGATCAGCGCCGGTTTTTTTCGCAAGAGAGATACAGTCCGCCAACACCAGTCTTCCTTCGGCGTCGGTGTTTATTATTTCCACGGTCTTTCCCGACATGGATTTGATTATATCGCCGGGGCGGTATGCCTTGCCGGAAATCATATTCTCAGTTAGACCCATGACTGCAACAACATTAATCTTCAGCTCCATTTTGGCTATGGCCCCCATGGCCCCCAGGACGGCACAGGCACCACTGCAGTCACTGTACATACGAAGCATGGAATCCGCAGGCTTGATGCACAGACCGCCGGAATCAAAGGTGAGTCCCTTTCCCACCAGTCCCAGCACCGGGCCTCCGGGGTTGTTCATATACTTGAGAATGACAATCTTGGGCGGTTCATCACTCCCCTGGGCCACTGCCAGAATACAGCCCATGCCTTGACTCTTCATCCCGTCCCGGTCTATCACATAGGATTCCAGATTCTGTTCCTGGGCCAGTTTAAGGGCCTTGTCGGTAAAATATGTGGGAGTCATCACATTGGCAGGTTCATTTACCAGGTTTCTGGCCATTACGGTGTATTGGGCCAGCACCTGACCCCTGGCGATACCCTTTGTTATTGGCTCCACCTCGTCGCTGTTCTTAGCTGATATGGTGACCCTGGCAACGGGGGTCTTCTTCTTGTGGGTTGTCTTGTGATGCTTGAAATGATAAAGCCCCAGTATCACTCCCTCGGTGATGCAAAGGGCGCTCTCTTCCGGGGACACCCCAAGCCCGGTAAAGCTGGAATAACATATGTCGATGGCCTTGATTCTCCGCAGGATTCGGGCAGAACGGCCCGCCATGGAGCGGATCCGATCAATTTCAATTTCTTTTTTCTTGCCAAGGCCCATCAGAAGAACCCTGGGGGATGCTATCCTGTCGGTGTGTATCAGGGTGAATTCCCTGAATTTTCCACTGATTTCTCCTGACTCTATCATGGAGGCAACCTGTCCCTCCAGCTTTTCATCCAGATCCGCCAGCTCTCCTGTGGGTTTCTCGTCAGAGAACAGAAATAAAACTACCGCATCTGCCTTTTGATTATAGATTTTGTCCATTTTTGCAATAATTTCCATGCATTTTCTCCTTCTTTGTTGTGGTGATACAGTTTATCCGATGATTTACTTATGGATCAACAAAAAAAGACCTGCCGGGCAGGCCTTTTTTATTTTTGAATCTTTTCAGCTGTTGCGAACCGTTCTCGGCTCGATTATCAGTCTGATGGCAGTCCTTTCCACTCCGTCGATCTGAATCTCCTTGAATGCTGGTATGCAAATGAGATCCATACCGCTGGGGGCTACAATTCCCCTGGCTATTGCCACGGCTTTTACCGCCTGGTTCAGCGCTCCTGCGCCGATAGCCTGCATTTCTGCGGTCCCCCGCTCCCGCAGGACTCCTGCAAGAGCACCCGCAACTGCATTTGGCTTTGATTTTGAAGATACTTTCAATACTTCCATTTGCGGGACTTCCTTTACATTTTTATCTGGTTTACCATTCCCCTGAAAACTAAGTTTGACGATCCCGAATCAATTCCTTCCGGCAGATCCTAATATTTAATAAAATAAGCCCTGCAGAAAAACTGCAGGGCTGTTGGTCATTTTGCGTACTCTACCGTCCTGGTTTCCCTTATTACCGTAACTTTGATCTGTCCGGGATATTCCAATTCGTCTTCTATCTTCTTTACAATGTCCCTGGCCATTTTAGCACAGGTGAGATCATTCACCTGGTCCGGCCTCACCATTATTCGGATTTCTCGACCAGCCTGAATTGCAAAGGATTTTTCCACTCCCTCGAAGGAGTTTGCCACCTGCTCCAGTTTCTCAAGACGTTTGATGTAGGTTTCCAGAGTTTCCCTCCGGGCTCCCGGCCTTGCTGCCGATATGGCATCGGCGGCCTGCACCAGCACTGCCTCGATGGAGTTCTGCTCCTCGTCTTCATGGTGAGCGGCTATGGCATGGACTACTTCCTTTGATTCCTTGTATCGTTGGGCGAATTTGGCTCCAATCAGGGCATGGGGGCCTTCGATTTCGCTGTTGAGGGCCTTTCCGATGTCGTGCAGCAGACCGGCTCGCTTGGCTATTGCAGGGTCCATTCCCAACTGGGAGGCCATATTTCCCGCCAGGGTCGCCACCTCGATGGAATGTTGCAGGACATTCTGACCGTAACTGGTGCGGAATCGCAACTTGCCCAGCAATTTCATTATCTCTGGATGGACACCGGTAATTCCAACCTCGAAAGTGGCCTGTTCCCCTTCTTCACGAACCCTGGTTTCCATCTCTTTCTGGGCTTTTTCCACCATTTCCTCGATACGGGCCGGGTGAATCCTGCCGTCGATAATGAGCTTTTCCAGAGCCATCCGGGCAACTTCCCGCCGGATGGGATCAAAACCTGACAAGATTACCGCCTCCGGTGTGTCGTCGATTATCAGGTCCACTCCCGTCAAGCTCTCCAGCATTCTGATGTTGCGTCCTTCCCTGCCGATGATTCTTCCCTTCATTTCGTCGTTGGGAAGCTGCACCACCGATACTGTCGATTCTACCACCTGATCCGCCGCCCATTTTTGAATTGCCGTGGATATAATGGTTCGGGCAGTCCGATCGGATTCTTCCTTGATTCTTTCTTCGTTCTGTTTTACCCTCAGGGCCAGCTCCAGGGCAAGTTCGTTGTCCAGCTTGCGAAACATCTCTTTCTGGGCTTCTTCCACGGTCAACCGGGCTATTCTTTCCAGTTCGCCCTGCTGACTCTGCTTCAACTGCTCCGCCTCGTTGACGAGCTTCTGAGCCTCCGCTTCTTTGTTCTTGATAGCCCGGTCCCGGCGATCCAGGGAGTCGCTCTTTTTTTCCAGGTTCTCTTCCCGGTTCAAGAGTCTTCTTTCAAAACGTTCCAGCTCCCCCCGGCGCTGATCCCGTTCCTTCTCCTGGTCTGCCTTGAGCTTCAGGACTTCTTCCTTGGCCTCAAGTATCTTGTCCCGCTTGATGTTATCTGCTTCTTTTTCTGCATCCCTGACAATCTTTTCGGCTTCTTCCTTTGCCTGGCCAATCCCCTGATTGCGAAAGTTATTCAGAAAAAAATAACAAGCTCCTGCTCCCAGGGCTACCCCGATGATAAACAGGATAATATTTAAAACGATAGCGAGTTCACCTCCGTTATTCAATTTTCATTTGGTTGCCTATCACTCCTTAACTTCCTTTTGCTTTCAAAATATTCCAAATGCATGTTCTGCATTTATTGAGTACGCTTTACTATAATATTCTAATTTTTTTTTCCCTCGATGTCAACCCGGATTGTCACAAGGATCCCCAGGGTTGTTATTCCTGTTGGAAAATATTCTCTTTTGCCTTTCGGGCAACCCCCAGGGCATCTCCGGGTAAAAATCCCCTGCGAACCAGGTATGATGCAACCTTGTTGACATCCTTGCCCGAGAGGATCTTCTTTTTCGCAAGATGCTCCAGGTTTTCTTCCTCCAAATTCTGATCATAAGAAGCCATGGCCTCCCAAATTGCCTGCCGGCCAACACCCCGACTTTCGAGTTCCTGCCGGATCCGCCTTTGCCCCAGACGCCGGATCCTCTGACAATATCTCACAAAGCCTCGGGCAAACTCTAAGTCGTTAATGTATCCCGACCCTTCGAGATGATTTAGAACATCCCGGATCTGGCCCGGTTCAAAACCCCTGAGGGTGAGTTTTCTTTCCAACTCGGCCCGACTGTGATCCCGCCGGGACAAGTACCTGTAGGCTGATGCCAGCAGTTTCCCGGGGAGATCCTCATTCACCGGCTTTTACTGTTTCCTTTTTGGTCGTATCTTTCTTCCCGTCATCTCCGGGTTTTGGGGAAGGGTTTTTTCGCTCCATCTCTTCCAACCGTCGTTGCAGGGCAGGGATTTTTGTAGTTGATAGAATCTCCCGGACCAGTTTTTCTTTCAACTCGGGATTTGCCAGCAGGTATTGTGCAGAGTTGTCGGCCCCCTGGCCGAGGCGTACATCCCCATAGCTGTACCATGAACCGCTTTTCTTGACAATATCATATTCCAGCGCGGCTTCCAGAATGCTTCCTTCCTTGAATATACCCTTGCCGAAGATGATGTCGAAGTTGGCATTTTTGAAGGGTGGAGCCATCTTGTTCTTGACTATCTTCACCTTTACCCGGTTGCCGATGTTGTCGCCGGCTTTCTTCAGGC
>CAYNGH010000207.1:0-5189 GCA_964396845.1 uncultured bacterium | reverse complement strand
TATACCCAGGTGATCCGGGGGAAAAAAGACCTGATGGAGGGCTTATCAGAAGAACATACCGAGTATATGGACTATGTTTACAAGGAATCGGCCCGGCTGGTGGATTATGTGGAAAAGCTCCTGAATCTTGCCTTTCTGGAATCGGGCCGGCTGCAGTTGAAGTTGGAAACAGTGCCCATAAAAGACCTGGTGGAAGCATCCATCGAGATATATAAATCCAAGGCTGACGACAAGGATATTATAATCCTCACCAACCTTGACCAGGGACTTCAGGTAAATGTGGACAGGACTCTGTTTGTTCAGGTTCTTAACAATCTCCTGGGCAACGCAATCAAGTTCACTCCCCGGAAAGGAAGCATCACCCTGACCACCCTGCGGGAAGGGGACAAGGTGATGATAAAAGTGGCAGATACGGGAACCGGAATCAAGGAAAAGGATCGGGCAGATCTGTTCTCGGAGTTTACCCGGAATTATTCCCGGGGCACCGACGGAGAAAAAGGCACGGGACTGGGGCTTTCCATATGCAAGAAAATTCTGGATGCCCACGGCTTCGAAATCGACTTTGAAACCCAGGCGGACAAAGGAACTACTTTTATTATCACAATGCTGACCTTCTCGGAGAGCTATTTCAGCTGATACGGAAATGTCACAGAAAGAGGCGATATTTATGAAAATTAGGTTTATCATAGCAGGGTTGATTCTTGTCCTATTAACCACTGCAGGCGGGTTCGCAGAAGAAGGCCCCATGGACCCGTCCATCGGCGGGCTGACTCCCCTGCAGGTGAAGGTCCTGAGGGCAACGGGGCTCCCGGTTCTGCTCCCCACATACATGCCCCAGGGGTTTCAACTGGAACGGATAATAATCAATATTTCCACAAAAACCCGCTTCGGAGGAGGCCCTTCTTACAAGGCCATATACCGGGGCGGGGACACGGCCTTCATCATTGAATCCGCCAGCGGTGGCATCGGCGGTGTGCCGGGAGATGTTCTGAAGGTGGTCAACAGCAAGCTCCTGGGCAAGGTGAACCTGATCTCAAGCTCCCAGGCCGGGGGCATGAAAAAGACCGATCTGATTTCCGACTGGGCCAGATATGAAAATCATTTTTTTCGTCTGACAGGGCCGGGTTTTTACTCGGAAACTGAAAAATTGCAGAGCATCAGCCCGGTGGACGCAGAACAGATATTGATATTTCTGCGACAAGTGAAACTGCAGTAGTATGATCTGTCCCGGCGGAATTGAAAAAAGTTAACCGGGTTTTAACAATATTTCCTGCCAGCCATATTGCCTGTTTATCAGGGATCTGGTATAATCTTTATGCAAAATATACAAAAAATTTATACCTGATAAATACAGGATGGATTGTAGGGATTATTATGATTAACAAACCCGAGGCTCTCAATCCCCGACAGGATAAAATCCCCCAGGCAGGAACCGGCATTGGGAGTATGGCCAAAAAGCCAGTTCTGGCTCCTGTGGACACTGTCGCCGGGGCACAGGTTTCCGTTGATTCCGATGAAGCCGAGATAATGCGCCGGGCATCCATTGAATATGTTCACCTTCACATAAAACCTGAAACGAAGTCTGGCGACAATCTGGTATCCTTTGAAGAACAAGCTAACCCGGAGAATGAGGAGATGTCGGTTTCCTGCATGTCAGTGGCTGATTTGGCAGATTACGAACCGGCTCCCCGGGTTGTGACCATGACCGAGGGGGACAAGGTAGCCTCTCTGGGACTGGTGGATGACCGGGGGATTGACGTGGGGCCTTTTGAGAAACACCTTCAGCGGGAGCTGGGCCCCCATGCCACCATTCAGAATGACTGGGATATTGATCGTATCGGCGGTGAGATACCTTCATTGTCCCGGCTGACGGAGCATTTCCGGGAGATTGCCGGGGATCCTGATATTCCCTGGGAGCATCTTCCCGACGGCTGTTATGCCCGTGCTCATGAAGCCTGCGGAAAGATTCTGGATCAGGGGATGAACTCTGCCAAGATTTATGTTATGATTGGGGATCTTGACTCAAACTTTTTTTCTTTTCCAAAATGGAGGCTCAAGGCCCAGAACAAGTTTACAAAGGGTGAGTGGTGGTATCATGTGGCGGCTCTCACCTTTGCAAAGGATGATAAAACCGGAAAGGTTGATGGATATGTGTTGGATGCGGCGGTAAACCCAGACCGCCCGATAAAGGCAGATGAGTGGATCAGGCATTTCTGGAGCCAGGATTTCCCCATCAATTTTGATATTACCCACCCGGATATATACGATCCCCCGGAGCAGACATATATTGATTACAAGCCCAGGGAGTTTTCCCGCAAGAAGTTTGACAAACATCTGAAAGTTGCCCGGAAGACAAACCATGAGTATTGTCGTGTGCTTCAACAGATAAAGAACCGTTATTACGGGCACAATCCCAGCGAGATGCCCCAGGGATGGAAGACAGGAGGCTGTTCATAATGGTGAAGGTAACCTTTGGAGATGTGGTCAGAAAGATAGGAAAGACCTCTGAAGATAAAAAATATTCTGTGATATTTCAGCTTCATTCTGCCTTTTATACCCTGGACCCTAAAGATGCTGCATCTCTGGAGGCCCTGACCTTTTCCGCCAGGGATGGTAGTGAAGTTGTGGTCACCCATGACGGAGAAACCAACGAAATCATCGAAGCCCAGCTTCCGTAACAGAAAAACCCATGGCAATAATATGCTCCCCACATCATTTCAGTGGCAAATTATTAAATTTTAACAAAATGTCAATAGACTCTACAATGAATTTATACTATCATGGATTCGTGAGCAAAAACTATTTTTTGAGGTGTCAAAATGCAGGATTCCGGCAGTGTTCAACCCAAGCCCATAGGGGAGTTTATAGTTAACCGTTACAACAAATTCAAGGACAAGGTGAAACAGCAGGGCCAGGAAGAAGACGGGGTTTATACTCTGAGCTATCACCAGCTGAACGAAGACCGCACCATAGTCCGGGCCAGGGTGGATGATGATCCCATGACCCGGGATGATATATTCATGATCGGCAGGGGCAAGGGCCTGATGTTCGATGATGCAGAAAGCATCAAAGAGAGCTTTACCGAAGAGATGATCAACAACCGCCAGTGTCTTACCTTCAACCTGGTGGAAACCATAGTAATGAATGGATTTCAGGCTTCTTCCACCCTGAAGGAAACCTTTGATGTAAAAACCTTCGAAAAGATTCCCCAGGATAAAAAATAAAAAAGATAAAAAACTCCAGAACTGATTTCCCCGCCGGGTTTTTAATTGCCGGCCTCTTCTTCGGGGTCATCAGGATTATCAGGGTCATCAGGATCTGTCATATTATTCTGTGACGGTTCGGTATCCAGCTCCGGTCCTGGTTCTGGTTTTATCTCCTTCTCCCGCTCCGGCTTCGATTCTGCTTCTGCTTCTGCTTCTGCTTCTGGTTCCGGTGGGGTTTCGGCTTTTTGTTTAATCATGGATCGGGCTTTCTTTAGAATCTCTTTAGCGTCACGATCCAGAGGATCTTCCTCGATGAGTTTTTCCGCAGAATCTATGGCATCTTGATATTTTTCCTGGATCATGTCGATATATGCCCCCAGGATTATTGCCCGGGGAAAGCCTGGCTCCATAATCAGGGCTTCTTCTGTTGCCTTTCGGGCGGAATCATAATCCTTTTTCTCATAGGCTTCGATGGCCTTTTTCATGGCGGAGTAAGGGGATGGAGGTCTTATGGAGGCGGCGGTGTCAAATAACTGCATTGCCCTGGTGAGGTTCCCCCGGCGGTATTCCACCCATCCCTGGGCAAAGGAATAATGAGGGTTTTCCGGTTCAATTATTGAGGCTTTTTGGAAGTTTTCCACGGCCTTGTCGGGATTGTCGGTGTTGTAGTATATTACTCCCAGGTTACCCTGGGCCGAGGCAAAGTTTCTCTCCCGGCTCAGGGCTTCTCCAAAATAATGCAGGGCCTGTCTGACATCCTGCTGGTTATAGAACAGCACGCCCAAGGCATAATGAGCCAGGGCTGATTTGGGGTTTCGTTTGATGGCATCATCGAGTACTGCTTTTGCTTTATCATATTCTTTCTGAACAAGGTGGATTGAGGCCAGTTGCACTGCAATCATATCCGAATCAGGCATAATTGCCAGGGCTCTTTTAAAATGATCCCCGGCCTTTTCTAACTGGTTGTCCCCCTTATACGCCAGTCCCAGCAGGTAATGGACATCCACATTGCCGGGGTCTTCGATAATTACCTTTTCCAGTATTTTCAGGGCGGAATCATAGTCGCTGTTCTGGAGGTAAATCTGGGCAGCGTTAATCCTGGGGTCCTTCTGATCCTGGCCCCAGGAATCAGCAGGCAGTATCAGGGCCAGAACAATAATAACCAGCATGAATCTCCTGATCATATGGCTTCTCTCCAAATTTCATTGTATAATCTTATGTCGTTTTCAATTCTCATTTTCTGATTTTACAGCCTTTTTCTCGTAAAAACTTACCTTCGGTTCAATGGTGTTTTTTCCCACGATCCTTTCCAGATTGGGATGTCCCAGAAATTTTATCCCAAAGGTGTTGTTTATTTCCCGTTCGATAAAATCTGCCTTGGTGAAGATGGAGTATAGCGAGGGAACAGTGTTTTCGATGACAGCAAGTTCCAGAATGATCAGCCGGCGCTCCTTCTGGAAGTAATAAAGCAGATTCAGGGGGCCGTCCAGAGATCGTTGACAGGATATAGTTACCAGCCGGGCATTCTCCTCCTTGAGGCGGAAAACACTTTCTTCAAAACTGGATCCATCAATCCTGCGGCGAAGGGTTTCCATCTTTGACGAGGTGTCCTTGACCATCTATAAAACCTCCTGCCGGTATGTGTCTTGATAAAACTTCAGAAAATCCGTTATCACTCTGTGGGGCACTCCGGAGAGTCCCGGTTGCAAAACTCCGTTCTGGCCGGGTTCATGGAAATCAGTGCCACCGGTAATGCATAAATTGTGCTCTCGGGCCAGGGAAATATAATAATCAGTCTGCAGGGGACTGTGAGTTGGGTAATATGCTTCAATTCCCATTATACCGGCCTTTTGCAGGCGAGGCAACAGTTCTGACAGTTTCCCCGCATAACAGGGATGGGCCAGCACCGGGATACCCCGGGCATTGATTATGAGGCTAACTGCATCTTCCATGCTCAGTTTTTCCCTGGCCACAAAACAGGAG